>JBEKLQ010000044.1:0-29196 GCA_050010115.1 Acidimicrobiales bacterium | reverse complement strand
GATCATCGACTCACCGTTGTACGGAGACGCCGCCGGGTACCCGAACGTGACGAACTGCTCGTCAGTGCCCCAGTTCCAGGCGAACCCGTCCCACCCGACGAGATTGCCGAGGATCCGGTCCTGCCTGGGAGCCTTGGTGCTGTAGCCGACCAACATGGCACCCTCGTCCACGCTGAAGTCATAACTGTTGAACCAGGCCGAGGTCGTCTCGAGATCGTAGGCGACGAACTCCCCGTACGGGTCGAAGTTCGACACCGCCCCGTTGTAGCCCGGGATGAAGATCGCGGAGGAGTCCCACTGGTTCCCGCCCTCGGTGTTGGCGACGCAGTGCCCTGCCGTCCACACCTCGTTCTCGTCACTGCTGCCGTTCACACCGGCCACCGAGGTGCCCGAGCACACGTAGTTGACGCCGTTGTTGGTAAAGAAGATGGCGCCGTTCATGGACCAGGGCCACTTCTTGTAGTCGGTGGTCGGGACGTTGAAGCTGTCGTAGGGGTACGGGTAGCTGAACGCCTGCGGAGTCACGGCGGACTTTGCGGCCGCAACCCGAGAAGCGGACATCCCCGCCGGCAGTCCGCCGGCGACAGCCCCCGCCTTGCCATCGGGCTTGCCGACCGCTGGCGATGCCGTCACCGGGGCGTGGTCGACCACGACGCTGACGTCCTTCGCCGACCGCATGCGTGCCGGAGTCCAGTAGGCGAGCGTCGCCTGTGCACTGGAGCCGGGTAGCAAGTGGCCGACGACCGCGGAAGCTCGGTGACTGGTGGAAGCGGACGCGCCGGACACGGTGCCGGTCAGCGCCATCGCGGACATCCCCAGGACGGCGACGGCTGAAACGGCGACTTGCGTCGGCTTCCGCATTCGGGTGCCTCGTCGCTGACGGAGTTCAGTAGCTGCGATGAATGACATGACGATTCTCCTGTTCGGTGGTTGCCGACCTGACAACCGCCTGTTAAGAGACCGCCGGTCCCGCCGTGATACACAAAGCCAGTGTCGGGCGACTCAAGGCGCGCCGAAACAGACGAACGACGCGGCGACAAGAGCGTCAGTGGCGTCCGCCTGCGTCCGGGCGAGCCCTACCGCCGGCGCGTCGCCGGCTGCGAGTCGGGCGTGCAACGCCAGCATGAGCCCGGCGGTGGCGTGATCATCGATCGGCAGGACGGACGCGATCACAGTCCTGGCACCGAGAGCGAGCAGGGCAGCCACGAGGCCGAGCACCTCGTCGCCCGGCCGAACTGTCGACAGTCCCGATTGGCACGCCGAGAGAATGACAAGTCCCGGTGCCCGGGCAAGCCCTTCGAGCTCGTACACGGTGAGCGGACCGTCGGCGAGTTGCAACGCCGACCACAGCCCGTTGTCGGCGTTGAGGACGGCATGGGCGGCGATGTGTGCGACCGCAGCGCCCTCGAGTCGGGCAAGCACGGCGGTGACGATCGCTCGTCGCCCGGTCAGGATCTCCACCGCCGGATGAAATCGGCGGAGGGCGTTGACCTCGGCAGCCGCGGCGGGAAGCCCAGGACCGGCGACGCCGAGCAGGGGACCATCCGGCGGCGGCGTGAGAGACGCCCGGAGCCAAGCGTGGGCGGAAGGGGCGACGACGAGGGGGCGGCCGGCGAGGGTACGCAGCGCCGACCATGGCACGGCGTGCAGCGCCCCAGTCGGGACCACCACCACCGTTCGGTCGCCCAACAGCTTGCGGACCGAACCGAAGAGCTGGTGGTCGAGCCGGTCGGCGGCCTCTCCGAAACCCTTGACTGCCTTGCTGTCGCCGCCCATGCCGTAGACCGCTCGCCGGAGGCCGAATCGCAGATGCTCGAGCTCGCCGACGACCGCCGCGGTCGGGCCGAGGTGGCGGTGGTACCAGCGACGGCCGGAGACGATCACGGCATGCAGCTCGCCGGCGCTGTCGGCCAGCTCGAGCAAGGCCCAGTCTCCAAGCTCCTCAACGAGCCGGTCGGTGTCGGGGACGGCATCCAGGCGGCCTGACGGGCTGTCGAGGCCGAGCCGCCACGCGCGCTCTCGCACCACCCGCTCGAGCCGGGTCTGGCGTCGCGCCGCGGGGCGGGGATCGCCTCCCGATGTGCCGGCCGAGGCTACCTCACCCGAAAGGCGCCGTAGCTCGGCGAGATCGTGCGCGAGTGCCGGGTCGGGTGGTGGTCGTAACGGCCACGAGCGGAGGCTGTTGGCCCGGCGCCGCTCCATCCAACCAAAGATCTGGCGGGGCCGTCCGGACTCGATCGCCAGGCGCAGGCCGAGCGCCGCCGACCTGTCGGCATGCACTGAAATGTGGGCGCGCATCTCCGTAGCGGACAACCCGGCCTGTTGCGCCTCGACAACCGCCACGGCTGCTTTCAGGGCTGCCAGCGCTCCGCGCCGGTTGCCGGCGGCGAGACGGCGCACCGCCTCGGCGTCCCACGCCACCGCCCGATCGGCCGCCGGGCCTCGGCTCCGGCCCGTAGCGGCGGTCGCCAGCTCGGCCTGAGCCCGACTCAGGCTTGGGTCTCCTGCCGTTCGTCCCACCCCAAGCCACAGCTTCCCGGCCACGGCGTGGGCTGCGAGCGCCCTGGTCGCGAAACCCAGCCGGTCGAGCGCGGCAGCTGCGTCGCTAGCCGCCTCGGCAGTGTCGACTGAGACGGTCCCCGAGCCCAGCGCGGCGCGTCCGAGCGCAGCCCGGGCGAGCGCGCTCCAACCCGGTCGATCCTGCTCGGCGAACAACTCAACGGCCTGGCGGGCGGCGGCTTGGGAGGCTTCGACGTCACCGGCGAGGTGGGTGCAATCGGCGAGCAAGAGGAGTCCCTCGGCTAGGGCAAAGCGGTCTCCTCCGGCCCGCATGGCTGTGATTGCTCGCTCGACGAGGTCCCGCGCGTCACGGACCAACCCCGCGGCGAGCAGGGCTTCCGCCTGGTCGAAGGCCCGGGCCCCGAGCGGCACGCCCGCCTCGCGATAGCGCTGCTCGGCTCGGTCGAACAATACCAACGCCTCCGGAAGATCGCCGCGACGGGCGGCGGCGAAGCCGCGGTTGTGGCAGTACCCGGCTGCCTCGGTCAGGTGCCCGAGATCAGCGGCGAGGCGCTCGGCCCGTGCCAGGTCGATGTCGGCCAGGTGGAACCGTCCGGTGTACACGTGGAGCAGCCCGCGGTTGGTGAGCACCCTGCTTTCGAGTAAGCGGTCGCCGGAGCGGCGCAGGCTCCGAACGAGTGGGTCGTAACAGCCGAGCGCCTCGTCGTAGCGCCCGAGCAAGGTGAGGATCGCGGCTCGTTGCGACGCCACCAGCACGGTCACCCGAGGTCCCGGCGACGCCTCGTCGAGGGTGGCTAGGGCATCCTCGCTCTCTCCGGCGAACACCATCACCGAGGCGAGGGTGACTCGGCACTCCGCCTCGAGATCGGCGTCACCGGCTCGAGTGGCGGCCTCGACCGCCCGACTGAGGAATTCTGCGGCGGCGGTGATCTTGTGCAGGGCGCGCGCCGCCAGCCCGAGAGCGCGGAGGGCGACTGCCTCCTCGGCGTCGAGCCCCGCCGCCGTTGCCGCCGCCCTCGCTTGCTCGGCGAGTGCCATGGCGGTGTGCGGCTCCTCGAGGGCCAAGCCGAGTGCCGTGCTCGCCTGCTCGGCTATGGAAATGATGTTCACCGAATTTCGACACGGTAGTAAACGCATGTGATCCTAGGGTCGGTGGTATCTGAAGGCCGGCTCCGCGCTCTATCTGAGTACCCGACGGAAGGAATTCGAGATGTCCTGCTGTGAACCCCCCCTTGGCGTGGCTTACCTCCAGGTCCTTCTGTCTCGCCGTCACGACATCGCGGTGTATCCGTCCGACGCCCTGGATCGCGACGCTCCACCCGAGGGCATGTATCTGTATCGGCCGGCTGAGGTCCTCCTCCCTGTCTCCCAGGTCGAGCTCTTCACGGTCACTGCGAAGCGACTCGGCATCCGTTACTGGCGGCTCGACGAACAGTCGGACGAGCTTCGCCCCGACGCGATCGCCCGGTTCGCCATCGGCGTCAACGCCGACCTCGACATCGTCCTCGACCGGCTTGTCCGCGCTGCTGGTGCGCAGTTGCGGGTCACCCCCAATCACGTGCTTCTGACCTGCCCGGTGTGGGGCTTGTCGCCGGCTGGCGAGCCTCTCGTGGCGGATACCCTGCCGACACCGAAGGACGACGGTGACCCCTGGGACGTCATCGTCGCCGTTATCGACAGCGGCCTGCCCGAGGGTTTCGCTGCCAACCAACTCCTCGCTGGGGTCGACGTGGCACCGGGCGATGAAGAGCAATGGGCCTATGCCGGGCCGCACCCGGTGCTGACCTTTCCGCAAGGGCATGGGTCGTTCGTTGCCGGTGTCGTCCGCTTGGTCGCCCCGCGGGCGCAGGTCCGCTCATACCTCGCGGCTGATCAGGATGGTGTCACCGACGAGTGGTACCTCGGCGAGCAGATCGACCTGGCACTGGCTGACGGACCGTCGGTCGTCAACCTGTCCCTCGGGGCGACCAGCCGCCACGACGAGCCGCTCATGGGCCTCGGTTCGCTCCAGGTAGCCGCATCTGCCGAGAGCGGCCCGATCGTCGTGGCAGCAGCCGGCAACCTCGACAGCCAGCGCCCGTTCTGGCCGGCGGCCGAACCGTGGGTCATCGGGGTGGCCGCAGTAGAGATGAGTGGGGACCCAGAGGTGCTCACGCGCGCCTGGTTCTCCGATTACGGCCCCTGGGTCGACGTCTGTGCGGTCGGGGTGGACGTGGTCAGCGCATACGAGGCCCACCCGTACCGACCGCTGACCGATCCGAGCCAGCTGCGGCATTTCAAGGGTGCTGCGATTTGGAGCGGGACGTCGTTCGCGACCCCACGGGTTGCGGCGGCCGTTGCCGGCTTGCGCGCCAGCGACCCGACTTTGTCCCGCGACCGAGCACTCGCATTGTTCGCTGCCTCCGGTGTCGATGTCCCGGGCATCGGGACGTTCGTGGAATGATCGAATTTGCCGGCTGGGCACTTCGGTATGCTCCGGCGATGGAGGAGGCCACGCCCGGCCTTTGGGTCGTCGATGCCGCCAGCGGGAGTAGTGCGGCGTGGGACCGTCTGGTCGATCACTACAGCGGACTGCTTTGGTCGATCACACGATCGTTCCGGCTGTCGCCTCCAGACGCAGCCGACGTGATCCAGACGACCTGGCTCCGGCTGGTCGAGCATCTCGGCCGTATCGAGCAACCCGACCGGATCGGTGCGTGGTTGGCCACCACCGCCCGCAACGAGTGCCTCACCGCCCTCCGCCGCAACGCCCGCGCAACGCCGGCCGGGTCCGACTTTCTCGAGGACGTCGCCGCCAGTGACCCGCCACCCGAACACGGCCTGCTTACCCTCGAGCGGGACACGGCGCTGTGGACCGCTCTCGAGAGCCTCTCGGAATTGTGCCGGAGCCTCCTGCGGATCCTCGCTAGCGAACCGTCACTGTCCTATCTGGAGATCGGTGCCGCCCTCTCGATGCCGGTCGGAAGCATCGGTCCCTCGCGGGCCCGCTGTCTCGACCGGTTGCGTCGCCGAATGGTCGGAGCCGAGACCGGCGATCCGGCACCACGCCCATGAGTGGTCCGCCGGGCGGTGCTGAGCCGACGCAGGAGGACGAAGAGCTGCTGGCGGCGCTGCGGGGGGTGCTGCGGCGGGTGGAGCCCATCCCGGCCGATGTGACTGCTGTCGCCCACTCGCTGCTGGCGTGGCGCGATCCCGACGCTCTCCTCGCGGAGCTCATCGCCGACTCCAGGGAGCTAGCTGCGGCGGTCCGGGGCGACACCGACGTCGTCCTGCGCTTCCAGGCCGGCGATGTCGAGATAGTCATCCAGCTCAGCCTCGTGAGGGACGGGAAGCACCGCCTTATCGGCCAGGTCGAGCCGGCGGCGTCTGGGATGATGCAGATCCGCCGAGCGGCCGGCCAGTCCGAAGTGCTCGTCGACGACCTGGGGCGCTTCGTCGCCGAGGCACTTGCTCCCGGTCCGATCAGCTTGCGGTGGTCCCCGGAGGGTGGTGACCAGCCGGCAGTCGATACGGCGTGGCAGTTGCTTTGAGGGATCAGCTGCTCGTTCAGAGTCGCCCGGTGCCATCGGCCCGGCGCTGAGAACGTCTCGCCTCCCGATCATCGGACCAGGAGGGCCACCCGCCAGATACCGTGCCGGAGGCATGATCGCCTCCAGCTTCTCCAGATTGACCGGGCGCCGATCGTGCTCGCCGGCGCTGGAGCGGTCTGCATCTCCTCCTCCGCGATTCTCGTTCAGCTCGCGAACGTAGGAGCGGCAACCACCGCATTCTTCAGATGCATCCTGGCGTTGCCGGTTCTGGCCGTGCTCGCCGTGGCCGAGCAGCGCCGGTACGGCGCCAGGAGTTTGGCGAGGGGGGCGAAGGCGATCGCGGCTGGCGGTGCCTTCGCGGTCGACCTCGTTCTGTGGAACCACGCCATCAGCGATGTCGGTGCCGCGTGGCCACCGTGCTCGGCAACCTGCAGGTGCTGTTCGTAGTCGTTGTGGCGTGGTTGGTCTTCAATGAGCGTCCGGGCGCGTTTCCTGGCCTCGCTGCCGATCGTCACCGCCGGCGTCATCCTCGTGGCTGGCATCGTCGGCCAGGGCGGATCCGGTCATCATCCCGTGGCGGGAGTCCTGTACGGCGTCGGGACCTCGATCGCCTACGCGGCATTCCTCCTCATCATGCGCTCGACCTCGGCTGGTACACCTCATGTCGCCGGGCCCCTGGCCGACGCCACGGCTGGGGCTGCTGTCGTGTCGCTGTTGATCGGCCTGGTGGTCGGCGCGTGACTGAGACCGGTGTTCTTTCAGCGCTGGTTCTGACGAGGGAACGTGACCTCGTCAAGGAGCAGGTGGATGGTGGCGGCGATGGGGATGGCGATGAGAGTGCCTACGAGGCCGAGGAGCGTCCCGCCGATCAGCGTCGCCACGATCGTCAAGCCGGGCGTGATCCTCACCGTGTGCTTCATGACACGTGGATTGAGGACGTAGTCCTCGAGGAACCGATAGACGATGTAGAACGACGCTGTCGCCAGAGCGATCGGCAAGCCTTTGCTCAGCGCCACGAGCGAGACCACGACTCCGGCGATCGTGGAGCCCACCGCCGGGATGAGATCAAGGATCGCCACGAACAGGCCGAGCAGCAGCGCGTCCCGCACCCCGAAGATCATCAGCCAGACGTATGTGCCGACCCCTGCGACGACCGAGGTGATGAGGTTGCCCAACATAAAACCCCCGACTCGATCGAACACCTCATTGGTCAACAGCTCCACCCGCTGCCGACGCGAAGCCGGGATGAGCGCCAGCCAGAGTCCCTTCACGCCCGGGAGCGCGAACAGGAAGTAGATTGTGAGCGCCGCCACGCTCACCACGCCGATACCGAGCGACAAGATGAGCTTGCCCGCGCCGAGCACGCCGCCGGCGATGGGAAGGTTCACCTTCGTCTTTCCCTTCAGGTAGCCCGTCAGGTGCAGCTTGACCGCCAGCTTGCCAAGCCAGCCCTTGCCGGCGGCGATCTCCGCCTTGTAGCGAGGGATGTCCGAGACGAGGTTCTTCACCTCGTGGGTGATCGGCGGAACGGCTGCCAGGACGAACAGGGTGACGAAGATCAGGAAACCAAACGTCACCGCCGTCACTGCGAAGCCGCGTGACATCCGGTGCCGCGTCAGCCACTCGACGATGGGGTTCAGCCCGATCGCGATGAAGAGGGAGACCCCGATGATGACGATCACGCTCGCGATGTCGGCGATGCCACGGACGAGCGCGTACGCGACCGCCACACCGAACGCGCCCGTGAGCCCGACGTAGAACGGTGTCCGCCGATTGAAGGGCTGACCAAGCATGCCGAGCGAGCCGCCAACGTCATCGGGCTCGGGCTGGGCTCCAGGAGGTAGGCGAATCGCCTTCGGAGGCGGGCTGACGGCCGGTCCGAGGATAGGCGGCTCACCGAGCGCGGATTCGTGGTCTGGTCCCATAGCTGCCCTCAACTCTGCGGTGTCTGCACCGACCACGGTACCGGCGACCGACGGCTGTCCTGGGGACCCGGACCGCGTTGAGCCGCCGAGCACAAGTGCTTGACTGGAGATACGCCCCCGTAGCTCAGTCGGACAGAGCAACTGCCTTCTAAGCAGACGGTCGCAGGTTCGAGTCCTGCCGGGGGCGCGTGGGGTCAGTGACACAACTGACCCATTCTCAACGACACAACTCGGGCCGAGGTTGCTGCCAGTATGCCGAGCGGGTGTGTCATCTGAGCGGCGATCTTGCGGATGTTGGCTGCCATGGCTGTGCGGGGGGCCGCCCGTAAGGGCGGTCCCTACCGCGATTCGCTGACCCGCGTGCATGCGTGTGATATCCCGATGCAGAGCGGACACGTGTAGCGGCACTTCGCCGACCGCCTCAGGTAGTTGAGTTAGGCGAGGCGGATCCTTATGATCGGGGGATCATGGTCTCGGGTGCTGGCACGGGACCAGCCAGAGTCCCGCCTTCCACCGCCAGGTCCGCGAAGAGGCACCTCGTCCGCCGCCGGCGCCGCCGTCTGGTGCCGCTGCTCCTCCTTCTCGTGCTCCTCCTCGCCGGCGCCCTGGTCGCATGGCAGGTCAGTGGTCCTGCAAGGGGTAGAGCGACGTCGGCTGGCAAGCACCCGTTCCGCACCACGCCAACGACTGAGCCTCCGCAGACCACCAAGCCCACCACGACCACTGTCCCGCCGCCGCCCTACGAGCCGCCAGCGATCCAGCCAAAGATCTCGCCGCCGATGCCCGGCGAAGGCCAATGGGTGGAGATGGATAAGTGGGATCCCGGACCGCCGTCCATCCTCACGACCACATTTCGCCCCGATCCCACGCAACCCAGCATCGTTGCCTATGTCGCGTGGATGAGGACGACTACGACGCAATTCGCCCTCTACCTGGGGTACGAGGGACCCGGCCCGACTCCGCTCAACCGCGGTCCCGAGATGGTCCCTCAGTCCGCGTGGCCCCGCCTGCTCGCCACCTTCAACTCCGGCTTCTACGAGGCGGATTCCGCTGCCGGTTTCTACACCCACGGCACGCTTTACTTCCCCATGATCAAGGGGTTGGCGACAGTGGTCGCGTACACGAGCGGACGCGTCGACATCGTCGACTGGCAGGGCGGTTCGAGACCGGGTCCCGGCATCGTGATGGCCCGACAGAATCTGCCGCTGTTGGTCAACTCGGGCGCGGCCACGCCGGGGTCGACGGTTTGGACGAATTGGGGTCTGACCCTCGGCGGCGTTCCGGCCGTGTGGCGGACTGGGTTGGGGATCGATGCCGAGGGCAACCTGATCTATGTGGCCGCTGCCGACCAGACCCCGGTCAGCCTCGCTCAGATCCTCGTCGACGTGGGTGCCGTGAGGGCCATGCAGCTTGATATCAACCCCGAGTGGCCCATCTTCGTCACCTACGGCGGGCAGAACGCCGTCTCGCCCTCGATCTTCGTGCCGAACCCGAATTCGATTCCCGCCCGGTTCCTGTCTCCGGCTACCAAGGACTTCTTCGCCGTGTACCGCCGGCTGCCCGGGGTGACACAACAGCCGTGGTAGAGAGCAGCCCGATCGGCTGAGGCGGCGAGCCGCGCGTACGTTGACCTCGGCCTTCAGCAGCCACCGGGCGGTCCCGGCGTTCCTGCACCGACAGCTGGTTGGTCGACGGTGCCGATGTCCACGGGACGGGGATTGGGACCGAGGTGGACGACGTACCAGACTCCTCGCCATGAGATGAGGGAGGCGACGGCGAATGACCTCACGACTCCATCTTGCGCGTAGACGAGGCGGACACCAGGGAGGTGCCAGTAGCCGATCAGGTTCTCGCACGCGCCGGGCGGGATCCATTCGGCATCGACCGCCGACCCGTTGACGCTGAGGAGTGTCGTGCTCTCTACCAGCGCTCCGAGCGCCTGATGATACGCGGCGATGTCAACCCGGTAGAAGCTGATCAGACGGTCCACATAGTCCGCCGCCGGATCCGGAAGAAGGCCCTCCTTCATCCGGAGGTAGGCGGGTTCGGGGAAGAACACCGGCAGTGCCTGCTGGGCTGAGTTCGCGACGATGGCATCCCACAGCGGTTCGAGAGCTCTGCGTAGGGAGGCGCCGACGGGAGGTTCCGCGACCGTCTGTGGCAAAAGCCCCGGGTCGATCGCCGTGGTCGTGCTCGGCGGCCGGGTCGTGGTGGTCGTGGTGGGTGACAAGGTCGTGGTGGTCGTGGTGTGGGCAGGGGTCGTGGTACTCGGCGAGGTCGGTGCGGAGTGCGGCGCGGATGCGGACCCGCAGGCGGTCGCGACCAGCGCGATGCCAACGACACAGAACGCTCGAGCACGCGAAGCAGACGAACCCCGATATCCATCGGTCGAGGAGCGCTCCATCGATCGACGTGTGATCACCCCCAGATCCATTGATACAACGGTGCCACAACCCGCTGGACCTGTAGCGTGTCCCCGTCACGGCTTGCGCAGAGAGATTCGTTCGGGTTGACGGCACTGCGGGAGGCTGAGATTCTGAGGTGCTTCATCCTAAGAATCCAGGGGGCAGATCGATGAAGGCAGCTCTATCCTCACGAGTCAGTGTCCGCATCCGAGCACGGGCGGTGGTATCGGCGACACTAGCTTGTGTCGCCGTCTCGGCGATGATGACGCCGACCGTTGGTGCCGCCACACGCCCGGCACGCACGGCGACGGCGCAAGCCACGATCGCAGTCTCCAGCACGTTTCCTAAGGTCACCGGTGACGTCCTCGTGCTCTACCGCGACACGACGGACAACTTGGACGTGGCGAAGGTCTCCGGAAGCCTCTCGGGGCTCAGCGGCCATCCGGTCGTCGAGCTCTGGGTGTCCTGGTTCCCCTTCAAGGGCGTGCCAGTGGAGGCGGCGACGTCAACGCCGAAGCTGTCCGACGGCAAGGGCTCGTACTCGTTCGATCGAACCCCGTCATCTGCCACGAAGTACTTCGTCAAGGTGGTAGCCAGCGCCAAGGCCGGCGCGGCAACAGTTGCCACGTCCTCCACGGTCGAGGTGTACGTCACTCCAAACATCAGTCTGCCGGCCAACTACAAGACCCCGAAGTGCGCTCGTCCGATCTGCACCATCTCGGTGACCCTGTCGGGCCTGATACCGCCGGCTGACGCCGCTCAGGAGTCCGCCAAGTACCTGTACAGCTATCTGGGCCTCAACTTGAACGCGAAGAAGGAGCCGCCACCTCCGACCGAGATGAAGCGCTATTCGTTCAAGGTTCACAAGACCGTGAACACGAAGACCGGTGAGGTGACAGACCAGCTGCGCTTCTCCTTCTCGATCGGTGACGATGGCTACTACTTCGAGTGGGACGTGTGCACGCAGGACACTCTGACCGTCGATGGGCTCGGGCTGCCCGGTCATCATGACTGCGGGGATGCCACCATCCCGTACCCAGTGCCCAACCACGGCTACCTCGGATAAGCACCCGGTCTCGAGCCGAGGGCAGTTGGCGACTCCGGCGGGATTTCGATTGCTGTAGCGGTTGGTAGGGTCACGGAATGCCGTTGACGGTTCGGACGATCGACGCCTCCGAGCTGCCCGGATGGGTGGCGTGCATGGGTGAGGGTTTCTTCAAGGACCTCACCGACGAGTACGCGGAGTACTTTGCCGGCGAGGTCGACTTCGGCCGGACGTGGGCGGCTGTCGATGGCAAGCAGGTGGTCGGCACGTTGCGCTCGTTCGAGACGGAGCTGACGGTTCCTGGATCTCTCCCCATACCGGCCGCCGCGCTGACGAATGTCACCGTGTCGGCCACGCATCGGCGCAACGGTCTATTGACTTCGATGATCACGGCCGACCTCGCCGCAAGTGCGGACCGCGGCGAGCCCGTCAACATCCTCATCGCGTCCGAGTACCCGATCTACGGCCGTTTCGGCTACGGCCCGGCCGTGGAAGGAGCCGCCTACAGCGTCGACACGGTCGCGGTTCGCTTCCGGCAGCCCAGCATCGGGAGCGTGCAGCGTGTGGACCTGGCGGAGCTGCGCCGGAAGGCACCTCAGATCTACGAGCGGTTCCGCCGAGCCCAGCCCGGCGCGATCAAGCGTTCGGAGCGCTGGTGGGACCGCACGCTTCGCCAGGTGGAGGTCCCGGGCGAGAAGCCGCCGAAGGGTTATGCAGCGATCTACCGGTCTCCCGACGGCGAGGCCGAAGGGTATCTCCGCTACCGCGGGAAACAGAATTGGGACAACTTCCGACCGCAGGGCACGCTCGTCGTGGAAGACCTGTGTGCCGTGACGGCCGCCGCGTACCAGCGACTCTGGCAGTACTGCTGCGACGTCGACTTGATGACCTCCATCGAAGCAGGGACCCGAAGCGTTCACGAGCCGCTGCCGTTCCTGCTGGCGGACGGGCGAGTCGTGCAGCAGACAGGGCGTCACGACTTTCTCTGGGTACGAGTACTTGACGTCTGCGCGTCGTTGGCGGCGCGGCGTTACGCGGCCGATTGCCGCCTCGTCATCGACGTGCCGGATCCGTTGGGGATCGCCGGCGGCCGGTACGTCCTCGAGGCGGGAGTCGAGGGAGCTCAATGCACGCGAACCGGCGAAACGGCCGACCTGACGCTTCCGATAGATGCCCTCGGTTCGGTCTACCTCGGGGGAACGTCGCTGTTCGCGTTGGCCGCGGCAGGCCGGGTCGACGAGCACCGGGCAGGCGCCCTAGCCGAGGCGGACACCATGTTCGGCTCGTACCGCCCGCCCTGGTGCAATACCTGGTTCTGAGATCGGAAGCGGCGGCGCTCAGGACGGAAGCGCCGGTGAGCGTGATCCGGGCTAGCGATGGGCTAGCGAGGGCCGGTGCGTGCCCGGAGCTACGCCGGAACGCGGGCGATGTGCACGTCGTCCAGTCCGACGCGGCGGCCATCGAGTGCGGCGCGGTCGGGCCATCGCACGTCGGTCGCCGCCCCCATCCGTTCGAGCAGCCAGATCAGGCGTGCGGTGGAGTCGAGCTGGCCGCGGTCAACGCCGTGGCGGGCGAGCCTTGGAAGCGAGTGGTGGAGGTTGTGCCAGTTGTCGCCCATGGCAGGTATTGCCAGTGGCGCGAAATTCGTTGCTCGGTCGCCGTCGCGAGTCTTGAACGGCCGTTTGCCCCACAGATGGCAGGCGGAGTTCACGGCGAAGGTGCTCTGGTGGAGCAGGAACACGCGCAGGAGTCCGCCCCAGATGAAACCGCCCAGCGCGCCGGCCAACGTGCCGGTCACTGCCCATCCGATGAGACCAGGGAGGCCGAGCGAGGCCACACAGAACACGGGGAAGAGCTTGCTGACCACGACGAGGTCGTGGTCCCTCAATATGTCCGGAGCCCATCGGGCCTCATCGGTGGCTTGATGCTCGAACAGCCACCCACTGTGCGCGTGCAGAGCGCCTCGGACTCGCGCCCAGGGGCCTGTCCCGTACTCGTAGGGCGAATGCGGGTCACCGGGACGATCCGTGTACGCATGGTGACGACGGTGGTTGGCGACCCATCCGGTGAGGCTTCCTTCGAAGGCCATCGAACCCGAGACGGCCAACGTCAGCTTCACCCACCTGGCCGCTTTGAACGACCGGTGGGTGAACAGACGATGAAACCCAGCGCTCAGCCCATGGCCGGTGACGACGTAGAAGACGAAGGCGAGGATCAGATCCAATGTGGTGACCCCGCGATCGAAGAAGGCGATCGCCCCCAGGACGACGCCGACTACCGGGCCGAACAGGATCAAGCCGGTGATGGCTTCCTGCAAGGGACGGCGCTGAGACTGTGTCGCAACGGTCGTGGGGAGCAGTCCGGTCATTCGTCTTCCTTCTCTGGTCTGTGGGTCTCGTCGGCCGCGTACGGAACCGAATGGTTCCCTCCGAGCTCGACGCAGCGCTCGTTGAGCGCGTGCGCGATCACGTCATGATCGTGGCTGGTTGGTTCGAGGGCGCCGAGGAGGAAGGCTTCGAGCGCGAGCGGTGTGCTCATCCCCCCGAGCGCGAAGTAGCGCATCCACAACTGGCTGTGGGACAGGCCGACCTCGCGCCGCGCCAAGTCGAGGACGGTGTGTGCACGTTCGGCCACAGCGCGGCTCAACCCAGGACCGACGGGTAGCCGTCGGCTGCCAGCAAGTAGCTCGACACGGGTCGAAGCCTCCAAGGGTTGCAGCGGGCAACGCAGGTCGCCCGCAAGGAACCCTCGCTGTCGAAGGCAACGTAAGAGTACTCGGTCAGCGGGGCTCGACGGTGCCGCCCTTGAACACCGACCGCCCAGGTGCTCTGATGGTCGCAGGACTATGGCCGGCATCGATCAGCCCACTGCGACGGAGGACAGCCTTTCAGAGTTTCCTGCGAATATCGCCGAGACGGCCCGGACGTTGTTCCTGGCGCCGAACGTCGACGACACCTTGCAGCGGGTCGTGGATCTCGCCGTCGCCACGATTGAGGGCTGCGACTTCGCGGGCGTCTTCTTGCGCGAGAGAGCGGCGATCACGACTCGTGCCCACACCGACCCGATCGTGGCGGAGGTCGACGCGATCCAGTGCCGGACCGGCGAGGGCCCCTGTCTCCAGGCCGTCGCTGACGGGACCACCATCTACGCTGACGATCTGGCGGTCGACGCTCGTTGGCCCAAGTTCGCCCCGGAAGCGACAGCGAGAGGGTTGCGAAGCGTGTTCGCGCTTTGCTTATCGGCTGATGGCACGGTCGGTGCCCTCAACCTGTATGCCCGGTATCCCGGCGCGTTCGGGGTCGTCGATCGCGCCAAAGGGTTGATCCTGGCCTCGTTGGCGGGACTGGCGATCGCCTCGGCCCGGGCCCATGAGGATGAGGAGCGGCGAGCCGGCAACTTCCAGGCAGCACTGGCGACCCGCGAGGTGATCGGGCAGGCTCAGGGCATCTTGATGGAGCGCGAGCGCATCAGCGCAGACGAGGCGTTCGTCATCCTGCGCCGGGCTTCACAGCACTTGAACCGCAAGCTCCGGGAAGTCGCTCAGGATCTCGTCGACACCGGCGAGAAGCCGAGGACCGAGTCGGTCCCCGTCTCACCCGCAGCACCGGTGGCGACTACGGCCTCGCCCGCCTCACCCGACGACGATGCCGGCACGGAGGCTGTCCACCGGCCCTCGCTCGCCGATGGCGGCTGAGGTAGGCCGACATGGCTGAGTGGGCAGCGCGGCGCGTGAAGCGGACCTGACCTAGCCCGCCACCGGTCGCATGGCGTGGCGCCCGTATCGGAGCACCTGGACACGGCTCGCCTCGTCGAGCTCGAACGTGATCTCCTCGCCGCGGTGGCCGTAGTCGTCGTGGTCGACGATCAAGAAACGTCCCGGCTCGTCGACCGCCGACAGGCGAGACGGCAGCCGCATCGGCCGGTCCTCGGCAGGCTGGATCAAGTACAAGGAGTTGTTCACGCGACCGATGATCACGTCGCCCCAATCGCCCCGGTACAGACCGGTGAAGCGACCGAGTGAGGCCCGAGTAAGCCCGTGCGAAGTCGCCGCGGCATCGTCCCAGATCGCATGGACCCGTGCGATCGTGTGGAAGATCACGTCGAGAGCAGCGCCTGGCAGGTAGCCGATCGTGTTGGTGAGGACTGCCGCAGCCAGTTGCAGATCGGGAGAGAAGCCGATCCTCGTGACAAAACCCGGGTACCCGCCGCTGTGCCCGCGGAGAGCGATCCCGTCGACCGTCCAGATCATCCAGCCGTAACCGTGATGGGGCTCTTCGGAGCGCATCCACTGCGCTCGCTGCATCTCGCGTTTGCTGAGATCGCTCAAGAGCCGGGTGTCACCGGGAAAGTGAGCCTGCTGGTATGCGAGCAGGTCACCAACGGTCGAGATCAGCCCGCCGGCGGGCTCAAAGGCGGCTGCCTCGCTCGGCGGTTCCGGCCGTCGCTCCTCGCCGGGTATCCGGCGCGAGTAGCCCGTCGCCAGCGTCGACCGGAGACGAGGCGAGAGCCAGGTACCCGACTCCTCGAGGCCGAGCGGCTTCGCGATCGAACGGTCGATCGCCTTGGCGAACTGGCGGCCAGTCGTGGCTTCGACGATCTCACCGAGCAGCGCGTAGGCCATGTTGGAGTACCGGAAGCCGACTGCAGGCTCCGCGAACATCGCCCGCTGGCTGAGCTCGAGGTGCAGCTGCTCGCGGCTCGGGAACTCGCCGTGTCGCCAACCGCACGATCCGTCCCGGATGATGCCGCCGCTGTGGGTGAGGAGATGGCGCACGGTCAGGCCGGACCCTTCGACCGAGGGCTTGATCCAGCTCAAGTACGACGTGACTGGGTCATCGAGGCGCACCTTGCCGCGCTCGACGAGCTGCATGATCAGTGTCGCCGTGAATGTCTTGGTGATCGACGCCACACGGAAGCCGGTGTGCTCCGTAGCGACGGCGCCCGAGGCGATGTCGGCGACACCCCAGGCGCCGGTGAGGACGGGAGAGCCCCGATGAGAGATGGCGTAGGCGACCGAGGGTGTCTCCGCGAGGAACGCGTGGTTGCGGATCCACGCCTCGGCGATGGCGGCAGCGTCGCGCACCTGCCGGGCATTGAGCCTCATTCAGTCGTCCCCTCAGCGGGTGCCGCCTCGATGCCGGGCACGGTCGCCAGCTGGGATGCGATCAGTACGCGATCCTCGCGATCCGTCATCGTCGCGAGGACGTCCCGACAGCGAGCGGCGTACGAGTCGCGGGCCTCCACGTCTCCCGCCGTGGCGAACGCTCGCGCCATTCCTTCCAGCGCGGATGCGAGTCGCCAATCGCTCCAGCCATTTGCCTCGACGACCGCGAGCGAGCGCGCAGCGAACCTCAGCGCGAGGGCGGCGTCTCCGAGAAGACTCGCGACATGTGCGACCTGCCAGTCACCCACGGTGCGCTGTTCGTCGCCACCGACACCTTCCCAGAGGTAGCGGGATGCGCAAGCGGCGACGACCATCTCGGCGTCGTCGTCCGGCTCCCGGTCGCTCCGGTCGATGAGGTCCCAGGCTGCGTTGAACGCCGCTTTGGCTGCGTCCTTTCGCCAGGTCTCGGACGTGCCGGCGTCGCGAATCTCGGTCATCCCCCGGATGGTAGTCACGGCGGTCCGTGCGATGGATCGCCCCAGCGCCGGCTCACGACCGGCTCCGCCCGCCGGCGACCGGTACCGTGAGGCCATGCGCGAACAGGGGCTGGCGGCCGCTGCGGTACTGGAGCAACTCGGTGATCGACAGGCATCCGAGCCGGACGTGCGCGCCGCGAGGCTGTTCGGTCTCGCCTACCCATCCGGTCGACCGGACATCGAGCAGCTGATCGTCGAGGTGAACTCCCGCTATCTGTTCGGCAACGCCTTGAACCCGTTCCGGTTTCCTGAGCTCGCCGCACTCGAGTCGGAGGTCGTGCAGGCATTGGCATCGCTGCTGAAGCGGCCGGCTGAGCATTCCGGACCGGCGGGCGCCATGACGTCCGGAGGCACCGAGTCCATTCTCATGTCGATGCTCGCCCACCGCCAGCGGGCCCGTGCACGGGGCATCGACCGGCCGCAGATCGTGGCGGCCAGGTCTGCCCACCCTGCCTATGCCAAAGCGGCGCACTACTTCGGCCTTGATCTGGTGCAGGTCCCGCTGGACGGTCACTGGCGCGCCGATGCGACCGCTGTGCGGGATGCGGTGGGCGATCGGACGGCTGTGATCGTGGCCTCGGCGTTCTCCTACCCCTACGGCGTCATGGATCCGGTGGAGGATCTGGCCGGGATCGCAGCCGAGGCCGGCGCTGGCTGCCATGTGGATGCCTGTATCGGGGGGATGGTGCTGCCGTTCCTCGAGCGTCTCGGCCACGACGTACCGCTTTGGGACTTCCGCGTCCCGGGCGTCACGGCGATCTCGGTGGACGTGCACAAGTACGGTTACGTGCCGAAGGGCGCGTCGGTCCTGCTGCACCGGGACGACGACTGGTTCGGGCATCAGGGCTTCTTGTACGACCAATGGCCGGCCGGTCTGTACGGGTCGGCGGCGATGGCCGGAGCCCGTCCGGCATCGCCGATCGCCTGCAGCTGGGCCGTCATCAACTACCTCGGTATCGAGGGGTACTCCGAGATCGTCCGCGGGCTGATGGACGTGACCCTGGTCGTTCGGTCAGCGGTCGCCGACCTGGGCGAGATCTCGGTCGTCGGCGAGCCGATCGGGCCCGTCCTGGCGCTCGCCTCCGACACCGTCGACCTCTACGGCGTCGCCGACGCGATGGCGGATCGAGGCTGGTACCTCAACCGCAACGTCGAGCCGCGGGGACTGCACCTCATGCTGTCGCCCGCGCACGCCGGTGTGCTCGACCGACTGGTGGCCGACCTGAAGGCCGCCGTCGCAGACCGGCGAGTGGGAGCCGGAGGCGCCCGGTACTCTTGATTCGTCGGCGGCCGCTGGCGGACCGGTCGAGGATCATCTCCGGCGCATCGAGGTTGGGCGCGATCGGTCATCGCGAGGCGGGAGGTGAAGCGGGCGTGGCTTGTGCGGAAGCCAGCTACCACCGGGACCGTTCCTCCCACTACGATTTCGCGGTGGGCGTAACGGCGTCCGGGAGCGAAGGCTCGGGCGGCACATCAGCGGAGATGGCCCAAGCCGCCGCTTCGCGCCCCAGGGCGGTCGATGCTCACGAGGGGGTTGCCCTCCAGCCGATCCTCGAGATCGGCGACCGCAGTGCCGTCGGCTACGAGGTGTTGCGCCGCCCGTCACACGGGCAGCCACAACCGGTGACCGAGTTCGAGCGGGCGCTCGAGCTGGTACCGGTCGTGAACCCTGCCGTCATGATCCTGGCGGCCGACGAGGCCTTGTTCGCTGAGCTCGAAGCCGAGCTGCCGGTCAAGACGGCTGCCGCCGGCGTGATGCCGGCGGAGCTGGTGTGGCTTCTCCCGCCGCTCGAGTCTGGTCTGGATCGTGCCCAGCAACTGAAGCGTGCACGGTGGCTCGTCGAGCTGGGCTTCGGTGTCGCGCTGGACTGCATCGGGGTTGCCTCGCTGGCCGACGCGGAGGCAGCCGATCTGCAACCGGCGTTCGCGTTCTTGGATCCGGATCTCATGCGGCGGGTGCTGACCGAGCCGCGGGCACGCGCCGAGGTGGCGGCGTTGATGTCGTACTTCGGCAGGCTCGGCACGCGGACGATCGCCCGCGGGGTCGACGACGAACGGTCCGCCCAGATGTGGCTCGAAATCGGGTTGCAGATCGGTATCGGCAAACAGTTGCAGGCACCGGTGGTGCTGGACCCGTCGGTGGCCGAGGAAGGCGATCAGGTTGTCAATCGCTCGTGGTTTCGCGAGCGGGCCGTGCGTGTCGTGCTGGGCCGCCACGACGAAGAGCGGGTCCCTGTCTCCTACACCCCGCTGCCGGAGGTGAGCGCCAATCCGGACGACCGCGAATTCGCCCGCGCGCTGGGCGAGGCGGCTCGGAGTCTTCAAGCCGAGCACGACCCGCGCCACATCCTCGAGACGGTGGCCGAGCTGCTCCCGCGCGTGCTGCCGGTCGATCGGCTGGCGATCTTCCAAGCCGACTGGGACAGCTACACACTCCGGCCGCGCGTCGTCGTTGGCGCGGGAATGGAAGGGCTCAGCGACCTTGACGACCTCATGGACACGGGGATCACCGGATGGGCGTTCCTTCGGGGGGAGCACTACAACTGCGGCGACACGTTCGCTCACAGCGAAGCCGTTCACATACCCGGCAGCGTGGGCGGCCGTTACGACGAGTCGTTGCTCGTGATCCCGCTGATCGCAGGCGATCACCGGCTCGGAGTGCTCGATGTCTGGCGCGACGGGATCGACCAATTCAGCGCCGAGGACATGGAGCGCTGCGCGCTGGTCGGCTATCTCGCCGCGGCAGCTTGGCGGAGCGCTCAGCTCTACGGCGAGCTGGAGCAGCGGGTCGTCACCGACAAGCTGACGGGCTTGCTCAACAAACGGTGGTGGGACGAGCTGGCGCCACGCGAGGCAGCTCAAGCGCTGCGGTCGGGTTCCGAGCTCGCCTTGCTCCTCGTCGACCTCGATCACTTCAAGCGCGTCAACGACACCTGTGGGCACGCCGTCGGCGACGTCACGCTGCGCAACGCCGCCCGCGTGCTGGCGGGAGCGGTGCGCTCAGGCGACGCGGCGGTTCGCTTTGGGGGCGACGAGTTTCTTCTGGTGCTGCACAACGCGGATGCCCGAGGTGCCGAGCGCGTGGCCGAGTCGGTCCGCAACGATCTCGGGTCGCTACCACCGACCTGTGAAGGGCTCGGTGCCGTCACGGCGTCGATCGGAGTCGCCCTGTTCCCGGCGCATGGCGCATCGCTCGAGGAGGTCGTGCACGAAGCCGATCTGGCGATGTACCGGGCGAAAGCACGAGGGCGCGACCAGGTCGTCGTGTACCGGCCGGACTGAGCTCGGCTCGTCGCCGGTGCCGTCAGGCCCCGTCGGGACCCGCCGGACCACGTTGGTCCACGGTCACTGCTGCGGCGAGGCAACATGGGGGCATGGATGTACTCGTCATCGCCGGTCGGGCAACGCCGCCCGACTTCCTCGTTGCTCGCAACAGCCGGGTGATCAATCTCGGCGACGCCGACGTCTCGCCGGCGGTGATGACCGACCTGCGGGCTCGTCTCCCTAAGCGGGTCACCGTTGTCGGGCCGCATGCAGTCGAGGTCGCGGCCCGATTGCACCGAGCCGGGCTGCCGGTCCGGCTGTACACCGACGAGGAGGTCGCCGGCCGGGCGAACCTCGCCGGGGTGGAGATCCTCCCCCTCAGCGACCCCGGCCCACCGATGGAGGTCGCCGGCTCGTTGCTCGACCTCGTCGGCAACACGCCACTCGTGCGGCTGGATCGGATCGGCAAGGACCTGCCGTGCCCCCTGCTGGCCAAGCTCGAATTCCTCAACCCGGGCGGGAGCGTGAAGGACCGCCCAGCCGTAGCGATGATTGATCAAGCCGAGCGAGATGGCCTGCTCAAGCCTGGCGGCACCATCGTCGAGGGTACGTCCGGCAACACCGGCGTCGGGCTCGCGATCGTCGCCGCTCGCCGGCGCTATGACTGCGTCTTCGTGATGCCGGACAAGATGGCGCCGGAGAAGATCGCGTTGCTGAGGGCTTACGGTGCCCAAGTGGTGGTCTGCCCGTCGGCCGTCGCGCCGGACCACCCGGAGTCGTACTACTCGGTGACGGCACGGCTCGCTGAGGAGATCCCCGGGGCGTACCACCCGGATCAGTACCGCAATCCGGAGAACCCGGAGTCCCACGTGCGCACGACCGGGCCCGAGATCTGGCGCCAGACGGCCGGAAGGGTGACCCATTTCGTCGCCGGGATCGGGACCGGCGGCACGATCAGCGGCATCGCCAAGTACCTCAAGTCGCAGAACCCGGAGGTGCAGATCATCGGCGCTGATCCGGAAGGCTCGGTGTACTCAGGTGGCTCCGGCCGCCCGTATCTCGTCGAGGGGATCGGCGAGGATTTCTGGCCGACGACCTATGACCCTGGCCTGATCGATCGCGTGGTCATGGTCAGCGACGCCGACTCCTTCCTCACGGCTCGGCGCGTCGGTGTGGAAGAAGGCATCCTCGTCGGAGGATCGACGGGGACAGCGCTGTGGGCGGCGGTGCAACTGGCACCTGAGCTCCGTGCTACCGACGTGGTCGTCACGCTGATCCCGGACTCAGGCCGTGGGTACCTCTCCAAGCTGTACAACGACGAGTGGATGGCCGATCACGGCTTCCTTCGGGAGCGGGGCCAGACCGTCGCCGACCTCCTCGAGCGCAAGGGGGCCCTGCTGCCCGAGCTGATCCACGTGCACCCGGACGACACCGCCCGAGAGGCGATCGGCATCATGCAGGAATTCAACGTCTCCCAGCTCGCTGTCGTGCAAGCCGAGCCGCCGCTGGCCGAAGCCGAGGTGATCGGTGCCGTGCACGAACGGGACCTCATGCAGCGAGCGTTTCAGGACGCCTCGCTGCTGGATCGGTCCGTCCGTGAGGTGATGAGCCCACCGATGCCCACGGTCGGAAGTGGCGAGAGCGTCGAGCTGGCAGTGCACCGTCTCGAGGAAGCGCCGGCCGTGCTCGTTATCGACCACGGGCACCCGGTGGGTGTGCTGACGCGGACGGACGCGCTCGGGTTTCTTGCGCAGGCCGGCGGGACGATGGAGGTGGGGAGATGAGCGAGGACTTCGGCTTCGAGACGTTGGCGATCCACGCGGCTCAGCCGCCCGACGAGACGACCGGTGCAGTCATCCCTCCAGTGCACCTGGCCACGACTTACGCGCAGGGAGCGGTGGGGGAGCACAAGGGTTTCGAGTACAGCCGCACGGGCAACCCGACTCGGGCGATCCTGCAGGCGACCCTGGCGGCGCTCGAGGGTGGGGAGGCAGGGTTCTGTTTCTCGAGCGGGATGGCGGCGGAGGACGCGTTGTTGCGGCGCTTGCGGCCTGGCGACCACGTGCTGATCCCATCGGATGCCTACGGAGGCACCTGGCGGTTGATCGCGCGGGTCTACGGTCCCTGCGGCATCTCGCACACCTCCGTCGACCTGACAGACCTCGACGCCGTGGCAGGGGCCTGGCAGCCGGCGACGCGACTGGTGTGGGTCGAGACGCCGAGCAACCCGTTGCTGCGCATCGCCGACATCGAAGCCATCGCCCGGCTTGCCCATGAGCGCGGCGGCTGGTGCATGGTCGACAACACGTTCGCCACGCCATACCTCCAGCAGCCCCTCGGGCTCGGGGCCGATGCCGTCGTGCACTCAGCGACGAAGTACCTGGGTGGGCACTCGGACGTCGTGGGCGGGGCGGTGGTGACGAGCGACGTGGCGCTCGCCGAGCACCTTCGGTTCATCCAGAACTCTGCCGGTGCCGTGCCGAGCCCGTTCGACTGCTTCCTGGTGCAAAGGGGCCTCAAGACGCTCGCTGTCCGCATGGATCGCCAGTGCGCGAACGCTCGTGCCGTTGCGGAGTTCCTGGGCGACCACCCAGCAGTCGCGGAGGTCAGCTACCCGGGTCTCGAATCACACCCCGGCCACGATCTCGCCAAGCGACAGATGCGGGACTTCGGAGCCATGGTCTCGTGCACGCTGCGAGGAGGCGAGGCGGCAGCGCTGGCGGTAGCGGCACGCACCCGGCTGTTCACCCTGGCGGAGTCGCTCGGCGCTGTGGAGTCCCTGATCGAGCACCCGGCGCGCATGACGCACCTGTCGGTTGCAGGCTCTGCGCTCGCAGTTGACCCGGGGCTCCTGCGGCTGTCCGTCGGGCTGGAGTCGATCGACGATCTGCTGGCGGATCTGAGCCGGGCGCTGGGCTGACCAGCTGGTCGGCCGGAGGCGACTCCGGACGGTTCCATCGCGGGGGTCGGGCGACGGGACCGCACAGAGCTGGGCCGGCCGGCGGCTGCCAGCCGGCGTGGGAGCGGGCTGGTCAGCCCTTGTATTCCTCGGTCACGAGCGTCGCCGAGTCCCGATTGAGTGTCTCGCCCTTGAAGAACGCCGGCCGGAAGGCCTGCATCGTGAACATCAAGATCAATCCGAGCAGCAGCATCCCGACGTCGAGGATGAACGTGCCGCCGAGAACATGGTGGATGATCGGCATGTCCCAGGTCGTGTAGCTGTTATTAGGGTTCCAGTAGTACCAGAAGGACCAGCCGAGGATGAAGTACAGGATGAGGCCGCCGAGCGTCGGGATGACGCCCCGTTTGAAGAAGTCGCGCACGCTGCTGGTCAGGCTCTTGCGGTAGTACCACGTACACGAGAACCCCGTGAGACCGTAGTAGAAGGCGATCATCACGCCGAGAGCGTCGACCGAGTCGCTGATCACGTTCCCGGCGGAGAGGTAGTTCATAATCCCGTAGAGCAGGATCGACACGGCTCCCATGGTCACCGTCGAGACCGTCGGCGTGAGGTGGCGCTTGTGGATCCTCTCGAAAGCCCGCGGAATCGACTTGTAGACCGCCATGGAGAGCGTCGTCCGAGCCGTCGGCAGGATGGTGGTCTGCGTCGAGGCCGCCGCCGACGAGAGCACCATCAACAGCAACAGGTGATCCAGGACCGACGCCAGCGTCGAATGCCCGAAGATGGCCGGACCGAGGATGGAGAGCACGTCACCCTGGTGGGCGGGGTTACCGAGCCCGATGCCGGTGGTGCCGAGGCCGGCGAACGACTGGATGGCGAGGATGACGAGGGCGTAGATGCCGAGGAGGACGAACGTCGAGATGACGGCTGCTTTTCCGGGCGTCACCTCGGCGTTGGCAGTCTCCTCGTTGATAGAGACTGCTGTGTCCCATCCCCAGTAGATGAAGAGCATGTCCGCGAGGCCGATGATGAAGTCGCTGAAGTGCTTCACTCCTAAGGGGTTGAACCACGAGAGGGCGGGGACGAGGTGCCCGACGGGGGCGCTCCCGTTGCCCACTCTGACGAGTGCCCAGACCGACATGACCGTCAGCATCGTGAGCTCGATCCCGAGCAAGGCCTTCTGGAAGTTGGCGGAGATCTCGATGCCGACGTAGCAGATCCACGTCATGAACACGATCCAGAGGATGCCGACGAGCAGCACCCAACCGCTCGTAGCGTTGTCGCCGATGCCTTTGGCGTTGAACAGATCGAAGACGTATTGGCCGGCGATCTGGGCGAGGCTTGCCATCACGAGGATGTCAGCAGCGACGATGCCCCAGCCACCCATCCATCCGAGTCGCGGGGTGAACGCCCTCGTCGCCCAGGTGAACGTCGTCCCGCAGTCCGGGTCAGCCCTGTTCATCTCCTGGTAGCCGATCGAGATGAAATACATGGGGACGAAGGCAAGAATCGTGACGATCGGCGCTTGCAAGCCGATCGCCACGATCACGAAGCCGAGGGTGGCCGCCAGGCTGTAGGCCGGGGCCGTCGAGGCGACGCCGATGACGACGCTCGAGATCAGGCCGAGCGCACCGGTCTTCAGCCCTTTTTGCGGTGCCTGGCCAGCAGGCTCCACGACGATCGTGGCCATTTCGCGCCTCCCCTTGCGACGTGGATGTCTGATGTCAGGCAGGATCGCGCGACGGGCCGCTCCCCCCTACACCCTTCCCTACACCCTTCCCTACACCCTTCGAGATCGTGGACACCATAGCTTGCGCGTCAAGCCGCGTCACGTAAAAGCGAACAGAATTGCGCGAGCTGGCGTCGGATTCCATCGTTGCGGTGCGATGAATGTGCGGAATCAGTTGTGACGAGGTTCAGTAGCGGCGCCGGTCGGGTCTTCGGGCCGGCGGGCGGGGAACTCGCGTCGCGAGCGAAGGCGCATGCCCGCGTTAGGCCCGTTGACCGATATCGTCCACGGGCGTGGCGCGCGACCGTGAGCCAGGTGTTCGACCGACCAAACGGCAGTTGAGGCTGCGATGATGGCGTCGCCCCGAGTCGTCCGCAACCTTGCCCGGCGGTTTCACGGCGGCACGATCGTGGTCGACGACCGCAGCGCCGCCGCTGTAGGCGCGAGCGACCGCAGGATCGATGGCGCCGGCCGGCTCCGGGGAGCCACCGATCACGCCGGCCGGCACTGGTCAGTGGGGGAAGGGGACCCGGTCGTCCACGTCGTCGTCCACGACAAGCGTGCCTGGTCGAGCTTGCTCTCCAAGGGATCGGTCGGATTGGGCGCGTCGTACGCTGATGGGTGGTGGGACGCGGACGATCTCACCGACCTCGTTCGGCTCTTGCTGATCAACACTTCAGGCGTCCGCGCTGCTCTGGACGTGCTGGGACAAGTTGCCGAGCCGTTCGTCGATCGGTTCGGCCGGCTGGGGCGCCCCACGCCCGCGGACGACCGCCGGAACGTGCAAGCTCACTTCGACCTTCCCAGCGAGCTGTTCGAAGTGATGCTCGACGACGAGACGATGGCTTACTCGTGCGCCGTGTTCGAGCGTCCGGGGATGAGCCTCGCCGAGGCCCAGCGGGCGAAGTTCGATCGGATCTGCGCCAAGCTGAGGCTGTCGCCCGGTGACCACCTCGTCGAGATCGGCACTGGCTGGGGCGGCCTGGCGATCCACGCCGCCGAGCGGTACGGCTGCAAGGTCACGACCACCACGACATCGGACTCACAGCGGGAGATCGCTGCCAAACGCGTGGCCGACGCGGGCCTCGCCGACCGCGTGACGGTGCTCGGGCGAGACTACCGGGATCTCGAAGGTCGCTTTGACAAGCTCGTGTCCGTCGAGATGATCGAGGCGGTCGACTGGCGTCTGCACGACACGTTCTTCCGATCGTGCACCCGCCTGCTGCGCCCGAACGGGCTGATGGCGCTGCAGGCGATCACCATCAGCGACCGGAGCTACGCACGCGCGAAGCTCCACGACGACTTCATCCGGAGGATGATCTTCCCCGGCGGGTGCATACCGTCGGTCGAGGCGATCGCCCGCTCGGTGCGTCGGGCCACGGATCTCACGATCATCGACGTGGAGGACATCGGCCGCCACTACGCCGAGACGCTCCGCCGTTGGGATGTCGCCCTCCGCTCGGCACGCGCACGACTGGAGGCCGCTGGTCTCGATCGCCGCTTCCAGCGCACGTGGGACCTGTACTTGTGTTATTGCGAGGCGGCGTTTCTCGAGCGGCACATCAGTGACGTCCAGATCGTCTTCGCAAAACCCGCTTGGCGCCCGACGCCGCCGTTCGAGTTGCGCCTGGCCTGAAGCCCCCGCGCAGGCTGCCTCGGTCCTACCCGCGATGCCGGCGATCTAGGCTTCAGCGCGGGCGCCACGCGTCGGGCTCGGCCAACATCTCGAGGACATGAGGGGGGAGCTTGCCGGTGACCACCTGCTGGAGCGTCACTTCGTCGAGCACGGTCCGAAGACAGGCTCGTACGGCGATCCAGACCGACTGGAGATGCTCGGCGGCGGCTTCGTAGCTGGCTGCCTCCGGCCGGACGCCCCGTACCTCGGCCAGCGGGCCCTCGAGGCGGCGGAACACCTCACCGATCGTGATCTCGTCCGCTGGCCGGGCGAGCTGGTAGCCGCCCTCGTTGCCGCGCTGGCTCGTGACGATCCCGACGCGGCGCAACTCGTTGAGGATCGCTCGCAGGAAGCGAACGGGCAGGCCTTGAGCTTGGGCGAGCTCCTCGGCGGTGAGTGGCTCGCCACTGCGCGCGGCAAGCGTGCACAGGGCACGGAGGGCGTATTCGACCCTGGCAGAAATATGCACACCTGCATTCAACCCGATTTACGGGTCAAATGCGACAACCGACCGAATCCGTCCGGTCAGACGTCTCCGAGGAGGTGGGCGTCGACCATTTCCAGATAGTTGTTCCAGGCTTGGCGCACGGCCTCACGGTGAGCGTCAAGCTCGCCGTCCACGGCGGCCCGGTAGCTCGATCGGGTGTCGTTGACCAACCGGAGGTACGAGTCCCTGGCGATCGCCATGTTCTCGTTGTACGTCTTGCGAACTTGAGCCGCTGTCTCGTTGTAGGTAGCCCGTGCCTGAGCGACGATGTCACGCCTCATTGTCGAAGGGGCGTTCGCGACCGCCTGCTTGTAGAGCGCCCATGCTTCGTCGATCTGCGACCCGTGCGTGGCCTCAGCCGCTGCCTGCATCGCGTCGTAATTGACGCGAGCGGGCTCGAGCGACTTCTCGAACTCCTCCCAGGCCCGCTCGACGGCTTCCCGGTAGACCTCCCACGCATCGTCGATGATGCCTAGGTACTGGTTGCGCGCCTCAAGGTCTGCCGCCCTCGTATCAGCATCCTTGGCCATCCAGCATCCTCCTCCCGATCACCAACGCTAGCTGCTCACCGCTTGGCAATCGATGATACGACGGACTCCGCTTCACACCATCACCACCGACACTCACCGGCCGCACATAGCTGAGCCGTCGCTGCTACCGACAGCCTACAACGGCGGCGGAGCCTTGGGGCTGCATTTCGCCCACCGCCCGTTCAGGTCCCCGGACCGGCCTCCGCGCCGCCGGCAGCGCCTTCGGTGGCGCCTCCCGCAAGGAGGCGTCGGCTCTCCGCCAAGGCGTCGCGGGCAGCGTCGGGTGATGGCCTCCGCAGGCGCTCCAGGTCGCGGTGTGCGGCTTCGATCGCGGCGATCCACGGAGACGGCGAGCGGGGGATCGGTCGTGACGCGAAGGTTCGCTCGGCTGCCCATGAACAGTGCAGTTCCTCCTCGGCGCGCGTGCAGGCGACGTAGAGGAGGCGGCGCTCCTCGGCGAGGGCGTCCGAGTCGCGTGCATGGGCTATCGGCACGAAACCGTCCTCTAACCCGACGATAAACACGACGGCCCATTCGAGACCTTTCGCACGATGGAACGTGGTGAGCTCGACCGCCTCCTGCCTCGAAGGCCCTCCCTCACGCCGCCAAGTCGTGTCCAGCCAGTTCTTGAAACCCGTACCGTTTGCCCTCACGTCCTCCGCCAGGTACTCGCCGGCAAGGCGGGCGAGCTCGCCCAGCTCGGGCGCCGGCTCGCCCGGCTCGCCGTCCGGCTCCGCATCGTTGACAGGCTCGAGCGAGGTGACGCGCAGGTCCGCTGCCCAGGCGCTGATGGCAGCCGCATCCGGCGCATGGGTCACCTCCTTCAATGCAGCCTGGATCGATGGCTGGCGGAGCAGATCTGACGCGGCGGCAACGCGGAAGGGGACATTGCGAGCGACCAGTGCCTCTCGGATCCGATCGAGCTGGGCATTGGTGCGGGCGAGGACTGCGATCTGTGACCAGGATCGACCGGGCGGGCGGGCTCGTCGAATGGCCTCGGCGACTCCCGTAGCTTCGGAGGCCTCGTCGTCATAGCTCTGAATCGTGGGAACCGGTCCCTCGGGGTGGGCCCCGCCGACCGGGACCGGGATGCTCTCGCCGAGGACAGCTCCGGCCACGGTCAAGACCTCGGGGGTCGACCGGTAGTTCGTGGACAGCCGGAGCACCGTGGCTCCGTCGAAGTCCTCACGAAACTCGGTGATGGCCCGCGGGTTCGACCCGTTCCAGGAGTAGATCGCCTGATGGGGATCGCCCACCACGCACAGGTCATCGTTGGTCCCCAGCCATGCTCGTAGCAGCCGTTGCTGCGCCTCGTTGATGTCCTGGTACTCGTCGACGAACAGATGGCGGAAGCGCCATCGCGCCGAGGCAGCGAACTCGTGATCAGCCAGCAGGTGCTCGGTGCATCGCGCGAGCAGATCCTCGAAGTCGAGGACGCCGCGTCGCCGCTTGTGTATCTCGTAGTGCTTCCAGATCTCGACGACCTCTTCGGGGTCCCAGGAGCTGCGACGCCCGGCAAAGGCAGCGGCCCTCGGCATCTCGTC
>JBEKLQ010000043.1:0-29253 GCA_050010115.1 Acidimicrobiales bacterium | reverse complement strand
CTCCTTCGAGCGCCACGGCACAGCAGCACGGACTGACAAGGCGCCCAAGCGCGAGGACCGCCGGAGGCAAGCACACCACCGAACGAACGTTCGTGATCGTATCAGGGGGGTGTGACAACGGGCAGACTGGGTTAGTGCGCCCATTCAGCCTCGCCCACACCGTCGCAGCGTGACGTACCCCGATCGGGCGATCGCCAACGTCATCAAAGAGACGCACCTCGGCGACCTCACAAAAGCCGCCCAGGGAATCTCGGCGCGCTACCGCGCCGGCACCGGCACTGGGCTGCTCTCACGCCAGGAAGCCCTTGCCTACCTCGCCACCCGCCTTCCCGCCACGATGGCGGCGGCGCGCAGCGCGATGGGGGAGGTGGCGAGCGCGTGGGCGGGTTTCCAGCCCGGGACGCAGCTGGATCTTGGCGCTGGGCCCGGGGCGGCGGCGTGGGCGGCTGCCCACGTCTGGCCGCACATCAGCAAAGTCGTCTTGATCGATGGCGACGAACGGATGCTCGAGGTAGGACGGCAGCTCGCCGCGGCGGACGACGAGATCCGGTTCAGCCACTGGGAATGGCGGCGAGGCGACATCAGCGCAGAGCTCCCCGCAGACCTCCCCGGGCTGGCCGATGCAGCGGATCTCGTCACCGCCTGTTACGTGATCGGCGAGCTCGCGCCGGCAACAGCGCGAACGGTCGTCACCACCGCCTGGCGTCTCACCAAAGGCTGCCTGGTCATAGTCGAGCCCGGAACGCCTGCGGGTTTCGAACGCATCCGAGCCCTACGAAACCATCTGTTGAGCGAAGGTGCCCACCTCGTTGCCCCATGCCCACATGACGGGCCGTGCCCGATCAGCGGCGACGACTGGTGCCACTTCGCCGCCCGCGTGAACCGCTCGGCGATCCATCGCCAACTGAAGGACGGCGAGCTCCCCTTCGAGGACGAGAAGTTCAGCTACGTAGCCTTCGCCAAGCAACCTGGCGCCGTGAGAGCCGCAGCCCGCGTTGTCAGGCACCCCACGTACAGGCGGCGTTTCGTCGAACTGACGGCGTGTCGTGGCCGGGACATCGCCAAGCTTCCGTTCGGGCAGTCACATCCGAGCTATCGCACCGCCGCGAAGCTCGAGTGGGGTGACGCAGTTCCCACCGATCTCCTCGGACCCGCAGCAGAGGGGGACCCGGCTCAGAAACGGCCCTGAGTCAGCTAAGCGGCCGTGAGTCAGCTAACCGGCCGTGATGAAGAGCGGCCACACGAGGCACTGCTGGGGATTGCCGAATCGACGACGTCGAACGCTACTTGAGCAGCCTCGACAACCGCCGGTCCGCCAACGGTTTGCCGCCGGTCTGGCAGGTAGCGCAGTACTGCAACGAGCGGGTGGCGAACGAGACCTCCCGCACGACGTCACCGCAGACCGGGCAGGCCTCGCCGGTGCGACCGTGCACGCGCATGGCCCCTCGCTTCCCGTCCTTCAATTGATCGAGATCGAGTGACTCCGCACGGTCGATCGCCTCACGCAATACGGCGATGAGTGAGGAGTACAAGCGGGAGAGCTCATCGTCGGAGAGGTTCGAAGCAGGCTTGAACGGTGACAGCCGGGCAGCGTGCAGCGCCTCGTCGGAGTACGCGTTGCCGACACCGGCGATCACGGACTGCCGAGACAGGGCGTGCTTGAGGTAAGCCTTCTCGGCACGGAGGATCGACCCGCACCGCTCTTCAGTGAACTCAGGATCGAGCGGCTCCGGCCCGAGCGTCGCCACCTGCTCGATGTCGTCAGGCGAGTGGGCGGTCCAGATTGCGAGGCGTTTCTCGTGACCCATCTCGGTTACGTCGAACCCGTCACCCTCCTCGAAACCCACCCTCAACGCCAACGGCCCCCTCCCCACCTTCACGGGAGCCGTCGTGAGCTTGTCGCGCCATTTGACCCATCCGCCCCGGGCGAGGTGGATGACCAGCCACTCCGGGTCGGCCGACGATCCGTCGACGGCGCCGAGCTGGACGCAGATGAACTTCCCCCGCCGATGACACTCCTCGAACCTCCGACCGACGAGTGATCGCAGCGGCGGGTCGAAAGTCTTCAGCGCCGCGAACGAGGCGAGGTCGAGCCGACTGATGGTGCGACCGGCGCCGCGCTCGTCCAAGCGGCGGCACAGCAGTTCAACTTCGGGGAGCTCGGGCATGAGAATGGGGGTGGAGGAGCCGGGCGACCAGCGGTCGCAGCCTGTTAGCAGTCGCAACGCTACCCGGCGAGCGAATCGAGGACTTCCCGCCGGGGATCCGGCCTCTACGAGGTACCCGATGTCCGACCCCGCGACTTAGCCGAGGCGGTGCTGTTCGGATGTACGGTTGTCCGTACAACTGTGTAGACTGGCGTCGTGAGAGATGGACGATCCCGATGACACCGGTGGAACTCTCGGTGATCTTGTTCGCGGTGTCCATCGTTGCAGGACTGTTCGGCTCGTTGCTGGGCCTCGGCGGTGGTGTCGTGGTGGTGCCGGTACTGACACTCGGTTTCGGCGTCGACATCCGCCTCGCCATCGGAGCGTCGGTTGTGGCGGTCGTGGCCACGTCGGTTGCAGCCGCGCCTGGCAATCTCGAAAGTGGCTGGGCGAACCTGCGGATCGCGATCGTGCTGGCCGTGGCGACCACACTGGGGGCGTTGACCGGCGCCTGGCTGTCAGGCCGACTGGACCCTCGGGTGCTGTACGCGGTGTTCGGAGGCGTCCTGACACTCGCTGGGTTCGAGATGGGAAGAAAGCTGCGGCGCACCCTCCGCTCAGCCGCTGCCGTCCACGATGCCAGCGAGGAGCGGGTCGTGTTTGAAGCGAGCGAAGTCGCCGCTGGCCGAATCACAGACGCGACGGTCCTGAGCCAGGGCTGCAAAGCCGAAGGCGACGCCCCTCGGCGCCGAACAGATCTCTCCGGTCGCCTCGGCCTCGGCGGCACGTACCCCGACCGCAGCAGCGGTCGGGAGATCGCCTACGGCGTCGATCGCCCGCTACTGGGGTTGTCGCTCATGTATGTCGCCGGGACCGTTGGCGGCTTGCTCGGGATCGGTTCGGGCGTGCTCAAGGTCCCGGCGATGGACGTCGCCATGCGGCTCCCGCTCAAGGTGTCGATGGCGACGAGCAACCTTCTCATCGGTGTGACTGCCGCTTCGGCGTCGGTCGTCTATCTCCTGCGCGGTGACGTCGACCCGTACCTGGCAGGCCCCGTGGCGGCCGGAGTGCTGCTGGGTGCATGGGCGGGCGGGCGATTGTTGCCGAGACTGGCCAGCGCAGCCGTCGGCTGGGTGTTCGTCGGCGTGGTCGTAGTCGTCAGCTGTCAGATGCTGTGGAAGGGGATCGCATGAGTCACCTGCCCGTTCTCCCGGAGGCCCTGGGCGAGGCCAGAGACGTTGGCGCGGCCGAGCACGTCAGCACCCGAACCACGAAGTCCATCCGCAGAGTCGAGTCGTTGGTCGCCACCGTGCTCAGAATCGGTCTTGCGGCCAGCAGCGTGGTGATCGTCGCCGGGCTGGCTGCGCAAGAACTCGCGCTCCGTCGTCTCCCGACCGGGGGGCTGCATTCCATCGCGGGGCCAGGCAGGTACCCGAACAGCACCGCTGCCGCACTGAGAGGGCTCAGCCACGGCTCAGGCTCGGCACTCTTGGAGGTCGGCCTTGGACTGCTTGTTTGCACACCGGCCGCGGCGATCATCACGGCTGCGGTCGTGTACCACCGCCGGGGTGACCGCAGGATCGCCCGTGTGGCCTCGTTGGTTCTCGGCGTGCTCGCGGTGTCGTGCCTCGTCGGCTTGCTCACTCACTGAGGCCTGTCGCGTGCCGGCACGGACATGATTGACACCGTCCGCTTCGAAGCATACGGGTCGCGGACGATAGCGTTGACCTTGTGGTGACCACCTTGCTCGACCCGCGTCAGCCGACCCCGCTGTGGGCCCAACTCGCCACGGAACTGCGCGATCGGTTGGCGATGGGGGCGTACGGGGAGCGGTTTCCAACCGAGTCGGAGCTGACGTCGGAGTTCGACGTCAGCCGAGCGACTGTACGCGAGGCCGTTCGCCGGTTGCGTGACGAGGGGCTTGTTGACGCCCGGCGGGGTAGCGGGACCTTCGTCGTGAGGCGAGAGCTCGACGAGCCGATTCTTGGAACCCCGGAGCTGGCCCGGGCGATCCGGACGGCCGGTCTCGACGAAGAGAGCCGAGTGCTCCGGTTTGTCGAAGGTCTCGCCGGCCCCGAGGCCGCAGGCCAGCTCGGTGTCGGACCCACTTCGGCGGTGGTGTGGGTCGAACGGCTCCGGCTCGCCGGGGGTCAACCCCTGTCGCTTGACCGCTCGGCTGTGACACTGACGGCGACGGCGAGACGCGCCTTGCTGCGTTCGGATCTTGCGCACGGTTCGCTGTACGAGGCGTTGGCGGAGCGTTGCGACGTACGGGTGACTGGCGGCCGCGAGCGGGTGCGGGCTGCCGTGTGCCCACCGAGCGATCGGCAGCTGCTTCAGCTCGCGACCACTGAAGGGGTGCTCGAGGTCGAGCGGCTCGCGTACGCCGGAAGGCTCCCGGTGGAGTGGCGGCGGAGCCTGCTACGCGGTGGCGCCTACGAGCTGACAGCGAACTGGGGGACACTTCCTCCCGACCAGCGCAAGGCCGGCGGGCCGTGAGCTACTCCTCGCAGCAGTTCGCGTTCTCGTACGGTGGCCTCCGGCTCCTCATGTCCTTGCTGGGTCTCGGCCCAGGGAGTTCACGAATCGTCGTGGATCCGTCGGATGTCGTGGTGAGGATGGGGTGGGGTTTTCGCGCAAGAATCCCGCGGGCGTCGATCACCCGGGCCTACCAGGACCAGATCATCGGCTTTGGGATCGGCATCCACGGTATGCGGGGGCGTTGGCTCGTCAACGGCTCGATGTCCGGCATCGTCACCATCGAGATCGATCCGCACGAACATGCCCTGATGATGGGCTTTCCCGTGAAACTGACGAGGCTGCAGGTGAGCGCGGAGGATTCCGCCGGCCTGGTAGCGGCGATAGGGCGATCCTGACCCAACGATCCTGAGCCAGACTGACGGCGACCAGAGGAGTCTTACATGAGCCGGCTGTTCTCGATCGCGGGTAAGACCGCCCTTATCACGGGCGGATCCCGCGGGATCGGCAAGATGATCGCCACGGGTTATGTCGAGGCCGGGGCGAAGGTCTACATCGCTTCGCGTAAAGCCGACGTGTGCGAAGAAGTGGCGGCTGAGCTGTCACAGCGCGGTAGCTGCTTCGCCTTGCCCGCCAACCTGGCCACAGAGGAGGAGTGCCGGAGGCTGGCCGACGAGATCGCCGCTCGTGAGGACCACCTCGACATTCTCGTGAACAACGCCGGCGCGACTTGGGGCGCGCCGTTGGACGAATTCGACGAGGCTGCGTTCGAGCGGGTGCTGGCCCTGAACGTGAAGGCTGTGTTCCACCTGACGAGGTTTCTCGTGCCGTTGCTGCAGGCAGCCGGCACCCAAGACGATCCAGCGCGAGTCATCAACATCGGTTCGATCGATGGCATTCAGGTCCCGGATCTCGAGACCTTCTCGTACTCCGCCTCGAAAGCCGCCGTGCACCAGTTGACCCGTCACCTCGCCAAGCGGCTGGCGCCGACGATCACCGTCAACGCCATCGCTCCCGGGCCGTTCGAGTCGAAGATGATGGCCCACACGCTGGAGTTGTTCGGCGAGCACATCGCCGCCGGAGCGCCGCTCAAGCGCATCGGGCGGCCGGACGACATGGCCGGTGCAGCGATCTTCCTCGCCTCCCGGGCCGCGTCGTACGTGACCGGCGTCATCCTGCCCGTCGACGGCGGGATCGCCACGCTGAAGTAGCGGGCTAGCGGGCCTACCAGCCCCAAGGCGGACGGGTCAGTCGCCCGTGCTTCTGGGCCAGGCAGACCCGTTGGATCCGCCCGAGCGCCGCCTTGGTCGCCTGGGGTTCGGGTCAGCCGACTCCGGCAGCGCCCAGGCGCGCCGCCACGGTGAGGCATCCGGTCCACGGACCGGCGGCGTGGCCCCTGACGCCGCCCGGCGCCGGGCCGACCACCAGTCGGTCTCGGCCTCGTCGGCCAGCATCGCCACCGCCTTCTCGATGCGGGCGGAGAATCGCCGGGCATCCTCGTCAGGCGCCGGCCACAGGGCATCGCCGAAACGAACCTCCGTCGGACCTGGTGTCACGTTCGACGATCCCTTGGCGATGATCGCCCGCGTGCCTCGGATATGGACTGGGACAACGGGCACGGAGCACCGCTTGGCCAGGTACGCCGCCCCGCCCTTGAACTCCTGACCCCACCCGTCAGGGGTACGGCCGCCTTCGGGGAAGATCACGAGGCTCCAACCGTCGTTGATCAACTCGGCGGCGAGGTCGGCGGATCGCCGGTTCGCCTTGGTGCGTTCCATCGGGATCGCGCCGAGCACGAACGCCCACGCGGCTGACTTCCAGCGCCGGTCGAAGAAGTAGTCAGCTGCGGCAGCGACGACGCTGTTGTGCCGGATCCGAGGCGGGAGGCAGGACAGCAGCAGGGCCGTGTCGAGGTGGCTCGCGTGGTTGCCGGCGAGGATCACCGGGGCCTCGAGCGGATCGAGGTGCTCGAGGCCGTGGATGGTTGGCGAGCAAGCGACTCTGAGAAGCGGCCGTGTGATGTCGTCGAGCACCATCGCCCTGGCCAAGCGCACGGGGTAGCGCCGGGCCCAGGCCGTGTCGTAGTCGATCCCGTGCGTGTGCTCGATCGGCAACGGCTCGGCACCGACGGGGCGGGTCGGGCGCCGGAGTAGGAAGCTCACTGCACGTCCGCGATCAGGAGTGGTGGAACGTGCAGGTGCGTGATCGACGGGTCACGCCCGACCACGTCAGAGGCCATCTCCAACGCGTCAGCGAGCGTCGACGCCGGCGAGAAACCCAGCCGCCTCACCGCCGCCCGATCCCCGCCCACGATGATCACCTTGCCGAGGTGCTCGAGGGCGTGCGCGCACCAGTACCACATGTAGAACGGGTGGACACCGTGGTAGGCGTAGCTCGTCCGGTACAGGTGGACGTACCACGGGTCGGTCGCGAATGCCGCCTCGTACTTGGACTCGATCTGCAACAGGTCGGTCGTCTCCGAGAGAACTTGCTCGAAGAAGTCGATGTAGCTCGGGTGGTGGACGGGGTTGAACGCCCACGGCGTGGGGTGAGACATGATCAAGACACCGCCCTCACGGACGAGGGGCTTGTTGCGGTACAGGTTGAAGAAGTAGCCGAGCCCGAGGCATGCCACGAGTATCGGGTTCATGATCGAGTTGACGTTGTAGGGGCAGATGAACGGGAGCCCCATCGTCAAGATGTCGGTCTGGCCCTCCACCGGCACGAGCTGCTGGCGGAACACGTGCTCCAGCGTCCGGTCGTGGACGGCCTCGACTTCGCCTGCCTGCACGGACGTCAGGTCGTGGGGCGCTTTGACGGAGTGGAAGATCCGCCGCGCCAGCTCCGGTGGCGTCCGCTCCAGGGACTTGGAGGAAGCCGTGAAGGTCGCACGGTCCCGCAGCGTCCACTCCCACTCCCGGCGCTGGAGGAAACGCATCTCGGCCGGGAACGTGTCGGTGTTCAACGTCGTCTCGATCTGGAAGATCTTGACGCCGGCATCGGCGATCAGCTTGCCCATCCGCCAGTTCGACGAGTGCAGCTCCGAGCGGCGGGGGTCCATGAACGAACGGCTTGCCCGCATCGTTCGGACGTTGTGGTGGTGCTTGAGGCTCTTGTACGACGCCAGGCCCGTCGCCACCGACTTGTGGCCACCGTCCAGGGCGACGAGGTTGATGTTCACGTACACGAGCAGGTCGCTCTCGACCGCTCGCTTGTTGAGCTCGACATCCTCGCCCTGATCGGTCTGGCCGAGATGGACGAGGTTGGACGGATCCTCGGCGTCGTGCTGTTGGAGCAGCCCGTGAGGAGCGAACGCGTCGAAGATCCGTGATCCCAGCGCGTGGCGGAGCTCGTCATCGGTCAGCCGCCGGTGTAAGGCCAAGGCGCAGATCAACACGACGTCATCGACCCCGGCTTCAGCCGCCATGTCGAGGACCGCCTCGATCACCCGCTGGCGGACGTCGGGCGCTTTCATCGGGGGAAGTGGCAAGGAGATGTCGTCGAACGCGATCGTGAGCTTCATCCCCGGGTGCAGTAGGGATCGCAGCGGGGCACTGTCGCCGAGCGGGTTGTCAAGGGCGTGGCGGATGGCGGCATCCGGGTCCTTCAGTGCCGGCAGCGGCTCGGGCCCGTAGATCACTCGGCTCCCCACGGGCAGCCGCTCCAGCCCGAAGCCCTCCCCGCGCCAAAAGAGCGTCGGCGGAGTCGACCGGTCGACCTCGAGCACGAAGCCGGGCCTTGGGCTCACTCTGCCTCCTCATTGGATGTGCGCCGGGCGGCGCCGGTGCTTCGTCGCCTCGCCCCGGCTCCTGGTTGAGTCCGACCCGGGCGCTGCCGGCGCAAGTCGAACACGATCTTCACCGATCCGCGACGGCCGGCGGCCGCAGCGTGTGCCACCGCCTCCTCGTAGCGCTGGAGCGGGTAGCGGGCCGACACCAATCGTTCCAGACCAGCCGAGGCTACGAGCTCGAATGCCAGGTCGAACGTCGAACGGTCACCCTCGGGTCGGGACTCGGTGCCGTAAGCGTACGCGCCGCGTAGCGCCACCTCGCGTTGCCACAACGGTGCGAGATCGACGCGCACCTGCCCGGGCATCCCGACGAGGACGATGTCGCCGCCGGGACGGGTGATGGCGAGTGACTGCTCGAGCGACTCCGGGCTGCCGACGCAGTCGAAGACGATGTCCACTCCGCCGGCCAGGCGTTCGATGCGCCCGCTGTCGGTGGCGAGCGCGAGGGTGCCGGACAAACGACGGGCGGCTCGTATGATCTCGTCCGGCTCGGCGACCTGATCGGCGCCGAGCTCCCGGGCGAGCCGCCGCTGGTCCGGGTGTTTGGCGGCGACGACCAGGGTGCCTGGCAAACAGAACGCCCGCAGTGCGGCCACCGTGCACAGCCCGAGCGTGCCGGCACCAAGCACGACGACGCTGCACCCGCCGGCCGTCGCCGACGAGCATGCCGCGTGGACCGCGCATGCCGCCGGCTCCACCATGACAGCGGCCTCGTCGGACCACCCCTCTGGCACCTCGTGCAACTGACTCTCGTGGGCCACGAGACCGGTCGACCAACCGCCGCCCGTATCGGCGCAGTACCCGGTCTGGAGGCCCGGCGCGAGTGATCCGAAGGCGATCCGCTCGCATGACCCCTTGCGGCCGGCAGCACACGCCGCGCACAGCGGTGAGACCGAGCGTGCTTCGCAACCGAGCACGGGCTCGAGGACGGCTCTCTTGCCGTCCAGGCGCCCACCGGACACGTCACCCACGATCTCGTGCCCGGGTACGAAGGGGAAGCTCACGAGGTGCTCGAAGTAGCGCGACGACCGGCCGTCCAGCGTGGCCAGATCCGAGCCACAGATTCCTGCGAGCCGTGGTTGTAGTCTCACCCAGCCCGCACCGGGCAAGGTGGGCGGATCGACCTCCAACAACTCCAACGGGCCGATGCCAACACCGTGGCCGGAACCGGCCACTGCTGATGCGATGCGGGAGGCAGCGAACCGGGGAAGGTTCCGCTCGAAGACGAGTGCCTTCATCGAGCCACGCGCTCCTGGCCGGTGTCGACAGTGCGGATGCCAGGTTGCAACGTCGCCATCGCCAGCATCCGGCGTGGGCCGCCGGGTGTGCGGCCCCAATTCTCGATCGACCAGCCCCGCCGGCGGGCGATGGCGGCCAGCTTGACTTCGGGGTTGACCGCGACTGGCAGGCCGGCCGCCTCGAGCATGGGGAGGTCGCTCGTCGAGTCGGCGTAGGCGACGATCTGGTCGCGCCCGAGCCCGGCCGCGGAGGCAAGGTCCTCCATCAGCAACGCCCGGGCCTCGCCGGTCGGCGGCGAGCTCACCATCTCGCCGGTGAACTTGCCGTCGCGCTCGCCCAGCTGCCCGCAGATGATCTCGTCGAACAGCGGCTGCAAGGGCTCGACGACGAAGTCGAGCGCACCGGTGATGAGTACGGTCCGGTGGCCGAGCGTGCGGTGCTCGCGCAAGCGGGCCAGGCCATCGGGGAACGACCGCAGCGCCAGCAGGTCGCTCCACAGTTCCTGCCCGTCGAGACGTAGACGATCGACCGGGGCTCCTTCGTAGCGCCGGTAGAAGCTGCGCAGGAAGTCGCTCCGGTCACGGCGGTCGAGCGCCAGCAGCCGCGGCCCTTCGGCCAGTAACCCAGTGACGATGCGGGCGCGCTCGGCCCGGTCCACGTGCCTGGTGGCGAGCCAGGCGTAGCTCTCGACGACGTTCGAGGCGATAAGCGTGTTCTCGAGGTCGAACACGGCGATGCGGGGCTCCGTGGACAGGATCGCCTTGCGGGAACGGTCCTCCCGGGACGCGAACTTCCTCTTGCCGGGAGTCGTCCGGACGCGTGCGTGCTCGACGACCGACGGGAGGTGGACGTCCTCCACGTAGTGGTTCCAGTCGATGACGCCCGGATCGAAGCAGAACGCTTCGCGGTCGTCCGCGCTCAAGTCGCCGAACAGCTCGAGGGTGCGGTCGATACGGAAACGTGCCTCCGTCTCGGCGTATGCCCCGTACAGCTCGACGTAGTCGAGGGCTCGCTCGGCCTCGGCTCGTCGCTCCTCGATTCGGCCGGCGATCTCGGCCCGCTCACCTCGTACCGGAAGCATGTTGACCGCTCGCTCCGCCGCCTTCAACGCGCGGCTTGCACGCCTCAGCTCGCCCTGCACCTTGCCCCGACCGGGGAACGACCATGGCGGGACGACGATCGGCTGGCCGCGGTTGTCATAGAGCGGTCGGTCGGTGAACCAGAGCTCGGTAAGGCGGACGAGGTGGCCGTAGAGGAGCGGGTTTCTCGTGCCGGAAGCGACCTGGTACACGGTCGGGCCGTTGGGATCGGGCCCGTGAGCCGCCACCGCGATGAGCGCCGCCACCACGAGATCCACCGGCACGACGTCGACGACACCCTCCGGCACGCCGGGGAACTGGCGAAGCAAGCCTCGGGCGTAGGAGATGATGACCGGCTCCGCCATCCGGAAGCCGCGGATCCAACCTGGGCGGGGCTCGGCTAGGGAGGACTCGACGATCGAGGGGCGGACGAACGTGACCGGGACGTCGCCTCTCGACTCGAGCAGGGCACGCTCGCCGAGTGATTTCGTATAGGCGTACGCATCCGGCCAGCCGAGGGCCCGGGACCGGGCCCGCCCTGCTGTGACCATGCGGTTGCTGACCCACTTCTCGCGCAGGCGCTCGGTCTTGTCGGCCAGCAGCGACGTGCCCGCCGCACCGATCTCCGCACGGGCGTGGGAGTGGAAGGCGGCGAGGCGCTCGGGCGTCCGGCTCTCGGCATCGGCATCGGACCTCGTGCGGCGCGCGGCAGCCACCTCGGCCCGCCAGTTCGTGTTGGCAAGCCAGCGGCTGGCGGTGATCAGCTCCTCGAAGGCGTCGCCCTTGTGGCCACTGTTGACGTACGCCGTGGAGACGGCGATGAGATGGGGGAGGGCGGTCTTGTATTCCTCGGCGACAGCGCGCAACGTCTCGGCGACCCGGCTCGGGCCGAGCAGGTTTACCTCGACGGCGCCGTCGAGCGGGGCGTCGAAGCTGACCACGGCCGCCGAGTGGATCACGATGTCGCAGCTCGCAAGCACTTCACGGCCGGCGTCGTCGAGACCGAGCCCGTCCCGGCCGACATCGCCGGCGATCGTCGTGAGCCTGCGGGTGACCTCGGTGTCGAAGCGATCGCCCAGCTCTGACCGGAGGCGGTCGAAACAGTCGTTGCGGATGACCTCCCGCCTCGTCCGCTCAGCAGCACTCAGTCGTTGACCAGGGCGAACGAGTACGACGACCTCGCAGTCGGGTACGCAGCGCAACAGCCGCTCGACGAGCGCGGTCCCCAAGAAACCCGTAGCCCCCGTCACCACTATCCGCTTTGAAGCGAGATCGTCTCGGATCACAGGTTGTTGTCTAGCCGCTTACTTGCGGAGCCAGCTGGAAATTCGGTTCGTGGGCTCAGGCTCGGGCTCGACCGTCGGCAGGCGCCGCACTGGCTTCGGTGGCGTGTAGCGCCCGGAGGCGGCCGGCGGCTTGTAGGCAGGGCTGCTGGAACTGACACGGCGGTTTCTGCCGATGGTGCGTCCGGGAACGCTGGCGGTGGTGGCCGCAGTCGAGCTGGCTGTGCTGGGCGACACGCGAGACGCCCGGCTTGTGGTGCCGCCCCGCCCGCGGGTCCCGGCCGCTGCCGTGGCGGCGGCCCCCCGGGGTGTCCTCCGCAACGATCTGAACACGAGCCAGAGGCCCGTGGCCAGGTAGGCGAGCCCGAAGATCACGTTGCCGAACGTGCTGAGGAGAGCCATCCCGGAGAACAAGATGGCGAAGCCGAGCGGGGCCCTCCGCTTCATCGCCGTCGCAATGACGATCAGCCCGCCGAGGACCAGGAGGATCGCAAGTACCTCCGGAGCGGCGTGGCGAACCTCGTTCTGGACCTTGAGGCTCGATTTGTAGATGAGGTGGCGGTCTTCGAGGTAGGAGACCACAGCGAGCACCATCAGGATCCCGCCGAAGAAGAAGCCGATCAGCCGCTCGCGTTTGTCGATGAACTTGACGGCGGCGGCGTCGGCAGCAGTGCCAGTGGCCGGCTGGGCTCTACCACGTGACCAGAGGGACTGGCGCACAGCAGAAGCGGCAGACGGGGGTTCGAAGGGTTCGTCCGGCTCTTCGTCGGCGTCCTCGTCGTACTCGGCCTCTTCGTCGTACTCGGCCTCTTCGTCGTACTCGGCCTCGGCGTCTTCGTCCTCGTCGTACTCGGCCTCGGCGTCTTCGTCCTCGTCGTACTCGGCGTTCTCGTCGTAGTCGCCGTCCTCGTCCTCGGCGTCTTCGTCCTCCGAGTACTCGTCGTCGACCTCCTCGGAGTAGTCCTCGGCGTCGTCGTAGTCGCCGTCCTCGTCCTCGTCCTCGTATTCGGCGTCGTCGGCTTCCTGACCGTCTGCGGTGCCGACGGGAGTCGACTGGGCGGCGAGCTTGTTCCTACGGCGGGCCATCACCGTCCAGGGTACTGGTGCAGAGGCGCTCGTCTCTATTCGGCTGCATCTGGTGCCCCAGTTTGGAATTCGGCTGGCTCTCGCATCCGGCCCGCCGCGCACCACGGCCGGTAGGGTGCCGCCGTGCGCGCCGTTGTCTGCAGGGAACTCGGCCCTCCTGAAGTGCTTTCCGTGGAGGACGCTCCGGACCCGATCGCGGCAGCGGGTCACGTAGTCGTCGCGGTCGAAGCTGCCGGCGTCAACTACGTGGACGCCCTGTTCGTAGCGGGGAAGTACCAGATCAAGCCCCAACCGCCGTTCACCCCGGGCAGCGAGATCGCCGGTCGGGTCATCTCGGTCGGCGAGGATGTCATGGACGTCTCGGTCGGCGACCGAGTGCTGGCGAGCGTCGGCCTGGGTGGTTTCGCCTCGTTGGCATCGGTGGGAGCGGACCAGCTCGCTCGGATCCCGGACTCGCTCGACGCCCCGCGCGCCGCCACGTTCACGCAGAGCTACTGCACTGCACTGTTCGCCCTGAGGGACCGGGCCCGGATTGTTCCTGGTGAGCGGGTCCTCGTGTTGGGAGGCGGCGGAGGAGTGGGGCTGGCGGCGATCGACGTCGCCCGGTGGCTGGGCGCCGAGGTAGTGGCGGCGGCCTCGAGCGCTGCGAAGCGCTCGGCGGCCCTCGAAGCCGGCGCAGTGCTCGCCGTCGATTCATCACCCGAGGTCGTCAAGTTCCGGGAAGTCACCGGAGGTGTGGACCTCGTGATTGACCCCATCGGCGGCGATCATTCGACCGTCGCGCTCCGGGCGTTGCGCGAGGGTGGACGTCTCGTGGTGATCGGTTTTGCTTCCGGGGCGATCCCGATGTTCCCTGCGAACCAGATCCTGTTGCGCAATCGGGAGGTGATCGGCGTGGATTGGGGGGCCTGGGCGCTGTCGCACGGGTCGCAACAGGCGGCGCTGCTGGCGGAGCTGCTCGAGGCCACTGCTATCGGAGCTCTCCGACCGGTCGCACCGGCGACGTTCCCCCTCGAGGAGGTTGCCATCGCGCTGAACGCTCTCCTCAACCGGCGGGTCATCGGCAAGGTGGCATTGCTTCCCTAAGGCTCCCCAGCCGTCGTGAACGGGTGCCCGGCACCCGGCCCGTGTTCGGTGGGGTTCCGGGCCGTCATGTCCACTACGCTGCTCAGCGCGGGCGCTTGGCTCAGTTGGTTAGAGCGCAGCCTTCACACGGCTGAGGTCGGGGGTTCGAGTCCCTCAGCGCCCACTTGCTTAGGTGCAGGTCGAAGGCACTATTTCGAGTGTCGTGACCGTCCCGAAAAGGTCGGCCGTCCGTGGCTGTCCGCAGATTGTCCGCATGGCGTCCGATGTCGGTGCTTCTCAGGGGCAGAATGGGCCTCATGCCGGTTCTCCAAGGAGCCCTCCTGTGCGACGCCGCCCACGACTATGGGGGCCTCGTTTCCATCCTCGGTGGCTTCGTCAGCGTGACGTTCGCCAGACAACTACCGACGCCAGCCAGCATCTGGTTTGCGGGTCGGGTGGGGTGGGCGCCCGAGGAGCTGACCGAGCCGCACACGATGCTCGTCCGGGCGACCGGCCCGGACGGGGTGCACCTCGGTGAGGTGCTGGCGACCTTGACTCCCGACGCTGTCCAGCGGGGAGCTGGGCTGCAATTTCCAGAACTCGCGAGCGGGATCAACCTCGTGTTTCCGTTTCCCTTCCCTCTGCTGACCGAGGGGATCCATTGGGTGACCTTGTTCGTTGACGACCAGGAGATGGCGGCCCTTCCGATGAAGGTGATTCTTCAGCCGCCTGCAGCATGAGGCTTTCGCGTCACGCCGCGCAACGGTTGAGCGAACGTGGCATCGCTCTCGAAGACGTTGAGGCGGTTTGCAAGCGACCCGAGGGCGATCCTCTGCCGGGATCGTCGAGCGGTAGCCTGGTCATTGTGGGTACAGTGCTGGCAGGCCGACTCAAGGTTGTCCTGTCGGCTGCCGATCCTAATTTCGTGATCTCGGCCTACTGGGAGGTGTGAGTCCCGATGAGATGGACATATGACGTAGACGCCCGGGCGGCGTACATCTACCTGTCGGACTACTCGCTGCCCGTCGCGCGGCAGTTGGTTCTCGTTCCGGGACAGCTCATAGTCGATGTCGCCGAAGATGGCACGCCGGTGGGCGTGGAGCTGCTGTCAGTCGGAATGGCGATCGACACCCGCGTCCTAGCCCACCTCGGGCTCTCGGACGCGGAAGTGATTCAGATCGAGGCGATCATCCGGGCGGGCCTACCGATTGGCTTTGGCGCGGGAACGCCACCCACGCCGCCGTCATTCGGACCGGCGGATAAGGGCGTCGCTGACGTGTACGAGTCGGAGTTGGAGCTGAGCCTTACCTGATCCCGCGGATCGAGGCCGGTGCCGGGGCCTGGCCCGCCGTCAGCAACCGCTCCAACCGCTCGGCGAGATTACTGTCCGCCTCCGGGAACAGGTGCCCGTAACGGTCCTGAGTGAAGCTCGTGGATGTGTGCCCGGCCCTCCGTGACACCTCGAGCGGGTTAGCGCCCGACGCGATCCACAGAGCGACCGCCGTGTGCCGGAGGTCGTGCGGGCGCAACGGTGTCAGCCCGGCCGCGGTGACTGCCGGCGCCCACTGGCGACGTCGCCAGGCCGGCACGCGGAGCGGGCCGCCCTCCGGCGCCGTGAACACCAGCGCGCCCGGCTCTGCCGGCGTGTAGGCCGCTAGGTGATCGTCGAGCGACGCCATGACCGACCGGGGCAGCGTGAGCGATCGCCGGCCGGCCCGGGTCTTCGGCTGGCCGAAGGTGATATGCCCGGACACCTCGACGCAGATCTCGGCGACGTCGATCCGGTTGCGGAGGACATCGACCCGTCCGCGCCGGAGGCCTGCCAGCTCGCCGATGCGGAGCCCGCCGTAGGCGCCCACGAGCACGAGCGCCCGGTAGCGGGGCTCGATTGCCCCTGCGAGCCGGTCGACCTCGACGGGAGTGAGGAACCGCATCTCTTCGCGCTCGACGCGGGGAAGCGGGACCCGGTCGCACGGGTTGTTTGCGATCACGCCGGCGTCCACCGCGGCGCCCATGATCTTGCCGAGGATCTGAAACGCCTTGTGGACCGTTGCCGGCGCCTTCCGGCTCGACAGGTCCGCGACCCAACCGCGGACCTCGAGGTGAGTGATCGAGCCGAGGTGACGGTCGCCGAAGGACGGCACGATATGGGTCCTGAGGTAGCTCTCGTCGCGGGCCCGGGTCGATGGGCGGTTCGCCACCGTGGTCGTTACCCACTGGTCGGACCATTCCTTGAAGGCGATTCGCCCGAGCCGTGGGTCGACCCACTGATTGCGGGCAATGTCGGCGCCGTTCAGATCGAGCCAGCGCTCAGCGTCGATCCGACGATCGAACCGCTTGGACCGCTCGCCGCCGTCGGGGCCGCGGTAGCGGGCCTGCCACTTGTCGCCTCGCTTCTGTACGTGTGCCATTTCAGGCTCCCTTCACGATTGGCTCGAGCTCGGCGAGCAGCTGGCGGGTGACATGACCGCGCAGGGCCTGCACGGACCTCGGCGATGCACCTTCGGGAATGGCGGCGACAACACGCCGGTCGCGCTCGCTGGTGAGCGAGTCACCCCACAGGCCGAAGGCGGCGAAGGACAGGTCATCGGCGCCAACACCGAGACGCCTGGCAGCAGCAAGCTCGGCGTCGCTTCGCGCTGCTCGTTCGGCCGCCACGGCCTGGGAGGCACTAAGGCTCCCGCGCCGGGCCCTCACTGTGGCGACAGCGCCCCGAAGGTCGGTCGCTGCCGCCTCTCGCATCATGGGCGTGTCGATGTCCTTGTCGCTCAGGGCGGCGCCATCGCCCCGCAGAACGGGAGCGATCTTGCCGAGCGCGATCGTCGCCGACTCCGACACCCTCACGTGACCGCCGCCGGCGAGGAGGTGTTCGAGATTGGTCTCCAGGGCGAGGCACAGCAAGGCGACCTCGCCGAGATCGAGTCCACGACCCGAGCCTCGCTCGAGTGCGGCAATGGCGGAACGGGAGAAGTCGAGTCCGGAGCGCCGGAGCAGCCGCGCCAGCTGGTCCTGAGTCAGGCCGTGCTCCTCCCGCACCCGGCGCACGTTCGCACCGAGGACGCTGGCGAATGTCGGAACGTTTCGCATCACTTCGACGGTAGCAGATCAGGCGGTGTTTGCGCAACGGTTGGCGTTGGGCCATACTGGTACACGTCAACCGTTGCGCTACCACCGCCCGAGATTGGATAGGAGAGTTGCCTAGCGAAGAACCGCCGTTCACTGTCGAGGACCTTGCCGAGTACCTGTCGGTTCCTGTCGGGACTGTCTACGCCTGGAACTACAGGGGAACCGGCCCGAAGGCCACCCGGGTAGGTCGCTTCGTCCGCTACAGGCGCCCCGACGTCACCCGCTGGTTGGACGAGCGAGCAGCCAAGAGCCCGGCATGACCGCCCGGACGCGAGAAAGCGGCCCACAAGGGGCCGCCCTCACGATCGTCGACCTCGCCAGTCAACAGGGCCAGAGTAGCAGCGAGCCCTATTTCGGCGGGCACCGTGGCCCGCTGCCCCTAGTCGACCTGGCCGAGTACGCCGGCCGGTTCGCCGACCTCGGTTCCGGGGTCGACGGTATGACCGACGCCGAGGTGTGCGAGCTGCTCGGCTCCGTGCTCCGCCGGGTCGCTCACTCGCTCAGGTACCTGTTGCGCGGTGCGGCATGAGCGCCGTTGACACCGATCGCGAGGCCCGCGTCCTCGGCTCACTCAAGGCCGAGGCACGGAGGCTCCGGGATGCCGGCGACCTCGAGGTCGCGTCGGACCTCGACAACATGGTCGCCGCCCGGGAGATGCGAGCCGGTCACGAACCCGATGCCGCCGCTGCTGATCGCCAGCGGGCCGATGCCGGCGCCGACCCGGAGACGGGCGCCGCCTTCGAGAAGCTCACGGCGGAGCTGCCCGCCCACCGGAACGGCTCGGCTGCATCCTCCGCTGATGCGCCACCTCGAGACCCTGACGGCGAAGAAGTGAGGGAACCGACAACCTGGACGCCGGTCGACCTCACCGACGCCCTCAACCGGGTCGACGTCGAGCCTCCGACCCTGCTCGCTCGCTCCGATGGGATGTGCATGTTGTACCCGGGCAGGACGCACGCCTTTCAAGGCGAGTCGGAGTCGTGCAAGTCCTGGGCCGCACAGCTCGCCGGCAAACAGGAGATCCTTGCCGGGCATGACGTCCTGTACGTCGATTATGAGGACGACGCGCCCGGGGTCGTGGCGCGCTTCTTCGCTCTGGGCCTGACTGCGGAGCAGATTGGCGCCCACCTCGTCTACATCCGCCCGGACGAACCGCTGAACGGACGCCACGGCGAGGCGACGCCAGCCAGCTCCGACCTGCTGGACGCGTTTAAGGGGCGCACGTTCACCCTCTGCATCATCGACGGCGTCACCGAGGCCATGACGACCGAGGGGCTCGGGATGCTCGACAACACCGACATCGCCGTGTGGATGCGCCGGCTACCTCGCCGAATCGCTCGCACAGGTGCCGCTGTCGTCGTCGTGGACCACCTGCCGAAGGACCGAATGAACCAGGGCCGCTACGCCATCGGCGGCCAGCACAAGCTCGCAGGACTGACCGGGGCGGCCTACAAGTTCACCTTGACCAAGTGGTTCACGCGGGCGACGGGCTCGGAGCCTGTCGACGGTCGTGTCCTCATCACCGTGGAGAAGGACCGACCTGGCTACGTCCGTGGCCGAGCCGATGACGGCAAGGTCGGCGTGCTCCACCTCACGAGCTACCCCGACGGCGGCGTGTCGGCCGCGGTGGAACCGCCCACCATCGGCGCGACAACGGACCGAAAGCTCGTAGATCGCATCCTCGGCTGGCTGACGACCTACGACGGCTCATCGAAGAACGCCATCGAGAACGCCATCGAGGCGAAGGCGAGCAGGGTCCGTGACGCCCTGGCGTGGATGGTCGAAGAAGGCTGGGTCAGTGTCGAGCGGAAGGGTAACGGACACCTTCACTGGCTGACCGATATTGGCCGCTCGGAAGGCTCCGGGACGAGGGACGAGGTCGACCATGGGATCTTCTGACTTTTACCCCATCGGTCCCGTCTCGTCCTCGTCCCCTATAGGGGGGGACGAGGGACGAGGTCGGAATCGACGTTTTGCACCTCGTCCCGGACGAGGTCGGGACGAGGTCGGGACGAGGGACGAGGTCGGCTCGTGAGTGACTCGTTTGTCAACCTCTTCGGACCGCTCGACGGCGCAGAGATCCCGGGTGGCTGCGACGCCTGCGACGCCTACCAAACCGTCGGGCCAGTCGAGCGCGGCATCTGGTCGCTCATCGTTCACCACGACGACGACTGCCCGGTGTGGCTGCGAATCAAGGAGGGGCGATCGTGACCGCCTGGGGATTCTCCGTGCTCGGCTCGCCAGCTCCGCAGGGCTCGAAACGTCACGTCGGTCATGGCGTCATGGTGGAGTCGAGCAAGAAGGTGCTGCCATGGCGTGAAGCTGTCAAAGCGGCTGCACCTGCCGGCCCGATGCTGGATGGGCCGATCGCCGTGAAGCTCATCTTCACCGTGCCGCGCCCGAAGGCGGCGCGTAAGACCGAGCTCCACCCGTACCGCATTCCTGACCTGTCGAAGCTCGTCAGGTCGACGGAGGACGCGATCACGGACGCCGGACTATGGGCGGACGATGCACGAGTCAGTGAGTACCAACGCCTCGCCAAAGTCTGGCCGGCCTTCGACCCTGACGCCTTGCACACACCGGGCTGCGTCATCGCCGCCGTGGAGATGATCGGCGACTACTGGCAAGCCGAGCTGCTCGAGGTGTTCCGTCAGGCACTCAGCGACAGGCGATCGGCATGAGCGACGACCTCACTGCCCGCGTCGTGGTACTCGGCGCGCTCGTGCACCGTGGCGATTGCCAGCGATGGATCCGGGATCTTGACGCCGCGACACCGGAGCGACGCGCAGCGATCCGTGCATCGCTCAGTGATCCAGGTCGCTCGGCTGATGGACGGCGCCGCTGCGAACCGTTGACCGAACTCATCGACATCGTCGGCGAGTATGGCGGTGCTCGTGTCCTCGAGGCCGTGAGCGAAGAGGCACAGCGACAACGTCGTGAGTGGTTGCGACGATGACGACACGAGACGATCACCGCAACTACTCCACCGACCTCGACGCCCGGCTCGCAGCACTTGGCGTGTTTTTGCTGCATGGCGACATTGACCGATGGGTGACAACCCTTGCCGGTATCAGCGTCGCTCGCCGCCGAGCGCTCCGTGAGGAACTCGCCAGGCCGGGACACTCTGCCGAGTCAGTCCGGATGGCAGCGCCGCTGCTCGCGCTCGTCGAGGTGATGGACGACTACGCCGTGGACGTCGCCCTCATCGTCGAGGCCGTCGGACGTGTTGGCGTGCGGCTGCGGAGGGAGATGGTGTCCCGATGATGATGATGGCAGCGTGCCGCCGAATGATTTACATAAGTCCTGGTCAAGGGGGCAGGGGGCATGACGTATTTACATATCGATCGCTGACCCGTGGCCCCGGCGCTGTCGGTTTGTACATCTCGGGGATGTTTGAGCACACCCAACCGGCGGGAGGGTAACCATGGGCGGGAATCTCCCCAAACCACCCGAGCAGCGCCGCCGCAGGAACAAAACGAGCACCGCAACGGTGCTCTACGACGAGCGCGGGCCAATAGCGATCCCGGAGCTTCCCATGGCCGACCCGCACCCGCTCACCGTTGCGCACTGGTCTGACCTGTGGGCCTCCCCGGTGGCGCCCGAGATGACCAGGATCGACGCCCACGGCCTCCTCATCTACATCGCCCTGGTCGAAGATTTCCACCGGGCCGACAACCCGACTGCCCGCATGGACCTGAGCCGCGAGATCCGACTCGTGTGGGCGGACTTCGGCCTGACGCCAGTGTCGCGACGGAGGCTGCAATGGACCGTCGCCAAGGTGGCCGACGCCGAGGCACGGAGGACCGAACGAATTATGGCGAAGTACCGTCAGGCCGCCGCCGACAGCCGGCCCGACCCGAGGCTACGGTCGTGAGCACCCGCCAGTGCCGGCAGTGCGGTACCGACCTGCCGGCGGACACGCGAGGTCAATTCTGCTCCCACGAGCACCGGCGGGTTTTCCTCGACGAGCTGCTCGAGATCCCGGACCTGAGCTGGCTGCGGCGGTTCACCGAGGCACCCGCCGGCCCGGACGGCCCGGCTGAACCGTTCAGCCTCGACGAGGCCCTCGCCGGCGTGAGCCTCTACGTCGCCTGGCTGAATTCTGCCTGCGATGCCGTGGAAGAAGCGCTCGCCGCTCTCCGCGCTCGTCGTGCGTCGATCGTCGCCGAAGCCGAAGCCACCCGACGGGCCGTTTTCGCCTACACCGACGCTGAGGCGCGCGAGCTGGCGGCCGCCTATGCCGACTTCGACCTCGTCAAGGGCCGATTGCCGCGATGAGCGCGCACCCGATTGATATCATGGATGGCGACGCAGAGTCAGCTCCCGTGGAGTCGGCTTTGCAGCAGAACAGTCGAGCGACAAGCTCACGGAGAACCGGCCGGGTATCTGACACACGGTGTGTGTTCGGATCGGGTGAAACGAGGTCCCGTTCGAGCGAAGCGATCGGCGAAGGCTGCGAGGTCCTGACGTTCAGGATGCAGCGAGAACCCTTGTCGGCGCCCCCACAGCGCGCCCCGTTTGAAAGGGAGGTCTCGCCATCCGTGACGTGATCCTCAGAGAGCAGAACAGAAGCTCAATCCGTTTTCACAGCGGAGACGCAACTCACCCGCGCACCGTCACCTACCTAGGCCCAGCGCCGACGCGTGACGAGGCCGCCGGGGAGCTGCGTGCCATCGGGAAGCTGCCGAAGAGCAAGCGCAACCCCCACGGCGCCCTCCGCATGATCGACGAGGACCGCGCCAACTATCTCGGCGCACTCCTCGACACCTACAACTCTGGCCGGTCCGCCCGCGGCCCTCACGATTTGGGAGACGCAGAAATGCCCGGAATACCGACCTTTGAAGAGGCGCAGGAAGAGCTGCGCCGCCTGACCGAACAAGACGATCTGACCGACCACGAGGAAACCCGTCTCGCCTGGCTCTCCGACGTGGTGGAGAAGTACCGCTCCAGCCGGCGCAGCCCCACGCAGGAACGTGCACGCGCCATGATCGACGCCGACGAGCCGCCGCGCTCGAGGAGCAACGGCGGGCGCTCAAGCTACGCCACCAGCTCCGGTGCGGATCTGAGCGATATTCGCTCGGCGACCTCCGGCGAGCTGCGTGACCGGGCTCTGCGTCTCCTCGAGGAGCGTGGCAGGACGCTCGCCCCACGCCAGCAGGACGACGTGGACCGCCTGCTCCGCAGCAACACGCACCTGGTGGACGGCGGCGCCATCGCCAGGCGCCTCATCGTGACCGAATCGCCCGGCTACCGGAGTGCCTTCGCCAAGGCGATGGTTCAGCCGCACCCGGTGTTCACCGAAGAGGAGTCGAGGGCCGTCAACGCCTATCGCCAGGAGTGCCGTGCCATGAACGAGGGCACCGGCGCCGACGGCGGGTACGGTGTGCCGGTTTTGATCGACCCAACGATCATCCTGTCGTCAGGTGCTCTCGATAGTCCCGTCTTGAAGATCTGCACCATCAAGACGATCACAACGGACGCCTGGCACGGTGTTTCGGCACCGGCCGCGACCTGGCAATACACCGCTGAGGCCGCAGTAGTCACCGACGGCAGCCCGACGATGGTGCAGCCGACCATCCCGGTCTATAAGGCAGATGGATACATCCCCTACAGCGTCGAGGTCGAGCAGGACTACCCCGGCTTCGCGGAGGAGATGGCCAAGCTGCTCGCACAGGGGTATCTCGACCTCATGGCTCCCACGTTGTGCACCGGCTCCGGCTCCAGCCAGCCGACGGGCATCTTCACCGGAATGGCCAACATCACGACGAACCCGGCTCACGTCACCGTGACGACAGCGGGGACGCTGTCCGCCATCGACGTGCGTACCGCGTGGAAGAGTCTCCCCGAGCTCTTCCGCCCGAACGCGTCATGGCTCATGCACATCGAGGTGCAGAACCTCATTCAGGCGTTCGGTAACAACCTGGCGCTGGCCGACTTCTCGACCAACATCGCCTCCGACGGGACAACGATTTTGGAGGGCAAGCCGGTTCTCATCACGGACTACGCGCCCCAGTTCACAAATACAACCGGAACTGAGACAGTCCTCGTTGTGGGAGATTTTTCGCGGTACATCTTCGTGCAAAGAGCCGGGATGACGGTGGAGCAAGTCCCCCAAATATTTGATTCCAGCACACAGAGGCCAACCGGGCAGCGCGGTTGGTACGCATGGGCCAGAAATGGAGCAGGAATTGCCGCGCCCAACTCCTTCCGGATCCTGAGCAACAGCTGATGCCAGAAGCACCCAAGCCCGACGTCGTCTACGCCATCTCGACGCTGGCGGTGAAGCACAACGGCTTCGCCATCATGCTGCACCGCGGCGAACCGTGGGACGCAGACGCCGAGATCGTCCTGGCCAGGCCCGACCTGTTCGGCGGCGCCGCAACCAACGCCATGGGCAGGGCCAGCCGGCTCGAGCGAGCCACGCGGTGAGCCTGACATGAAATCTCCCCGGCGGCGCGCTGGCATCGGACCCTGTGAGCGCCGCGGCGACGGCGCCCGCCGGGATGTTGACGGCAGCCCGCGCTTTGGCTGTCGCCGGGGCGATCTACGGCGGGCGGCTGGAAACCGAGATCCACACTGTGGGTCTGGCATTCGAGACAGGCAGCTTCACTAATGCCGAAAACGCGATGAGCACGGTCGACCCGACCTGCACCTCGCTCATCTGAGTCGGCAGCGTTTTTTGAGCCCTGCCGAATCTCAGGAGCAATCCGTGATCTTCACGTCGCTGGGTTTGATGAACTGAGCGTCCCCGCTGTTGACACCGATGTCTTGGTATAGGCGCTGCGTCGCGCCCGCTGCCACCTTGCCATTAGTCGCGGTGGAGTTGACCTCGATGTTTACCTGATCACCGAACTGATCATCGACGTTGGTGTTCAGGACGCAACTTGCCGAGCCGGCTGCCTTGCCGCTATTCGTCCAGTCCATGTAGATGCGGACGGTGTTGCCATTGAGTGCCACGACGTTGACCACCTTCCCCTTCACGTTGGCGCTCGGACCGCTAGAGCCCCCACTCACGGCCACGATGATGCCGATGACCACGGCTAAGACGATAAAGGTGAGGCAGCCGATCCCTGCCCGTCTGTTGGGCGGCTTCTTGGCGGACGCCGAACCAGCGGTCGGACTTGCAGCGGTAGCCGCCGGGGGCGCTGGCGAGGAGGCAGCGAGCAGCTTGGACTTCTCAGCTTCGAACTCTGCATCGGTCAGCGCGCCGGACTGTCGGAGCGCGTTCAGCTTGGCGATCTCGTCCGCTGTGCTCATGCCCAAAGTCTCCCTCTTTCGGCTCCAACGGTAGCCCGCCTCGCTGTCATTGCCGGCTCCCACAGGGGTTCGTACCGTGTGTTAGGTACCCTTGCTGCCGGTGCATCCCAACTACGTCCGGCTCATTCCTGGCCGAGCAAGACCGCCTTCTGGGCAGCGAACTCCTCCTCGGTCAGCGCCCCCGCGTCCCGCAGATCGATCAGCTTCTTCAGCTCGTCCGCCACGGAGGGAAGTGGGGAGGTTGGCCCGGAGGCTGCTAACTCCGCCTGTTCTTTCTCGTAGACCTTCCGCCACTTACGATCGGCGGGACCCTCGTATGGCTTCTCGTTGCCGGTGTCGTTGTACTCCCCGCAGTTCTGGCACTTGAGCTTCTTCTTGGTCAGCAACGCCCCAACGCCCACGAGAGCCTTCGAGCGGAGCGTGCGCTTCTCCGTGAACCCCTTGGCCCCGCAGTTCCAGCAACGAAGGCTCCCGTCTCGGTCGATTCTGACGTCCTTCATCGAGCTGCCCTCCCCCCGTTCCGTGCCAACACGCGTCACGCTAGTGCCTCGCAAGAACGACATGAAGAAGCACGCCTTGCCCCGGGCCACGACGGGGCGGGAGCGGCCGAAGGGGTGGGCGATGACTACGCCGGGTCGGTGCCGCACTGGTGTCTTCCGGCGCCTCTCGTGTTCACGGCAGCAGGAAGGCAAGGCCATGCGGCTCACGGAGGCCAAGTGTTCCCGAGGCGGCGGACCGCCGACGAGTCGATGGCGGGGATATGGGGAGGGACCACGGCCCGCGAGCGGGCCAAGATGCGCCGGGTGAGCGCCTTGGGTTGGGCTCCGGCTGACGTAGGCGGCGACGAAATCCGCCTCCGTAGGCGATCGCTGCCGCAGCTCGACCATTCGAACCAGAGCCGCTCGCTGGCGTGCGGCAGAGAAACAACCACCTCCTCCGAACGAAAGCACAGCGCTACTCTTGCCTGACTGAACCATCCGAGCTAGGGGATTGACGCCGAATGAACGCCGAGTTTCTCCATGAGGTCGCCGTTGAGGTGCTGGCTGAACTCGATCGGCTCGCGATCCTCGAGAAGCTCGAGAGGCTGGCGGGCGCAGCAACGCAGATGGCTGCAAATCCAGCCGAGGTGTCCATTGCTGAGGACTTTGCTAACACTCGGCGTGGACTGATCGAGGACTTGACGCACGAGTCCATGGACTTCGCCCCCCTTTGGCAGCAAGCGCTTTCGGATATGGGAGCGTGGGACTTGCTTGGCATACGGTTAGCCAACGCGATCGATGAGATCGTGACGCGGAATCAGGTGACACCTGCTCTGATCGCTCCGGAAGTCGTGAGTCTGCGTTCTGACCTCCTTAAGTTTCAGGACCTCTTCGAAAGGGTCCACCAGGGCATGGAGGGACTCGGGATCGGAACAGCGTCTCTGGAGCCCGGGGCTGCCGAGGTTGCCATCCTCATTCCGCGCCTCGCTGTCTCTAACACCGTTACTGAGCTGGCAGACGAGTTCAGATCGTTGACGCTGGTGCTCAACCCGTTCAACGAGGTGGTGCTCGGCAACCGGCCTCCGCTAGAGGTGCATGAGATCGCGTCGTCCGACTTCACGCTGTTCGTACGATTCGCTCCGCACGTGGCTGCGGTGATCGCGGACACACTCTTCAAGCTTCTTCTAGCGTATGACGTGATCCTCAGGATTCGCCAGAATCGCGACCAACTCCGCAACTCCGGGGTCAGCGAGGACGTCCTCAGTCATTTAGCTGGCGAAGAAAACAGAATCTTTGAGCAGAAGCTCGACGAAATCGAGGTGGCAGTTATCAACGATTCAGTTGTGGTGAATGAGGGCCGACGTCAGGAGTTGCACACGGAGGTCCGACTGTCACTTCGAGGTCTCGCCGACCGGCTCGACCGAGGATTCGTGTTCGATGTGCGCGGTGGACCCGAGACGGAACCGGGCGAAGAGGACGGCGATGACGAACTGGCACGTGGCGTAAACGAGGCGCTGGAAACGATCAAGAGCCTTCGGCCGAGGATTCTGCAGGTTCGGCTCGAAGGTGCCCCCGTCCTCGAACTGGCCAGCGGCGACCGTGCTGGCGGGGCAGCTGACGATGGCACCGGAGCCTCCTCCGAACCGTTCAACGGGCCGACGGCGACCACCTGACACACTGCCCTGAGCAGGTCGTTAGCTACAGCGCATAACCTTGCCAACTTCGCTCGGAAACGACCTGGGGAAACCCTGCTCGGCACAATGTCCCGCAGGTCAAGACGTGTGAAGGCTGAGCTGCAGGGGCATATGGGGCGGGACGTCCGACCGGGCGCGGGTCAAGATGCACCGGGCGAGCGCCTAAGTCGGGTCTTCGTAAGTCTCCGTCTCGTGCCACGGCAGCCCTCGGCGCGACTGAATCCAGATCGCCCAGTACCGGCCGGTCACGATCGGACCGCTGGGCTGCATCGGCTGGACGTCCATGCAGACCCAACCGTGACCTTGCACGTCAAGTATCGCCTGGACCTTTTCCCGTTGTGCAGCAGGCCCCAGGTGGTCGATTTCGCCACGGTTGAACATCAGGGAATCGAGGTGCAGCCTGTCGGTGCAATGGGGATCGCATTGATGCCCGTCCAGCTCCTCGGGGCCAAGGGCTAAGTCCGATCGAGCACAGTCCTCGCAAACAAAGTGGGTCCCGGCCGCCGGCAGCATTACGAAGAACCCTGCGGCGGGCCCGATGTACCCCGTTGCCTTCACGCGCTGGCATCGCTCGCAAAACGTATCCGGCGGCCACGCGCCGAGGATGCTGCGATGACTGAAGACCGGTAACACCGGCTTGAACGGCTGATGCTCGACACGCGTCCCGCTGTCCGACATGGCGCGGACGATAACCCTTGTCCGCCGTTGTCCGCGGGATACTGCAAAACAGTGGGTAACAGTGGGGGAGAGTGAGAGACAAAACCGCAGGTCAGACCGCTAAAGCGCTGGTCGGTGCGTTGCCCGGTGTGCCTTCACACGGCTGAGGTCACAGGTTCGAGTCCTGTAGCGCCCACGCAAAAGTGCAGGTCAGGCCGGTCTAGTGACCTGCCTTCTCTCTGTCCGGACTCCGGCGTGCGTTAGCCGTGCGCGAGGGCCGCAGGTAGTCGCCCACCGCGTCGGCGACCAGGCGATCGGCGCGCGTCCTCGTCCGGGCGTCGAGATCGAGCGTCAGCCGGCTCGATGAGTGCCCGAGCCGGGCCTGCGTGGTCCTGACGTCGGCGCCCGATGCGACGAGAGCGATAGCAGCCAGTGACCGGAGGTCGTGGAACCTGAGCGGTGGCATGCCGGCAGCAACGGTGGCCGGTCGCCAGACTCGACGGCGCCAGTTCGTATAGTGCAGCGGCGCCCCTCGGTCGATGGGTCTTCGGGAGCGCCGAGGCCGCCCAGGCCGAATCTGCTTGCAGTAGTAATACCATTGGTACTACCACAGGCTCGTGCCAGTGGTGAAGAGAGCAGTGTCGTTTGACCCGGAGGTTTGGGCCGACCTCGAGCGCATCGCCGAGGCCGAGCGGATCGGCGTGTCGACTGTCGTCAATCGAGCCCTCCGCCATGAGCTCCGCCTCCAGCGCGGACTCTCGGCGGTGAGCGAGTGGGAGGCCGAGCACGGGGCGTTCACCGAGGAGGAGCTGGTTGAGGCCGACCGTGTCCTCGACTGCGCCCGCGTCGGCGAGCAGGCCGCCCGGGCCCACCGCCGTCGGTGAGCGGCGTCACCTACGACACCGGCGCCCTCATCGCTTCCGACCGCGATGAGCGCCGGATATGGGCGCTGCACCGCCGGACGCTCGAGCGCGGCCAATCACCCACGGTCCCAGCTGGGGTTCTCGGTCAGGCTTGGCGCGGCGGATCGCAGCCGCAGCTCTCGCGGCTACTCGCCGGCTGCCAGGTGGAGGAGCTGTCCGAGGAGCGGGCCAGATCGGCCGGCGCGCTCCTGGTCGCAGCCGGCCGAAGCGATCTGATCGACGCGACCGTCGTTGTTGGCGCTCTGGCGCGGGAAGACGCCATCTTCTCTTCGGACCGGGCCTACATAGAGGCGCTCCTGGCCCCGTCCCGCAAGCGCCTTCAGATTGTCGACGTGTAGGCCCGAGCGGAAGATGCCGTCGTGGGCTACCAATGGCACACCGACCGAATCGCCGTCGCGCCGATCCATCGATCGCCGTCAGGCTCCCGCTTGCCCGGCGTGTGACCGCCGCCACTGGCGGCGGTCACACAGAACGGGCGCAGTCGTTTTCTCCTATTTCAGCGGTTCGCCCTAAACGCGGCCAGCAGGTCGTGGGCCTGGTTCGCCGCCGAGTAATCGTCAGCGAAGTAGAAGTTGCCGTTGAGCACCAGGCTGTTGCTTCCGGACGGCGAGGGCAGGCTCTCTGAGCTGTCGATCGCGGTGTCGATCGCGATGTTGGCGGCACCCCCTGGGCCGCAGCCCTGGGCGATGGGCACGCTGAAGGTGTCATCTGTGGCCGAAGCACTCGTAACCTCGAAGACCACGGTACTCGGGAAGCGGGTCGGGTTCGGGTCGGGAAGTATGCCTAGGGTGCCAGTGACCGACGGATTGAGCACGATCGGGTTGTCGATCGACCCGATGTAACAGTAGCTGCCGAGCAGCGGGTTGATCAGCTTGATCATCACCGGCTGGGTCCACGTCGTGAGACCGAAGTTCGTGATCGGGCCAGCAGATTGGACCAGCGCCTTGACC
>JBEKLQ010000042.1:0-30988 GCA_050010115.1 Acidimicrobiales bacterium | reverse complement strand
GCCGGCGTGCCGCGGGCGACCGACGGGGCGACGCGAGCACCTCACCGGGCACCTCCGGAGCCGGGACGGCGGGCTGGAGGGCGGGCTCCTCTACCTTGTGCGCAGCCGGTGCGTGTGGCGGTGGCTTGGTCGGCACGGGCATCGGGCCGAGCTCACGTAGCGACGTGACTTGGCGACGTTTGGCCAGGCGCATCTCGGCCTCGACCATCGCCTCGCTCGGCTGGCCCGACACCGCCGCCACTCCGGGGAGCGCGAGCTCCACGCCGCGCCGCTGGGCGTCGAGCGCCCGCAGGATGAACACGCGCTCTTCCTCCCGCTTCAGCACCTCTCGCGCCGAACGCGGAGGTGGATGGGCGAGATTGGCGAGAGGCACGTAACACTGGGTGTTCCCGACCATGACGATCGCCCCGTGCGACGTGTAGCCCTCGACGCGACCAACGATCTCTGCGCCGAGCCGGTGCTCGGCAATGAACGAGACGAACGTCAACGGGTCGTTCACCGCCGCCGGTGACGGCTTGGAGAGGGTGGCGTCCGCTACGCGGCGCGGCCGGCCGCCGTCAGCCGAACCGGCCCGCTGAGCCTGGGTCATGACCGGGACGACGCCGACGGCTTCCTTCGTCGCCACCTTGATGGCTTTCGTCACCTGGCGCTTGGCTCGGTCGGTCTCCCGTACCGCCTTGCGGCTCGTCGGGCCGCGCACCGGGGTGCGAGGTGTGAAGATCCACCCGATGCCGGGCACCGGCGTCGCCCCGATCAGGCGGCCGCGCTCGAAGAGCCAGGGGTGCTCACCGTGGAACTCCTGGAACGAGTCGTTGGACAGCACGGTGCCGTCGACCTTCTCCGCCACCCGGAGCAGGAAGGCATCGCCGCGGCCGATGGCACCGGCCGGCGGGTGCACGTACTCGCCTTTCAGCACCGCCTCCTCAAAACGCTGCAACTCGCTCGAGTCGATCCGGTGAGCAAAGGTAGCATCGACGATGACCGTGACCTCAGCGTCGGGGTTCTCGCGCCTGAGTTCGGCGACCGCTTCCTCGAGCTGGGCCAAGCTCGGCGCGCTGCGTCCTTCCGTAGCGATGTTGGACCCGTCCACGACGATGTGCTGGAGCGCCATTTGTGATGTAGTCAAGCACCTCTTTGGGGGCGACCGGGGACCTCGGCTGCCTACGCTCATCGGATGGCTGTCCCGTCAGATGAGCAGGCTCGGGATCGGGCCCGCCTCGGCGATCCCGAGACCGGCGTTCGAGCCGTGCTGTTCGACTTCGGCGGGGTGCTGTCAGCGAGCCCGTTCGAGGCATTCGCCGCTTACGAGCGCGCCAGCGGCCTTCCGCACGACTTCCTCCGAAACCTCAACGCCCGCGACCACCACGGCAACGCCTGGGCCCGGATCGAGCGGGGCGAGCTTTCCCTCGAGGCATTCAGCGTTGAATTCGAGAACGAGGCCCGCGAGGCCGGCTACGACGTCAACGGAGCCGACGTGCTGGCCTTACTGGCCGGCAAGCCGCGGCCGGCGATGATCGAAGCCGTGCGGCGTTGCCGCCAGCGCTATCTGGTCGGTCTTGCCACCAACAATTTCGCCGGCGCGCCAGACCGCACCGGGACGGCGTCCCACGACGGGCTCGCCGATGTGTTCGGACTGTTCGACGAGGTCGTCGAGTCGTGGAGGATCGGTGTGAGGAAACCCGAGGTGGGTTTCTTCGAGGTCTGTTGCACCAGGCTCGGCATCCAACCTCATGAGGCCGTGTTCATCGATGACCTCGGCGTCAATCTGAAGCCGGCTCGTCAGATGGGCATGACCACGATCAAGTTCCTCTCGGAGGATCAAGCGATCGCCGATCTCGAGACGACGCTGCGCCTGCAGCTCCGCTAGGCCGACGCGATCGGGCCGACCGAGCGGTCGAGCAGGTCCTTCAGCTCGAGCTGGTGGACCGTGGTCGAGCCGGTCGCAGGACTGCCGGACTCAGGGCGGCTCACATGCGTCAACGTCAAGGCGTCCCGGAGCAGGCGATGCAGCCTGCGGTGGACGTAGCCCCAAGGCCCCATGTTCTCCGGCTCCTCCTGGAGCCAGACCACCTCTGTGGCGTTCGGGTAGCGACGCAACACCGAGAGCACCTCCGACTCGGGCCACGGGTGCAGCTGCTCTACCCGGGCGATGGCGCACTTGGCCCCGATCGCGTCGCGGCGACCGGTGGCGTCGTAGGCGACCTTGCCGCTGCACAGCACGACTCGGGTCACCTCGCCGGCCCCAAGCGCTCCACCGGTCATGGTGGCGACGTCGTCGAGCACGGGTTCCCACCGGCCGTCTGTGAGCAGCTCCACGCCAGATCGCGCTTGGCGGGCACGCAGCAGTGACTTCGGCGTCATCACGACGAGCGGCCGCCGGATGCTGCGGTACACCTGTGCCAAGAGCAAATGGAAGTACTGCGCAGAGGTCGTCGGCTGGGCCACCGTCATGTTGTCCCCGGCGCACAGCTGGAGGAACCGCTCGAGGCGGGCCGACGAGTGCTCAGGCCCCTGCCCTTCGAAACCATGCGGCAGCAACATCACCAACGCCGAATACTGCCCCCACTTCTCCCCGGCGGCGGCAATGAAGTTGTCGATCACGACCTGCGCGCCGTTCACGAAGTCGCCGAACTGGGCCTCCCAGGCGACGAGTGCACGGGTCGCCTCGACCGAGTAGCCGTACTCGAAGCCGAGCCCGGCGTACTCCGACAAAAGCGAGTCGTACATCATGAACTTCCCTGGGTCGCCGGCAGACGAGCTCGGCAACGTCGGCACCATCGCCAAGGGCACGTACTCGGCCCCCGTCTCGTAGTCGACGAGCACGGCATGGCGCTGGCTGAAAGTGCCACGCCGGGTGTCCTGCCCCGTCACCCTCACATCGATGCCCTCGGCGACCAGAGCCCCCATCGCCAGAGCCTCGGCCAACGCCCAGTCGACCTCGCCCGACGCGTACAGCTCGGCTCGCTGATCGAACTGTCGAGCGAGCTTCGGATGGACAGTGAAGTTCTCCGGTGCCTCGTGCAGCAACTGGGCGATCGCGTCGAGGCGCCCGCGTTCTGCCCCGGTCCGGATGCCCGACAACGGGGGCACGGCAGGGGCTGCTGGGCGCGAGAGGCGCTCGATCTTCGGCGGGGCGGCGGCACGCGTCTCGTCCAGTGCCCGCTGCAGGCGATGAGAGAAGTCGGCGAGCGCCGCCTCGGCCTCGTCGATCGTGATGTCACCGCGCTTGACAAGGGACTCGGTGTAGAGCTTGCGAACGGACCGGTGCTGGGAGATCTCCCGGTACATGATCGGTTGGGTGTAGCTCGGGTCGTCACCCTCGTTGTGCCCGTGCATCCGATAGCAGACGAGATCGATCACGACGTCGCGGTGGAACCGCTGGCGGAACGCCACGGCGAGCCGGGCAACCCGCACGCATGCCTCAGGATCGTCGCCGTTGACGTGCAGGATCGGAGCCTGGACGGCGAGAGCGACATCGGTGCAGTACATCGACGAACGGGCTGATTCCATCGGCGTCGTGAAACCCAACTGGTTGTTGATCACGATGTGCACGGTGCCGCCGGTCCGGTAGCCATGCAGCTCGGACATCTCGAGCGTCTCGGCCACCACACCTTGGCCGGCGAAGGCGGCGTCGCCGTGAACGAGAACGGGCAGCACGGGGAACGTCCGCCAGTTCGCGTGCTGGTCGTGGCGCGCCCTCGCCATCCCTTCGACCACGGGGTCGACAGCTTCGAGATGCGACGGGTTCGAGGCAAGGGTGACCGTGAGCTCGAGGCCGCTCTGGCCGACGAACTTTCCGCTGGCACCTTTGTGGTATTTCACGTCACCGGAGCCCTGCACGCTCTCGGGGTCGAGGTTGCCCTCGAACTCGGCGAAGATCTCGCCGTAAGACTTGCCGACGATGTTGGCGAGGACGTTGAGGCGACCGCGATGCGCCATGCCGAGCACGGCCTCCTCGATACCCGAGCCCACGGCCTCGTCGAGCACGGTATCGAGCAGGACGATGGCGGACTCTGCACCCTCGAGGCCGAAGCGCTTCTGGCCGACGTACCGGGTGTGCAGGAAGCGCTCGAACGCCTCAGCGGCGTTCAGCCGCCCGAGGACGTGGCGCTGCTCTTCGGGTGAGATCGTGCCGGGGGCGCCTTCGACGTGCTGTTCGATCCAGCGTTTCTGCTCGTAATCCTGGATGTGCATGTACTCCACGCCGATCGTGCGACAGTAGGCGTCCCGCAGGATCCCGAGGATGCGACCGAGCGGCAGCTCGGTCTCGCCGGCAAGCCCGTCGATCACGAACGACCGCTCGAGGTCGAACACCGTGAGCCCGTACGTGAGCGGATCGAGCTCCTCATGGAGCGCCGGCGCGTGGTGGCTCAGTGGATCGAGGTGCGCCATGAGGTGCCCGCGGACGCGGTACATGTTGATCAACGACTGGACGGCGGACTGCTTGATCAGCCGGCCGCGCTCGCCATCGGCGCCGGTGAACGGGTTGACGTCCTGGTGCCAGCGCGCCGGTTGGTAGGGCACGTGCAGCGACTCGAAGATCTCGTCGTAAAACCGGTGATCCCCCACCAGCAACTCGTGTACCCGCGTGAGGAACAACCCGGACTCGGCACCCTGGATGACACGATGGTCGTAGGTCGACGTGAGCGTGACCACCTTCGAGACGCCGAGCTCGGCCAGCGCAGCGGGGTCGGCGGCGGCGAATTCCGGCGGGTAGGCGAGCGAGCCGACGCCGATGATGGCGCCTTGGCCCGGCATCAGCCTGGGGACGGACTGCGTCGTGCCGAGCGTGCCTGGGTTCGTGAGCGTGACGGTGACGCCGGCGAAGTCCTCGACCGCGAGCTTGTTCGTCCGCACCTTCCGGACCAGGTCCTCGTACGAATGAAGGAACCTGGCAAAGTCCAACTCATCAGCCCGCTTCACGCAGGGGACGACCAGCGTCCGGGAGCCGTCCGAACGCTCGGTGTCAACCGCGAGCCCGAGGCCCACGTGCTCGTGCCGCACGACACCGGGAGTGCCCTTCCCGTCCTCGATGTCGGCCACGAAACTCGAATTGAGTGCCGGGACGGCCTTGAGCGCTTGCACGACCGCCCAGCCGATGAGGTGCGTGAAGCTCACCTTCCCACCGGTCGTGCGCCCGAGCTGATTGTTGATGATCTGGCGGTTGACTTCGAGGAGCTTGGCAGGAACGGGGTGGACGCTCGTGGCGGTGGGGACGCCAAGCGAGGCTGTCATGTTCTCGACTATCCGTGCAGCGGCTCCCCGGATCGGGACAGGCGTTGGTGCTCCTGGCTGCTCCGCTACTGCGGGTGCTCGTGCGGCAACAGGCGCCGCGACGCTTGCAGCCGCAGTGGCTACGGCGGAGCCGGCGGCGGGAGGCGCGCTCACCGGCGCGGTGATGGTGCCCGTAGCGGCGGTCGGGGGTGACGGAGGGGGAGGTTTCTCCCCCGACGCACCACCGACCGGCGCAGGCGCAACACCACCAACAGACGAGCGCGGCGACCGATAGTCGGCGAAGAACTCCCGCCAACTCTCGCTCACCGACATCGGATCGGCGAGATACGCCTCGTACATCTCTTCGACGAGCCACGCGTTCGGCCCGTAGGCGCCAGCGGCGCCATCCCGCATCGAGTCGTTCGGCACGTGGCGGATGCTATCGACCGCGCAGGGCCTGCCCCAGCGCCCGCACGCCGGCGGATACCGGCCGCCGTGGCGTTAGCGTGGGGTATGTGAACACTGTCCCCAGGACTGCTTCGACTAGAGCCGTCATGCGGCTCGTCGAGCCGGGGAACGAGGCCATGTGCAGCCACTGCGGTCGGCAGGTCAAGTTCGCCGCCCGCGTGCACCCTCGCCAGGTGATTGCCAACATCTACGAGACGGGCGTCTGGAAGCGCATCGAGCACTTCCACGAGGAGTGCTACGCCGATGCCGGCGAGCCGTTCGGCCCTGCCAGCGAGCTCCGTTCGGCCCAGTAGCAAGCTCGGACGGACGACAGTGGTCGGCTCAGTGAGCGCGTGCGGCCTGTACGTCGACGACCTACCAAGCGACGCAGGTGACGGCGCTCCGCTCGTGGTCCTCGTCCACGGCTCGATGGACCGGCACACGAGCTTCGCCCGCGTGCGGGCCCGGCTGATGGGGACGTGCCACGTCGTGTCGTACGACCGCCGTGGCTATGCCGGCTCTCGCGGGGCGCTGCCGCCGGCGGGCGGGATGGATGACCACGTAGCCGACCTCGAAGCCGTGGTCGCAGAACGCCGCTGCACGATCGCCGGCCACAGCTACGGCGGCGCCGTGGTGCTGGCGTTTGCCGAGCGCCGGCCTGACCTCGTCGCCTCGGCTCTCGTCTACGAGCCGCCGACGCCTTGGCGGGAGGGGTGGCCCGACCACGGACAGCAGCCCCCCGCCTTCAAGGATGTGACCAGCGAGCAGGCAGCCGAGAACTTCCTCCGCCGGATGATCGGCGATCACCGCTACGAGCGGCTGCCGCTCACGACCCGTGAGGAAGTGGTGCGCGATGGCGATGCCCTGGTCGCCGAGCTGACGGCGATCCGCTTGGATCCTCCAGCATTCGATCCGCGTCGGATCGGGGTTCCAGTGCTCGTCGCCTGCGGTGCCGAGTCTGTGGAGCGTCACCAGGACGCCACCGCCTGGCTGGCCGGGCAGCTGCCCGCCGGGTCGAGGCACCTGGTGGCCAGGGCCGGGCATGGCGGCCATCAGAGCCACCCGGCAGAGTTCGCCCGGCTCGTCCTGGCTGCTGTGGAGCTGGGCGTCGACTCGACAGCGGCGCGACCTGCCGCCCTCGTATAGTCCGCGCCTGATGCGAGTGCTGCTCACCGGGGCCACCGGGTTCATCGGGACGGCACTTGCCGCCGCGCTACGGGATCGCGGCGACGACGTGGTGCCCATCGTGCGCTCGGTGCCGCAGGCCGGCGAGGCCGGCATCGACCTCGTCGAGGGCACGATCGACGCCACGAGGGCCCCGGGCGGCAGCCTCGAGGCGTTCGACGCGGCAGTTCATCTGGCCGGCGCCCCGATCATCGGCCGCTGGACCAGCCGGCGCCGTGAGCAGATCCGCTCCAGCCGGATCGCCGTCGGCGACCTCCTCTCCCGCACGCTCGCCGGTCTCGAGCAGCCACCGGCTGTCTTCGTCAGCGGATCCGCCATCGGCTACTACGGCGACGGTGGCGAAGCCGAGCTGGACGAATCGAGCCCGAACGGGAAGGGCTATCTGGCAGAGGTCTGCCGGGCCTGGGAAGCCTCAACCGAACCGGCGCGGGCCGCCGGCATCCGCACTGTGGTGATCCGGACCGGCATCGTCCTCGGGCACGGCGGCGCCCTCGAGGTGCAGGAGAAGCTGTTTCGGCTCGGGCTGGGCGGCAGGCTCGGTTCAGGCCGGCAGTGGACGAGCTGTATCTCGCTCAGAGACGAGGTGCGCGTGCTGCTCCGTGCCATCGATGACGCCACGTTGGCCGGGCCGGTCAACGCCGCCTGCCCGGCCCCGATCCGCAACGCGGACTTCACCAAGGCCCTCGGGGCGGCTGTCGGGAGACCGACAGTGTTCGCCGTGCCGGCGCCGGCGCTACGGCTCGCACTGGGCCGCGGCGCGGCCGACGAGATGTTGCTCGCCAGCCAGCGGGTCCTGCCCCGCAAGCTGCTCGAGGCCGGCTTCACCTTCGAGCACCCGACCGCGTCCGCTGCCATCGGTGCTGCCATCCGCTGTCGCAGGGTCAGCCAGTAGCAGCCGAGACCGGCGCGCCGACCCCCCGAAAGGTCAGTCGGAGCGATTGGCTCCGTGGCGCCGAACGTAGTCGTTCACGGCGTAGTACGCCTCGATCGACTCGCCGGCATCCCCCCAGAAGCCCTCGATCACGTCATAGGCCATCTCCCCCGCCGCCACGTAGTGGTTGTTGACGTCGGTGATCTCGAGCTCGCCACGGCCTGACGGCTCGAGTGAAGGCAGGACCGAGAACACGTTCGGCGGGTAGAGGTAGACGCCGGTGACGCAATAGTTGCTGGGGGGGGTCTCGGGTTTCTCGATGATGCGGACGATCCGGCCGTCACCGTCGAGCTCGGGCACGCCCAGATGCCGCAGGTGATCCGGATCATCGATCTCGGCGAGCAGCAGGCGCGCCGTGTGGCCTGATGCCTCGAACCGCTCCAACGATCCCCGTATCGATCGCTCGAACACGTTGTCCGCAAGCATGACGACGACCGGGTCGTCCCCCACGAACCGCTCGGCGAGACCGAGGGCCTCGGCGATGCCGCCCGGGCGCTCCTGGTATGCGTAGCAGAGGCGGTCAAGCCCGAACTCATGACCGTTCGACAGCAGCCGGAGGAACTCGCCTGCGTGTGTCCCTCCGGTCACGACCATGACCTCGGTGACGCCGCCGAGCATGAGCGCTTCGATGCCGTAGCTCACCATCGGCCGGTCGCCGATCGGCAACAAGTGCTTGTTCGTGATGCGGGTGAGCGGGAACAGCCTGCTCCCTGTTCCACCGGCCAGCAGGACACCCTTCACGGAGCGGCACTCTAATCCCCAGGCGGTCCGCATAGGCTGGCTCCATGGGCGGAGACGTGGTCATCGAGGTCGCGAACCTGCGCAAGAGCTTCGGCGCGGTGCGTGCCGTCGATGACCTCTCGTTCTCCGTCGACCGTGGCGACATCGTCGGGTTGCTCGGGGCCAACGGCGCCGGCAAGACCACGGCGCTCCGGCTGATGCTCGGACTGCTCCGCCCCCAGGCCGGGAGCGTGACCATCCTCGGCGAACACATCAGGCCCAGCGCAAAGGTCTTGTCGCGCGTGGGGGCGATGGTAGAAGGGCCCGGCTTCATCCCTCACGTCTCAGGCAAGCACAACCTGGAGCTGTACTGGAGAGCGGGCGGCGGTAGGACATCCGACGCCGGCTTCGATGAGGCACTGGCGATCTCCGGCCTCGGTGACGCGGCAGACCGGAGAGTCAAGACCTACTCGCTCGGGATGAAGCAGCGGTTGTCCTTCGCCCAGGCGATGCTCGGCCAGCCCGAACTGCTCATGCTGGACGAGCCGGTCAACGGCCTCGACCCCCAGCAGATCGTCGACGTGCGTGAAGCGTTGCTACAGATGGCCGCAAAAGGCATAACGGTGCTGCTGTCGTCGCACCTGCTGTGGGAGGTCGAGCAGACCTGCGGTCATGTGGTGGTCATCGACCGCGGCCGCCTGATTCGCTGCGGCACGGTCGCCGAGGTCACTTCCGGCACGGCCTCGGCGTACGTGGAGGTCGACGACCCCCACCGAGCGTTCGAGATCCTGCAGAAGGTGCCCGGGGTGGCCTCGGTCGCTTCGTCACCCCCCGGAATCGTCGTCCAACTGGGGACGGCGCTCCGGAGCGACCTCGTAGCCCCTCTCGTGGCGGCTGGAATTCGCGTCGAGACGGTGATGAACCGTCACAGCCTGGAGGATGCGTTCTTGGAGATGGTGGGCGCCCAGGACTTGCCGCCGGGAACGCCGGAGGCATCAGCACAGTGGGCTCCGCCGGGAACGCCGGAGGCATCAGCACAGTGCGCCCCTCCGGGAACGCCGGAGGCATCAGCACAGTGCGCCCCTCCGGCGTCGCCTGCAAGTGCGCACGTCCCGAACGGTCGGGCACCTGGAGGCTCGCAATGATCGCCGCGGAGTTCGCCAAGCAGATCCGGCGGTGGCGCACCTTGATCCTGGTGTTGTTGAGCGGCATCCTCTCGCTGCTGGTTGCGATCCTCGTCGGCCATTCCGCCCAGAACGGCAACCAGGGTGCTGGTGCGGAATTGCCGATACTGCTGCGGTCGAGCGGCGTGACGCTCGGCATCGTCGCCTTGCTCGGAGCGTCTCATCTACTCGTGCCGATCGCCTTCACCGTGTACTTCGGGGAACCGATGGCCTCGGAATCGAAATGGGGCACCCTTCGTTACCTGTTGCTCCGCCCGGTCAGCCGGAGCAGGGTGCTCACAGCCAAGATCGTCGTGGCGCTCGTCCTTGCCCTCGCCTCGCTCCTCCTGATCCCGCTGCTGGCGACGGTCGTGGGCTCCGCCTATTTCGGGCTGCACCCCATGGTGGTGACCCCCGGCCTCGCAGGGCTCGGGCTGGCTCATCAGATCTCGGTGACCGGCTCGCTTGGCCGACTCGCGATGGCCACGGGGTACGTCGGCATCAACTGTGCCGGCGTCGCCGGCGTGGCGGTGCTCGTCTCGGTCGCGACCGAGAACGTGCTTGCTGCGGTGGCATCCGGGTTCGGTTTCTTGATCGTGTCGGCGCTGATCGATGCGCTGCCGGGCTCGTTCATCAAGCACATCCAGCCGGCCCTGCCCACCAACTACCTCGACGCCTGGACGTCACTCTTCCAGCCAGGGCAGTCATTGCAGCCCATGCAACGCGGCGTCATCATGCAAGTGGCCTGGCTCGCCGTCACGCTGGCGGCGGCGTACTTCCTGTTCCGCCGGAAGGACATCAAATGCTGAGGCCGAGGCCGGCCGCTGAGCTCTCGGCCAGGGCCGCAGGACCGGTCGCCTCGCTGGCGCTCAGACGTCGAGGAACCGCCGCACCGCCACGGCGGAGCCCCCCACTCCCACGACGATCCCGACGACTACGACGAGGATCTCGGTGACGAGGACGTCGTGGCTCGGCACGATGGCGTTCTGGAACTCGGGGAAGTGATGGAGCAACGCCCGGATCCCGACATCGCCGAGCAACACCATCCCCACGGCGATCGCAGCGCCGACCAGCCCTTGGACGAGCCCTTCGACCATGAAGGGAAGGCGGATGAACCAAGCGGTCGCTCCCACCAGCCGCATGACGCCCACCTCCCGGCGCCGGGCGAAAATCGCCATCCGGATGGCATTCAAGATGAGCACGATGGATGAGACGAGCAGGACCAACGCCAGCACGAGCAACACGATCTGCACCACGTTCGAGAGCGCCTCGAGGTCGTGAATGGACTTGGCCGGGTACTCGACCTTGTAGACGCCGGCCTGGCCGTTGAACAAGCTGGCCACGGTGACTGCGTCTCCGGGCTGCATGAGCGAGCACTGGAACACCGGCGGCGTGGTCGTCGGCGACAGCGCCTGGATGGCAGGGAGCTCGTTCTCGGCTTTGAAGAGCTTGACCGCCTCTTGGTAGGACTGCTCATGATCGAGGTAGTTGCACGCTCGGATCTGTGGCGTCTGGGCAACGAGCGCCTTCATCGCCGCTGTCTGGTCTTGTGACGCCGTCGGGATCATGAAGATCTGCAGGTTCACGTTCGCGTCGAGCGCGCTGAGTGAGTTGTTGACGGCCTGGCGGAGCAGGAGTGCCGTGCCGACCAGGGAGAGCGACACCCCGACGGTGAGGATGGCAGCCAGCGCCATCAGGCGGTTGCGCCAGAGGTTGTGGCCGGTCTCGCGTGCCACGTATCCAACTGAGATCGGCATCAGTGCCTCGTCCTCGATCGCCGCACCTCGGCCCGCTCGGGCGGCGGGACGGTGGTCGCACTTCCAGTTGCAAGCGACACCGCCGGCACTCCCCGGGTCGTTGACGGCGTGGGATCGATCCCGTAAATGCCTCGCGCCTGATCACGCACGACGCGGCCGTGATCGAGCTCGACGACACGACGCCTCATCTGGTCGACGATGCCCGCATCGTGGGTCGCCATGATCACGGTCGTGCCCGTCCGGTTGATCCGGTCGAGCAGCGACATGATCCCGAGGCTCGTCGTGGGATCGAGGTTGCCCGTCGGCTCGTCGGCCATCAGCACCAGCGGCCGGTTGACGAACGCCCGGGCGATGGCGACACGCTGCTGCTCGCCGCCCGACAGCTCGTGCGGGAAGCGCCCCGCCTTCTGCCCGAGACCCACGAGCTCCAGCACCTGAGGGACCTCGGTGTTGATGACCTGCCGCGGGCGCCCGATCACCTGGAGAGCGAACGCCACGTTCTCGAAGACCGTCTTGTTCGGCAAGAGCCTGAAGTCCTGGAACACACAGCCGAGGTTGCGCCGCAGGTAGGGCACGCGCCAGTTGGACAAGCGTGCGACGTCCCGACCGGCCACCCAGATGTGACCCGAATCCGCCGCCTCCTCCCGAAGCAGGAGCTTGAGCATCGTGGTCTTGCCGGAACCCGAGGAACCCACGATGAAGACGAATTCGCCCTTCGTGATCTCGAGCGATACGTCGCGCAGCGCGACGATCGAGCCTTTGTAGGACTTGGTGACGTTGTCGAAGCGGATCATCTGTCTTTCATTCCGGCCACGCCGTGGCCACTGCGCCTGGATCAGTGGCTGCTGGCCACCTTACCAGTGGCCTTCCGTTACAGGTGGGTGACGCCTTCACGAGGCCGTGTGCTCCCGGCGCCAGCGTAGGTAGGAGATCATCGCATCGTCGAGATCCCCGTCGAGAACTGCCTCGACGTTACCGGTCTCGTAGCCGCTGCGAAGATCCTTCACGAGCTGGTAGGGGGCCATCACATACGAGCGGATCTGGCTTCCCCACGCCACGTCCGACTCCGGGCCGGTCAGCGCATCGAGCTCGGCGCGACGGGCGGCACGCTGCAGGTCGGCGAGCTTGTTCGCCAGGATCTGCATCGCCTTGGCCTTGTTCTGGTGCTGGCTGCGCTCGTTCTGACAGGACACGACGATCCCGCTCGGCAAGTGGGTGAGGCGCACGGCCGAGTCCGTCTTGTTCACGTGCTGTCCGCCCGCGCCCGACGACCGGTAGGTGTCGATCCGGAGGTCTTTCTCGTCGATCTCGACCTCGCTCGTGGCATCTTCGAGGTAAGGGACGATGTCCAACGAGGCAAAGCTCGTCTGCCGCCGGTGCTGGGAATCGAACGGTGACATCCGGACGAGGCGGTGCACCCCCCGCTCGGTCGCCAGCAGCCCATACGCGTGCGGCCCGCGCACAATGAAGGTGGCCGACAGGATGCCTGCCTCCTGGCCCTCGGACACTTCGTCCACCTCGACCTCGAAACCCCGGCGCTCCGCCCAGCGCAGGTACATCCGCAGCATCATCTCGGCCCAGTCTTGGGCATCGGTCCCGCCGGCCCCGGCGTGGATCTCGGCAACGGCATCCAGCTCGTCGTGCTCGCCGGAGAACAGGCTGCGCAGCTCGATCCCGCCGAGCGCCTTGCCGAGGTTCGCGATCGCCTGTTCGAGATCGCCAGCGACCTCCGCGAGGCCCGATTCGCCTTCGTCGGCGCCGATGACAAGGAGCTCCTCGGCGTCGACGAGCTCGCTCTCGAGGCTCGTCAGCAGCTCGACGTCACCCTTCACGCGGCCGTACTCGGTGTTGACTTTGCGGGCTCGATCGGGGTCCGACCACAGGTCAGGTTCGCCCAGTTCGGCCTCGAGGTCGCCGAGGCGCGCGCTCAGCTCGCTCAAGCGAAGGTACGCCTTGGCAGCATCGAGCCGGTCCCGGAGGGCGGCGAGCTCGGCGCCGAGGTCCCGCGGCCCTCCCCCGGGCGCGCCATGATCAGGTCCAGTCGCCATCGACACTCAGGCCGCGCCGTGGCAGAGCTTGTACTTCTTGCCGCTGCCGCAGTAGCACGGCTCGTTGCGCCCGAGCTTCTGGGGCTTGGCGGGCACCCCCGCCACCCGGCCACCACCGGGTGCGCCCCCGCCGCCACCGCTGCCGGGTGGGCGGCCGGCACCGGCGCCCCCGCCGCCGCCGCCGGGTGCGCCACCGCCGGCCGCACGCCCGCCCGTGCCCGAGCCGGCGGCAACGCCCGCGCCAGCGGGCGACAGTTGGCGACCCCCGGCCGGCCTAGACCCGTTACCCGTGCCTTGGGCGGGGGTTGAACCGCCACTCCCGACCGCTGTGCCCGAGCCGTCAGCCGGGTCCTCCGACGCCATGTAGGTCGCCTGCGACAGGTCGGCCTCGCGGGCTTCTTCCTGGACCAACTGCACGTGGAAGACGTACTGCAGGTAGTCGTCGGCAATACCGTCCGACAGCATCCCGAACATCGCGTACGCCTCTCGCTGCCAGGCGACGAGGGGATCGGTCTGGGCCAGGCCACGGAGATGGATGCCCTCGTAGAGGTAGTCCAGCTCGACCAGATGGGCCCGCCAGCGCTGGTCGATGATCTGCAACATGACGGCGCGCTCGATCTCCCGTGCCACTTCGGGACCGCCGAGATCCTTCTCCCGCTGCTCGTAGAACTCGTAGGCCTCCGTCAGCAGGCTCTCGGCTACGTCCTGCCTGCTGGTAAGGGCTTCGAGCTCCTCAGGGGTGAACATCGTCGGGTAGTAGCGCGTAGCCTCGGCGATGAGCCCGGGAATATCCCACTCTTCGGGGAACTCGCTCGGACAGGTATCGGCGACGAGCTTTTGGATCGCGTCCGACAGCAGCCCCTCGGTGTACTCCCGTAGGTCCTCGCCGTCGATGATCCGCATCCGGCGGGAGTAGATCTCCTTGCGCTGCTTGTCGCGGGCCTCGTCGTACTTGAGCAAGTCCTTGCGGATCTCGGCGTTCTTGCCCTCGACGGTGTTCTGGGCCTTCTCGATCGACTTCGTCACCATCCGCGAGTCGATCGGTACGTCCTCGGGCAGGGCCCTTCCCATCACCCAGCTGATCGCCCCGGTGGCGAACAGCCGCATGAGCTCGTCCTCGAGCGACAAGAAGAAACGGCTCTCCCCGGGGTCCCCCTGCCGCCCCGACCGGCCACGGAGCTGGTTGTCGATCCGGCGGCTCTCGTGGCGCTCGCTCCCGAGCACATAGAGGCCGCCGAGCGCCCGTACCTCGTCGGCCTCGGCCTGGCACTGCTCGGTGAACTTGGCCAGCAGCTCAGCGTAGCGAGCCTTGCCCTCCTCGCTCTCCGGGTCGAAGCCGAGAGCGATCGTCTCGTCGCGGGCGAGGCCTTCCGGGTTGCCCCCGAGCAGGATGTCGACACCTCGGCCAGCCATGTTCGTGGCGACCGTCACGGCATGCAGCCGCCCGGCCTGGGCAACGATCGTCGCCTCCCGGGCGTGCTGCTTGGCGTTCAGCACCGAGTGCGGGATGCCCTGTTTTTCCAGCAGGTGCGACAGGTGCTCGGAGCGCTCGACCGACGCCGTGCCGACCAGCACCGGCTGACCCTTCTCACACCGTTCGCCAATGTCCTCGACGACGGCTGCGAACTTGGCTTCCTCGGTCTTGAAGATCAGGTCGGCCTCGTCCGCCCGGATCATCGGCCGATGCGTCGGGATCGGGACGACGTGCAGGCCGTAGGTGGAGGCGAACTCGGCGGCCTCGGTCTCGGCCGTACCGGTCATCCCCGAAAGCTTCTCGTACATGCGGAAGTAGTTCTGCAAGGTCACGGTGGCCCAGGTGTGGTTCTCCTCCTGGATCCTCACGCGCTCCTTGGCCTCGACAGCCTGGTGGAGGCCGTCGCTCCATCGCCGGCCCTCGAGCACGCGACCGGTGAACTCATCGATGATCTTCACCTCGCCGTCGGCGACCATGTAGTCGTCGTCGCGGTGGTACAGCTCCTTGGCCTGCAGCGCCTTCTCCAGCTGGTGCACGTAATTGGCGGCGACGCCGTCGTAGAGGTTCTCCACCCCGAGCTGCCGCTCCACCTTGGTAACTCCGGCCTCGGTGGCGACAACGATCCGCTTCTCCTCGTCAACCTCGTAGTCGAGGTCGCGCTTCAGCGCCCGCACGATGCTGGCGAACTGGTAGTAGAGCTTCGTCGAGTCGTCTGTCGGGCCGGCGATGAGCAGTGGCGTGCGAGCCTCGTCGATGAGGATGGAGTCGACCTCGTCCACGATGCCGAAGACGTGGCCCCGCTGGACCATCTGGTCACGGGACATCGCCATGTTGTCCCTCAGATAGTCGAAACCCATCTCGGTGTTCGTCCCGTAGGTGATATCTGCGTCGTACGCCGCCCGCTTGTGGTCGAAGTCGGCGCTGTCCGGGACGACGAGGCCGACTTGGAGGTCGAGGAAACGGAAGATCTGGCCCATCCACTCCGAGTCACGGCGGGCGAGGTAGTCGTTGACCGTGATGATGTGGACGCCGCGGCCGTTGAGAGCGTTCAGGTAAGTCGCCAGTGTCGAGACGAGGGTCTTCCCTTCGCCGGTCTTCATCTCGGCGATGCAGCCGAAGTGCAGCGCCATACCGCCCATGAGCTGGACGTCGAAGTGCCGTTGGCCGATTGTGCGCGAGGCGGCCTCGCGCACGACGGCGAAGGCTTCGACGAGCAGGTCGTTCAGGTCCTCGCCGCGGTCCAGCCGCGACTTGAACTCGACGGTCTTGGCAGCAAGGTCCAAATCGCTCAACACCTGCGTGTCGTGCTCGACACCGTTGATCAACGGCACGACTGCTGCCAGGTTCTTGACCTTCTTGGCTTCGCCCGCGCGAAGGACCTTGGAGAACACACCCACGACGGACCATTGTAGGGCAGGTCAGGCGCTCCCAACCCGCGTCGTAGGTCGTGGCTCGGGGAGAAACCTCCCCTCTGCCACAACCTACGACGCGAAAACGGGCACACCGCAAACGGAGGAGACCGGACGCGGCGGTCGGTGGTGCGGATGGCGAGGGTCTCTCGCCGGCGGCACCGCCGACTGGCGCTCCGGACGGCGCGCGCTCAGCCGGCGTGCACGGGGATGCGGATCGCAGCCCTCGGCGAGCGCCGGACCGGCGCCGGCGACTCGAGGCTCACGAACCTCGCGCGCAGGTGATGCGGAGCGGCCGAGTCGATACTCACTCGGACGAACGCCCCGACCTCGGCGGCTTGCCCGGAAGCGGTGAAGTGCACGAGCTTGCCTTGGCGGGTCCGCCCGGTTAGGACGTCGGGATTCTTCTTCGACGGCCCCTCGACGAGCGCCTCCTCGACCCGGCCGATCCGGGCCCGGTGGCGGGCGAGCGCGGACCGCTCGACCACGACGCGCAGCCTCTCGAAACGATCCGCCACCTCGTCAGGCCTGACGAATTGATCGGCCATCTCTGCGGCTCGCGTCCCGGGGCGCGGAGAGAAGACGAACGTGAAAGCGCTGTCGTACTCCGCCTCGGCCACGACCTCGAGGGTCCGCTGAAAGTCCTCCTCGGTCTCCCCCGGAAACCCCACGATGATGTCCGTCGACACCGCCAGATCCTCGATCTCGGCGCGGGCCGCAGCCAACCGCTCGAGGTAACGCTCGGCGGTGTAACCACGGCGCATCGCAGCCAGCACCCGGTCGCTCCCGGCCTGCAAGGGGAGGTGCAGTTGCTCGCAAACAGCTTCGGTCTCTGCCATGGCGGCGATCGTCTCGGGCCGGAGGTCCTTCGGGTGCGGGCTCGTGAAGCGGACCCTCCGGATCCCCGGCACGGCCCCGACGGCTCGCAACAGGTCGGCGAAGAGCGGGCGGGGCCGGCGGGCACCCTCGGCAACCCAAGCGTGTCCTACGTCGTGGACGAGCTCCGGCTGCGAGACCGCCGCAGCCCCGGCGCGGAGGCGTGTCGTGAGGTCGCGGCCGTAGGAGTTCACGTTCTGCCCGAGCAGGGTGAGCTCGACCGTGCCGGTGGCCGCCAACGACTCGACCTCCCGGAGCAGGTCGCCGAACGGCCGGCTGACCTCCGGTCCCCGCACGGCCGGGACGATGCAGAAGGCGCAGGAGTTGTCACAGCCCATCTGGATGGTCACCCAGGCCGCGTGGGGCAGGTCCTCCCGCACGGCCATGGCGATCGGGAATTCGGCCGCGTCCTCGCGTGACGCCTCGTCGAGGATCTCGATCACCGACTCACCGCCCGCCCGTGCTTCGGCCAGCAGGGCCGCCACACGGCTGACGTTGTGCGTGCCGAACACGGCATCCACGAACGGCGCCCGTTCGAGCAGGTGCTCCCGGTCCTTCTGCGCCAGGCACCCACCGACGGCGATCTGCATGCCGGGTCGTTCCGCTTGGATCGACTTCAGGTGCCCGAGCGTGCCGTACAGCTTGTCGTCAGCGTTCTGGCGGATGCAGCACGTGTTGAGGACGACGAGGTCGGCCTCGCTGACCTCGCCCGTGCGTTCCATACCCTCAGCGGCAAGGATGGTGGCGATCCGCTCCGAGTCATGCTCGTTCATCTGGCAGCCGAATGTGCGCACGAGGAACTTGCGCGTCGGGGCTGGGCTGTCGGCGGGCACCTCGCGAGCCTAAGCGAGCGCCTCGGCCGCCCGGTCCGGCCTGGGCGGTGACGGCGTGCGAGTGACTAGCGTCCCTTCCGATGCTGCTCGGGGCGAACGTACGCGCTTCGGGCGGCTTGCTCCCGGCCTTCGACCGTGGTGCCGAGATCGGTGCCGATGTCATCCAGATCTTCACCCAGAGCCCGCGAGTCTGGAAGCCGAACGCCTTTACGGACGAGACCCTTGCCCGCTACCGGGATCTTCAGGCCGGCCATCCGAGCGTGCTGGCCACGTACTGCCACGCGAGCTACCTGATCAACGTGGCAACGAGTGACCCCGACCTGTTGGCGAAATCCCGAGCGTGTCTCACCGAGAACCTCCGAGTGGCCTCGGCCATGGGCTCGAGTGGCCTGGTGTTGCATCTCGGGAGCCACCGGGGGGCGGGTTTCGAGGCGGTGGTGAAAGCGATCGCCAGCGAATTGCTGCGCGCTCTCGACGAGGTCGAAGACGTCCTCGGCGGACCCGCGTGCCCGCTCTTGATGGAGAACGCCGCCGGCGCGGGCGGCACGTGCGGGCGTGACTTCTCCGAACTGGCGGCCGTGCTCCATGCCGCCGGCGGCGACGAGCGCATCGGCGCCTGCCTCGACACCCAGCACCTGTTCGCCTCGGGAGCCGGCTACCGGACGCTGGCGCAGGCCGACGCGGTCGTCATGGGGATCGATGCCGCCATCGGCCTCGAGCGGCTCCAGTGCATCCACCTGAACGACTCCAAATCCGAACGCGGGAGTAACCGTGACCGCCACGCCAACCCCGGTGAGGGTCTGATCGGTGCGACTGCGCTCGGTTCGCTACTCGGCCATCCCCGGCTGCAGCACCTCCCTGCGATCCTCGAAGTGCCCGGCGCTTTGGGCCACGGGCCCGGCGCTGTAGATGTAGCAGTAGCCCGCCGGATTCACGCCAACGGCTTGCGGCGCTGGCAGCGGCAGGCCTCGTTCCGGCCCGGCGTCACTCGGCGGCCTCGGCCAACGCCTCGGCCAACGTAGGGTGGACGAACAGGCTCTCGGCCAAGTCGATGACACGCAAGTTGGCCGTGACGGCCAGGGCGATGATGCTCACGAGCTCGGCGGCATGCGCCCCGACGATCGAGCCGCCGAGCACGATGCCGGTTGCAGGATCTGACACCAGCTTGACGAACCCCCGCGAATCCCCGTCGATGAGCGCCCGCGCGTTGGCGGCGTACGGGACCTTCGTGACCCGGATCTTCCGGCCGAGGGCGAACGCCTCGGCCTCGGCAAGGCCCACGTCGGCGATCTCCGGCTCGGTAAAGATGGCGGAGGCGGCCTTGTCGTAGTCGAGATGCCGGTGCTCGCGGGTGTGCAGCCCCATCACGTGCTCGGCGACCTTGTGGCCCTGCACCGCCGCCACCGACGCCAGCGGCAGCCGCCCTGCCAGGTCACCGGCGGCGTAGATGTGCGCAACGTTCGTCTGGCAGTGGTGGTTCACCGGCACGTACCCGCCGTCGTTCACGATGACACCCGCCCTGTCAAGACCGAGTCCCTCACTCCCTGGCACTGATCCGATGCAGATGAGCGCATGGCTGCCACAGATGACGCGGCCGTCGTCGCACCGCACTGCCACCCCGCCGTCCGGCCGGTCGATCCCGACAGCTCGGGCGCCGATGCAGAGCTTCACGCCTCGGGCGAGGAAGTCCGCTTCCAGGGCAGCGGCGACCTCAGGGTCCTTCGCCGGGAGCACCTGCTGGCGCGAGACGATGAGCGTGACGGCAGAGCCGAGCGAGCGGAACATGTGGACGAACTCCACTCCGGTCACGCCGGAGCCGATCACGACCAGATTCTCGGGGATGACCGGCGGCGGGTACGCCTGCCGCGTCGTGAGCACGCGCTCGCCGTCGACGGCGGCCCAGTCGGGCACCCGTGGCGACGACCCCGTGGCGAGCAGCACCGCGTCGGCGTCGAGGACCTCGGTGACGTCGCCACCCGGGTCGAGCTCGACCCGGTGAGGGCCCGTCATCCTGGCGGTGGCCCGTGCGATACGGACGCCTTGGCTCTCGAGCTGCTGGGTCATCGATAAAGCCAGACGGCCCGAGACCTCCTGCACACGCCGTGTGAGGGCGTCCAGGTCGACCTCCGGCGTGAGCGGGCCAAGGCCCAGCAGCTCCGCCCGCCTCGCGCGGCTGACGAGCGCTCCCGTCGAGATGATCGCCTTGGACGGGATGCAGTCCCACAAGTTGGCAGCCCCACCGATGACATCTCGTTCCACGAGCACGACCTCGGCGCCGAGCCGCGCCGCCGTGGACGCCGCCCTCACACCGGCTGGCCCACCACCGATCACGACGAAACGCATACCGCCATACTGTCAGCCCCGGGCGCGAGTCTCTTGCTGCTCCATGGCGGCCTGATACCGCCCGATCCGGCCCTCGAGCTCCTCGGCAAAGCTGACCAGGCGCTCCTGCCGGTCCAGCACCCGCTCCCGGAGGCGCTCGAGAATCGCCAGCCCCTCAAAGAGGATCTCGTCGCGCCGCTCAGGCGGAGGCCCTGCCCGGTACTCGGCACGGAGGCCTTCCAGGCGGTCAGATGCCTCGAGCTGCTCACCGATCTCTTCGAGATCGAGCCCGAGCAGGGTCTGCAGCTCCCGGATGCGGCGCAGGCGCTCGATCTCTTCGGCCCCGTACCGCCGCTGGGCTGTCACCGTCTGGCGGGAGGGCGATACGAGGCCCAGCTCCTCGTAGTACCGCAGCGTTCGGGTCGTCGTACCGAGCAGCTCGGCGACGTCCCCGATCGACATAAGCCGGCACGAACCGGCCTCGGTTGCGGTCGCGGTCGGCACCGTCATCGCAGCACACTTACTCGCTCGCCGGCCTCGCCCGTGGCGCCGACAGCAGCCTCGCCACCCTGTGCCGCCAGCTCCACTGGCGTGTGCACGTACTTGCCCCCGCTCAGCCACGACGCGACCGCCGCCACGAGGCAGGCGCCGGCGGCGAAGTCGAACGCCTTGCGCAAGCCCTGCTCGAACGGCGGTGCGATGAGCCCGGGGAAGTAGCCGCGGCCGGTCAGCAACTGAGCCTTGGCGACCGGAAGGTGGTGGATCGTCGGTCCGAGCAGGACGCCCATCGGGTTGTAGCCGAGGAACGCCGCGAACAGCGTTCCGACTGCCGGTAGATGGGAGATCCGGCTCGCTTGGGCCGCCGGAACGCCGGCTTGCAGCAGCCCGGCGTCCATGTGACCGGGCAGGCTGGCGGAGAGCCCGAGCACCATCAAGCTGAAGAACACACCGATCGACAACACCATGGCCGAGTTCTGAAACGTGGCGCTCATGCCGCCGCCGACACCACGCTGCTCCGGCGGCAGGCTGTTCATGACCTGCGCACGGTTGGGCGAAGCGAACAAGCCCATCGACAGACCGAGGAGGAGCAGCAGCAGGGCGAACCACCCGTAGGTGAAGTTCACCGGCAGCACCTCGAGGGCGACGAACGCGGCAGCGGACAGGACCATGCCGAGCGTCGCGAACGGTCGTGCTCCGAAGTGGTCCGACAGGTAACCGGAGATCGGCCCCGACACGAGAAACCCGACCGTCAGCGGCACCATGTAGATCCCGGCCCACAGCGGTGTGGCAGAGAACGAGTAGCCGTGCAGCGGCAGCCAGATCCCCTGCAGCCAGATGATCAACATGAACATGAGGCCACCTCGCCCGAGCGAGGACAGCAGTGACGCGAGGTTGCCCATCGTGAACGACCGCAGCCGGAACAGGTCGAGGTGGAACATCGGTTCGGCGATGCGGTGCTCCACCGCCACGAACACCGCCAAGAGCGCCACGCCGCCGGCAAGGCAGGTGACCACCATCGGGCTCGTCCAGCCCATCGTGTGGCTGCCGTAGGGCTGGATGCCATAGGTGATGCCGACGAGCACGGCGATGAGGCCCGCAGCGAACGTGACGTTGCCCCACCAGTCGAGGCGCGCCGGCCGGCGGATGCCACGCTCTTCGAGCTTCAGGTACGCCCACACCGTGCCGACGACACCGAAGGGGACCGATACGAGGAAGACGAGCCGCCAATCGAGCGGCCCGAGCAGACCGCCCACAATGAGGCCGATGAACGACCCACCGATGGCGGCGACGTTGTTGATGCCGAGGGCGAGGCCGCGCTGATCGACTGGGAAGGCATCGGTCAGGATCGCCGCCGAGTTCGCCATCAGCATCGCCGCACCAAGGCCTTGCACCACCCTCATGGCGATGAGGTAGGACGCCCCGCCAGCGCCGTGCATCCACACGACGGAGAGCATGATCGAACCGGCGGTGAAGACGGCAAAGCCGAGCACGTACATCCTGACCCGGCCGTACATGTCGCCGATCCGGCCGAACGTCACCACGAGCACGGCGGTCACCACCAGGAACCCCATCAACATCCAGAGGAGGTAACTCACGTTGCCCGGGGCGAGAGGGTTGAGGCCGATCCCGCGGAAGATGTCGGGCAGAGCGATCAGCGTGATCGACGAGTTGATCGTCGCCATCACCATGCCGAGCGTGGTGTTCGACAGGGCGATCCATTTGTAGCGATCGTGGGGGGGGTTCGGGCGGGTGGGGTTCGGGTGCGACATGATGCCGGCGAGTCTAACGATGCTCTTTACGTCAACGTCAACATCGGCCCCCGCCTCGGCTTGTTCACCTGCGCGTCACTTTCGCCGCTCGACGCGCCGGCCCGTGGGGTCAAACCTTCACCCGTTGTTAACTTTGCGTCCCCTAGCAGGACAGATGCCTTCCTTATGCTCCGCCTTGAACCGTCGAAGGTGATCGGCTCCGGTCGCCCGGTTCCCAACACACAGGAGACAGGCACACGATGCTCAATCTGAGAAGGCGCGGGCGAAGCGTCGTAGTGGGGGGCGTGCTCGCTGGCGCCATCGCCGCTTCGATGACGCTCACCGCCCCGGCGGGGGCACAGACGACCAAATCAGCCAACAATCTGATTATTGGCTCCGGCTCATCCACGAGTTACAACGTGATGCAGGCGATGGACCTGTTGTTCAACAACTCGCTCGGTTGCTACATGACACAGCCGGCCGGGACGACACAGACGTACAACTTCAGCTGCGCGAGCAACAATGAGGGAGAGCAGGTGGGCGAGGGCTACACGGAAAACCCGATCAACGACATCGCCGTCGAGGAGCCAGCGCTGGGCTCGAGTGCTGGCATCCAGCAGATCGAGTACGGCGGTCCGGGGAACGACGGCAACAAGCCGCACAACCCGACGGCTCCGGTCAACTTCGCCCGCTCGTCGCGCCAGTACAAGAGTACCGACTACCCGGGCCTGAACTTTGTCGGCTACGCGGCCGATGGTGTCTCGTGGGTGACGTGGCCGGTCCACGGCGGCAAGGACACTCCCTCGTTCGGCGTGACGGACTTGTCCCAAGCTCAGCTGAAGGGCATCTGGGGCGGCACGATCACGAACTGGGACCAAGTCGGTGGCACTGCCGGCAATATCTGCGTCTACACCGCTCAGCTGAGCTCCGGCACAGAGGCTACCTGGGCGAGCGGCCTCGGGTACTCAAGCCCGACGACGCTGAACGCCTACGTGAACTCCCTCACGACGGCGCCGAAGGGCTGCAAGACGCCGACGGGAATCTCGTACGCTGACTCGCACACGCTCCCGGAGAACCAGACGTACCCGGTCATCAAGGTCGGCGATGAGGCCAACGCCATCTACTTCTTCTCCTACGGCAAGTACCAGGTCCTGTGCAACAGCAAGCCCGTGTCGAGCCTGTGCGACAACGGCATCAAGAGTGACATCCCGACGGTCGGCGAGATCAACGGCATCCCCGAGAACCCGTCGACGATCCTCGGCACCGGCGGCGAGCAATTCCCGATCATCCGCGACATCTACAACGTGTACTCGAACGGCTCGTTCAGCCCATCGCTCAGCGCCCAGTACGGGTTCCCGGCTGCCACCGCCGCCACGATCAACTACGTGAGCGAGAGCGGCTTCATTTGCAAGGGCCAACTCGATGCAAGCAATGCCAAGGTGATCAACCCGAGCACCAGTAACTGGTACCACACTGACATCGATGACGTAATCTCGTCGCAGGGCTTCGTCCCGCTCCCGTTGCAGACCACCGAGGACATCAACACCGTCGACACCCCGGCCAGTGCGGTCCTGGCTGCCGACGGCGACACGACGTACTCGCCGAACGACCCCATCACCGGCAGCACCACGGCGGCGAACGAGGCCATCTCGGACCCGACCGGCTACTGCCAGGTCTGGACGACGGACGGCAACGCCGCACCGTAAGGCATCACCACCGACCGGTCTCGCTCGCTCCCGAGCGAGACCGGCATCAGCACGGGCCACCGCCCGGCTCCCCCTTAGAGCCGGGCGGTGGCCCGCGGCCCCGCAACAGCTTCTCGGTAGAGGACGCAAACGGGACCCGACCTGCTGGCCGACCCGCTGTTCGGCGTCCGGATGCGTTCACCACAATTTCACGCCGGGGGCACCCGATCGTCAGGCGCGGCGCCCAGGCTCAGGTGTACGGTTCGGACCGGAACATTTCAACGGGATGACGATTGGGGCAAGCACATGGCTCACCAGAACGGGTCCACCTTCCCATTTGGTGCGGCGTACGACCGCCGCCGGTTCCTCCGCAATGCCGCTCTCGGCGTGGCCGGAGTCGCCGGAGGATCGTTGCTCGAGGCCTGCGGCAGCTCGTCCTCGTCCTCGACCACGTCCACCGCCGCCCTCACCGGCATGGCCGCCCTCGAGGCCGCAGCAAAGAAGGAGGGGGCGATCAACCTCATCGCCCTGCCAGCCGGCTGGGCGAACTACGGGACGCAATCGACGGCGGGCACCGTGATTGGGGGCTTCTACAAGGCATACGGGATCACCTGTAACTCGGTGTCGCCTAACGACAGCTCGGCTCAAGAGCTCACGGCGATCGAAGTCGACAAGGGCACCAGCAAGGAGCCGGATGTTGTCGACGTCTCGCCGGCGGTTGCCGCGCTCGGTGCGAAGGGCGGCTACTTCGCCCCCTACAAGGTCGCAACATGGGACACGATCCCGGCCAACATGAAGGACGCGAACGGGGACTGGTACGGGGACTACTACGGTGTCATCTCCTTCGCCACGAACACGACCGTCGTGAAGACCCCCCCATTGGACTGGTCGGACCTGACCAAGTCGGAGTACAAGAACAAGGTCGCCATCGATGGCAACCCGGCCAGCGCCGGCGACGCCCTCGCCGCCGTGTGGAGCGCCGCGCTCGCAAACGGAGGCTCGCTCGATGACATCATGCCGGGCCTCACGTTCTTCAAGGACCTGAAGAAGGCCGGGAACTTCAACCCCACGGACTGCTACCCGGCGAACATCGCGAGCGGGGAGACCCCGATCGCCATCGTCTGGGACTACCTGAGCCTCGGGTACCGCAAGCAGTACCCCACGATCAAGTTGAGCGTCAGCATCCCGACGAGCGGCAGGTTCGGCAACTTCTACTGCCAGGCGATCAGTGCCACAGCTCCTCACCCGGATGCCGCCAAGCTCTGGCAGGAGTTCATCTACTCCGATACGGGTCAGTTGCTGTACCTGGCTGGCTACGCCCACCCGGCTCGCTACACGGCCCTCGCGGCCGCGGGGAAGATCCCGGCTTCGCTGGCAGCACTCCTGCCGGCTGCAAGTGAGTATGCCGGAGTCCAGTTCCCGAACCTCGACCAGATCACCAAGGCGAGCGCCACCGTCACGCAGTACTGGGACTCCATGGTGGGTGGCTCATAGCCGAGAGAACGCGACCAGCTTGGTTGCGAGGTGGCCGTCGCCGACCTCGCCGCGCCTGACCAAGTGGCCGAGCCCGTCGAAAGGGGTCGGCCACCACGTCGGGCGCGGCGACGGCGCTGGGCGTTCCTCGGCGTCGTACCCTTCTTCGCCTACATCAGCATCTTCCTGCTGATCCCCACCGGCGAGCTGATCGTCGACGCCTTCAAGACCGCCAACGGTCGTTTCACGTTCGCCAACGTCGAGGCGATCGTGCATGCACCGTACGTGCCCGCCTTCGAGTTCTCCCTCGAGGTCTCGGCGATCTGCGCCCTCATGGGCGGGCTGCTGGGGTTCCTCGTCGCCAACGCCGTGCTGCACGACGGTATGCCCCGATTCCTTCGGGGTACGTTCTCGTCGTTCTCCGGGATGGCCGCGAACTTCGCCGGTGTACCCCTCGCCTTCGCCTACGTCGCCACGCTGGGAGCCGAAGGTATCGTCACGCGCCTGCTGGCACACCTCGGGTTCAACCTGTCGTACAACTTCGACGGCTTGATCGGCTTGTCGCTCGTCTACCTGTACTTCCAGCTCCCGCTCATGATCCTGCTCGTCATCCCGTCGATCGACGGCCTCCGGAGGGAGTGGCGGGAGGCGGCGGCGAACCTCGGCGCCGGGTCCTTCCGGTTCTGGTGGCACGTCGGTTTTCCGATCGTCGCCCCGTCGGTGTTCGGGATGATGGTGCTGCTGTTCGGCAACGCCTTCTCCGCCTACGCCACGGCGGAGACCCTTGGCGTGACAAATCTCGTCACGGTGTGGATCGCCCAGCTGGTGAACGGGAACATCACGGTCGACCCGCAGGTCGCCTACGCGCTCGCGTTCGGCATGATCGTGATCATCGTGGTCACCGTCACGATCTACACGCTGATCCAACGTCGGGCGAGCCGGTGGCTGAGATGACGGCCGCCCGGACGCCCAACCCTCACCGCTTCCGGCGCGCCCTGAGCCGGGTACACGTGTGGCATTGGCTGTGGATAGTCGTTGCCGGGCTTGTCTTCCTCGTGCCGATCTACTCGGTCATCCAATTCAGCCTTTCAGGCACCGTGAAGGGACAGCCGATCCTTCACTGGTACTACACCGTGTTCGACGACCCGAACTTCTTGAGCTCGTTCTGGCTCTCGCTCCAGATCTCGCTCGAGACCGTCGCCATCAGCCTGGTGCTCCTGGTTCCCACAGTCTTCTGGATCCATCTTCGCCTCCCTCGGCTCCGGCCAGTGATGGAGGTGATCTCGGTGCTCCCGTTCGTAGTGCCACCGATAGCTCTTATCGTCGGTCTGTCGGTGTTCCTCCGCCAATTCCCGTGGCTCATCGTGCGCCCCGAAGTGCTCTCGCTCATCTACGTCGTGTTCGCACTGCCGTTCGTGTACCGCTCGCTCGACGCCGGGCTTCAGGCGATCGACCTCAAGACGTTGACCGAAGCTGCCTCGAGCCTGGGGGCGTCGACGTTCAGGACACTGCTGACGGTGATCCTCCCGAATCTCCGGGCAGCGATCATCGGCGGGTCGTTGCTGACCGTCGCCATCGCCATGGGCGAGTTCACGATCTCGAGCCTGCTCGGCTTTAATACCTTCTCGGTGTACATCTACAACATCGGGACGAGCACGGCGTACGAAGGCGTCGCCCTGTCGTTCATCAGCTTCATCATCACCTGGGGCGCGATGCTCTCGCTCTTCCTCCTCGGCCGCGGTGGGCGCAGCTCCGCCCAAGTGGCGATTGCCAAGTAGTCGCGTGGCGACCGTCCAGCTCCGTGGCCTGCGCAGGCAATTCGGCGACGTGGTCGCGCTCGATAGCCTCGACCTTGACGTCGCCTCGGGCGAATTCGTCTCGCTGCTCGGGCCGAGTGGCTGCGGCAAGACGACGGCGCTCAGGATCATCGCCGGCTTCGAATGGCCGGACGCCGGTGAGGTGCTGGTGGACGGTCGTGACGTCCTCGGCCTGACGGCGAACAAGCGCAACATGGGCATGGTCTTCCAGGCCTACAGCCTGTTCCCCAACATGACCGCCCAGCACAATGTCGAGTTCGGGCTCAGGGTCCGCCGCCACAGCGGCGAGGCTCGAGCGCGGCGAGCCCGGGAGCTCCTCGAGCTGGTGGGCCTCGGCAGCGCCATGGACCGCTACCCCCGCCAGCTGTCGGGAGGCCAGCAGCAGCGCGTCGCACTGGCGAGGTCGCTCGCCATCGAGCCGAATGTGCTGCTCCTCGACGAGCCTCTCTCCGCTCTCGACGCCAAGGTGAGGGTCCAGCTGCGCGAGGAGGTACGCCGCATCCAGCTCGAGCTGGGTATCACCACGTTGTACGTGACCCATGACCAGGAGGAGGCGTTGTCCGTCTCAGACCGCGTAGCGGTGATGTCGGACGGACGCGTGGAACAGGTCGGGACCCCCGCTGAGATCTACAGCGGACCGAAGACGGAGTTCGTGGCGAACTTCGTCGGGACGATGAACCGGCTGGAAGGCACCATGATCTCCCGCCCAGACGGCCTCGTCCGCGTCGCCGGGATCGATTTCAAGGTCCCGGACGCGACGCTGGGTCACGCAGCGGGCGACAGCGTCCAGCTGTACGTCCGCCCGGAGGACGTGACGATCGAACTGCTCGGGAACGGAGGACCGCCATCGCCCGGCTCCTTCGAAGGACGCGTGACGCACCTCACGTTCCTCGGGCCGGTGACCCGTGTCGGCCTGCTCACGGATCTCGGACCGCTACTGGCTGACGTCTCGAGCGCGGTCGCGCTCACGCTGTCCGCAGACACCGTGGTGCACGTCCGCCTCGACTCGAGCGCTCTGTACCTCATCTCCTCGTAGCGTCCGCGACGGCGCCCCCTGGCCGTCTCGCGCACGCCGAGTTCACCAGGAATTCACCCGTCGTTCAGATTCTCGACTCCTCACGTTGTGCTGGCGTTTCGACCGGTTCGATAGACCTAGGGAGAGGAGATTCCCCCCGTCGCTATGCCCAGTTACCTACTCGCTACCCCGTCTTACCGAGCCCAGGAGCCCCACGCGTGAGCGGTACATCCAGCGGCAATACGCCGCAGGGATCGGCAGGTGCGCCGGACTTGCAACCGCCTCCCGGCGATTACGGGCCGAGGCACTTGCTCCTCAGCCGCAGCACACAGGACCGCCTGTATCGCGGCAGTGTCCGCGGCGTCGCCATCGCCGCCTTCGTCCTGCTCTTCCTCATCGGGTTGTTCCTCCTCCTCAAGTCACTGCCGGCGATCGACAAGGAGGGTTGGGGGACGTTCCTCACGACGACCGGCTGGACGACAGGCGGCCCCCACCCCTCGTTCGGGATTCTCGCCGTCCTCTACTGGACCGTCGTCATCGCCGTGATCGCCCTGATCGTCGGCGTCCCGGTGTCGCTGTGCGCAGCCCTGTTCATCACCGACTACGCACCGCTCCGGGTGCGGCGTGCGCTCGTGGCGCTCATCGATCTGCTCGCCGTGGTCCCTTCAGTGATCTTCGGGCTGTGGGGCTTGTTCCTCCTGCAGCCGAACCTCGAAGGCTTCGCCAAGTTCCTGGCGATGCATTTCGGGTGGTTTCCTCTGTTCCGCAGCCCAGCCGGCAACACACTGTTCTCGAACTCGGCATTCATCGCCGGCATCCTCGTCGGGGTCATGATCGTGCCGATCGTGACCTCGGTCACCCGGGAGATCTTCTCGCTGACCCCGCCCGGCGAGCGCGAAGGGGCGATGGCGCTCGGGGCGACCAAGGCGTCCGTCATCCGCACCGTCGTGCTGCCATTCGGCCGGGGCGGCTTCGTCGGCGCCGTCATGCTCGGCCTCGGGCGGGCGCTCGGCGAGACCATCGCCGTCGCCATCGTGATCTCACCGACGTTCATCATCTCCGGGCACATCCTGTCCCCAGGCGGCAACTCGATCGCCGCCCTCATCGCCCGGCAGTTCGGCCAAGGCGGCCAGAGCGGGGCTGAGGCGCTACTTGGAGCAGGCTTCGTGCTCTTCGTGTTCACGCTGATCGTCAACTTCGGCGCCTCCATAGTCGTCAACCGCTCACGGACCGGGGCGAGCGCCTGATGGCCACCACGACGTTGCGCCGGGTGATCAGCCCGGACCGCGCTCCCGAGGGATCCGAACTCCATCGCCGCCGAACGAAGTCATTCAGCGCGGCGGACCTGGCCCTGCTGGTGTCGTCGGCCGCTGCAGCGGTCAGCTTCGTCTGGTTCGTCTTTTACCAGTTGACGCCGTTCTCGGGTGCGGCCGGGTTCACCTTGGCTTCTATCGCCGTGTTCCTAGTCGTCTACTACTTCGCCAACCGGCAGGTCTTCGGCCGGATGGCCGCAGTGGATCGCGTGGTCGCATCCCTCGTGACGCTGGGATCCGTCGGCGTCGTGGTTGCCCTCGGGTTGGTGATCGGATTCCTCTTCGTCCGTGGGCACTCCCTCATCAGCTGGCACTTCTTCACCCACGACCAGAAGGGCGTGCCGCAGACCGCTCCTGCCTCGGCCGGCGGTATCGGGCACGCCATCGTGGGCACGATCGAGCAGGTGGGCATCGCCGTCCTGATCGGCGCCCCGGCCGGCGTCGCCACGGCGGTCTTCTTGAACGAGGTCGGGGGCCGGATCACCGCCGCCATCCGCGTGGTCATCACGGCGATGAGCGCCGTCCCGTCCATCGTCGCCGGACTGTTCATCTATGTGCTGCTCATCACCGAGTTCCACTACGGGTTCCGCGGAATCGCAGGATCCCTGGCGTTGGCGATCCTCCTCCTGCCGAACATCACGAGGACGACGGAGGAAGTGCTGAAAGTCGTCCACGGTTCGCTCCGCGAGGCATCAATGGCGCTCGGTGCGCCCGAGTGGCGGACGGTCTGGTCCGTCGTGCTCCCGACGGCGCGGACCGGCGTCGCGACAGCCATCTTGCTCGGCATCGCTCGCATCGTCGGGGAGACGGCCCCGCTGCTCGTCACGGTCTCGAGCAACACGGCCATGAACTTGAGCCCGGTCCACAACCCTCAAGAAGCCCTACCGATCTTCGTCTGGCAGTACTACCAGCTGCCGCTGGCCAAAGACGTCGAGCGCGCCTTCGGCGCCGGCCTGGCGCTCGTCGGCCTCGTCCTCATCCTGTTCATCGCCGCCCGGCTGATCGCCTCGATCAAGCCCGGCGTCACCAACCGCATGGTCTCGCGCTTGAAGCGCAC
>JBEKLQ010000041.1:0-44612 GCA_050010115.1 Acidimicrobiales bacterium | reverse complement strand
CCCGACGCCAGTCTGAACTTCGGGCTCCGTGCACCAAGAAGCATCGGCGTTCGACGGGCGACCCGCCTATTTCATCCGGTCACGGGTGCGGACGCCAGCGGCGGCCGCATAGATGTCTGAACAGATTATTCTGTCCGCAAGTGACCGGCCTTGACAGTCGCTGACCGTACGCTGACACGGCCGTTGGTCGCGGACCCTTGATCCCGCGGGATGCCATCGACCCAGGTGCGAGGATGGGGTGCCGCCGCTAGCCGGCGCTCACCTGCTTCCAGACCGCTCCGCCGTCGTCGGTCACCCACCAGCCGTAGCCTGCGCTGCTTTCGTCGAATAGGACGCCGTGCTCGGGACTGCTGAAGTGGACCCAGCTCGCCAACTGGACAGCTCCCCCGCCGAGCGCTGCATGCCAGGTCCGGCCGCCGTCGCTGCTGTGGACCAGAGTGCCGAGGCTCTGCAGCAGCAGGTTGTCCGGTGTCGTAGCGAGGAAGACGAACGCCTCGGGGTTGCTGGAGCGATAGAAGCCGGTCGGGAACGTCGCCGTCCGGAGGTCCCAGCTTTGCCCGCCGTCGAGCGACGTGTAGAACCGGAACTTCGCCGTCGTCTTCCCTGGCGTCTCCGAGCCGCAATAGAGGTAGAGAAGCGACGGGCTGTGCGCGATCAGCTCTATTGAGTAGTTGCCCACAGGCTGGCTGCCGCACGGCACCGGCACCGAGGACCAAGTCTTCCAGTTGTCGGAGGTCTTGTAGAGGCGCGTCGCTTCATGACCTCCGCCGAGCAGCACGTAACCGCTCTCAGGTCCCGTGATGGCGATCGAAGAGGGCTGAGCGTTCGGCACGGTTCTCGAAGATGGGTCCCACGAGGTGGTTCCTAGGTTGAGCCCGCCGACCTGCCAACTCGAGCCGCCGGTCGTCGAGACGGAGATCCGCCGTATACAGACGCTGCTCGAACAGTGAAGGGTCAGCGCCCAGATCGTTCCCTGACTGGCCGCCGCCGAACCGACCGGCCCTGTGCCGAGGGCCGAGACTGCGCCCGGCTGTCCGAGACTGGGGACGGGAGTCCATGTGCGCCCACCGTCCTGAGTGCCGACGATTCTCGTGGGGCACGTGGCGATTCCGTCTTGGGTGTTTACGAAGGTGAGCGCTGTGACCACTTCCGTGACACACGGATCATGGCTAACAGCTCGCCACGTCTGGCCGCCGTCGAGGCTGCGGACGACGTAGAAGTGATAGCTGGGAGAGGTACGCGGCGTAAAGGTCTCCCAGAAGCCGTACAAGACGCTCGTGCTCGGCGCGTCGATGAGGTCCACAGCGGACCCGGGACGGAGGTGAACGGTCGGCAGGCCGGCCGAGCCCAGGCCGGCGGGCTGCACGCTGGACTGCATCACTCGTGGCACGACGATGGCAGCGATGGTGATCACTGTCACGGCGACGACCGTGGCGATGCCGCCGGCACGGCGATGCCTGTTCCGCTCGTCTATCCGGGCATGGGCGCGCTCAGTCAGTCCCGCCGAGACGTTCAGGCGGTCGGCCTCGTGCGCGAGGCCGCTTCGCAGTTGCCTCTCGAAGCTCGTGAGATCGGTGTCAGACATCGTCTTCCTCTCCTCCAAGCAGAACGCGCAACGCCGCGACGCCGCGGGCTGCTCTTGATTTCACGGTGCCGTTCGATATCCGCAGGGTCTGCGCGATCTCGTCCTCGCTGAGGTCCTCGAAGTACCTGAGGACGATCACGGCTCGCTGCGCTGTGGGCAGGCGCTGAAGCGCCTGCAGCAGGTCGATCCTGCCGGCGAGGGCGTCATCAGGCCCGGCAATCGCCGACGCGGTGGCGATGCGTGGGAACAAGCCACGCTCGGTCCAGAACCGGCGCCTGCTACTGGTAACCACGTTCACGAGCGTGCGGCGCATGTACGGCCTTGCGTCCTCGATCCCGACACGGAGCGAGCGCTGCCAGACGCGGGCGATCGTCTCGGCGGCAGCGTCCTGTGCCCGTGTCTCGTTGCCGCAAAGGAGGAACGCCAATCGAGCGAGGTGCCGCAACTGGGCGGCCAGGGCCGCGTCGTCGATCGGTTGGCGCACGGAGATGTGCGCAGTATCCCCGCCGGTCATCAAGGTCGCCGCCGAGTCCAGGTCGGGCACATCGCCTCCTTTCACACCCGTCCATGACTCACGAGACCCCTCCGAGGTTCCATCAAGTTCTGTATTGACAGTCACCCGGGTCCGGCGGTCGACTGCCTGGTTGGTCAAGTCCGTTGGTGGTAGGCGTTCGTGACAATCGACAGTGGCTTCAGGAATTGGAGGGCGCGTCGATGGCGCAACGGTCGCGAGCGCGGCCCGCCCGCTGGATAGGCTCAGCCTTTCTCTACCGAGCCGGAAGCCCCTGTCAGTGCCGACGGCGGGCGACGCTGACCGCGACCCAGTCGGCAGATGCTCCCTGCGAATATCCGGCGCCCGAGAGTACGGAAGCCCGTGGCGTGCCCACCCAGAACACTCACCCGCTCGGTGGCGGCTACAGCTGCGGGCCTAGCGCGGAAGTGCCCGGCGGATCGTGTTGGGGTGTCGGCTGTTGTACTCGTAACTGGCGAAGACGGCCAGGGACCGGTCGGGTGGCCGATGGCCGGCGATGCCATCGACTTTGTTCCGGTAGGCCTCGAGGCCGGCGGCGAGACGCCTGGCGGCGCGCCGAAGATTCGACCCTTGCTGGACGAGCTGCCGTGCGGCCGCCTCCTGGCGGTCGTAGCGGACGGTGAGCTGCTCGATGGTTGCCTGGTGGCGAACGATCAGACTGTGGAGGCGGTCGGTTTCGGGGGCGACGTGGGTCTTCCAGCGCTGGTGGGCTGCAGCCTCACGTTGGATCCTGCCGTCGACCAGTTTGGCTGAGCTTCGGCGGTCTCGCCGCCGCTGGCTGTTGTCAGCTGTCCGCTGCGCGTCGGCAAGCGCGACTTTGGCGCGAGCTAGGCCGGCGACGGTTCGGCCGGCGTAGGTGTTCTCGTAAGCGCCACATCCGCTGTCAAGGTCGGCCCTGTCATGGCTGCTGGCGCTGGGCCTCGTCGATACATAGAGCCCTCTGAACGGAGACGACAATGGCAAACACCGACCCGCTGCCCCAGCTGCTCACCATCGATCAGCTCGCCAGTGATCAGGCCCAGTTGAGGTTGCCGGACCGCAGGCCCTCGAGGTCGACCGTCACGTACCGGTAGCCGGCAGCCCGCACCGCCTGCACGACGAGCTCGCGCTGCGCCAGTGCCGCCGGCAGATCACCCAGCGGGAGCTCGACCCGGGCGAGCTCGCCGTAGTGACGCACCCTCACCGCCTTGAAACCCAGCCGGTGCAACCCACTCTCCGCCTCCGCCACCTGGCCGAGCACGCCCATGGTGACCCTGGTGCCGTAGGGCACCCGTGAGGCGAGGCAGGCCGCAGCAGGTTTGTCCGCCGTCCGTAGCCCGAGGGTGTGTGACAGCTCGCGAACGTCGGGTTTTGTCAGGCCGGCCTCCACGAGCGGGAACCGGGCACCCCGTTCCGAGGCCGCCTGCTGGCCCGGTCGGTGGTCGGAGAGGTCGTCGACGTTGACACCGAGAACGGTGACCGAGTCGAGCTCCCGGGCGATCGGTTCGAGCGCCTCCATGAGTTCGGCCTTGCAGTGGTAGCAGCGGTCGTTGTCGTTGCGCGCGTACGCTTCGGCATCGAGCTCGTGGGTGCCGACCGGCCGCCAGTCGAGGTCCCACTCGCTCGCGAGCGCACGGCATTCGGCGAGCTCCTCGGGAGCGAGGGACGGGGACACGGCCGTGGCACACACGGCGCCGGCGCGGCCGAGCACCTGGCGGGCGACGTAGGCGAGGAGTGCCGAGTCCGCTCCCCCTGAGAAACCCACCACCACCGACCCCAGCTCCCCCAACACCTGCTCGAGTGCCTCTTGCGCCGCTCCGCGATCGATCGCCGCCGGCGCCATCTGGCCCGCTTGCAGCGTCACGGCTCAGGCGATCTCGAGGTCGCCGAGTACCTGGGGGGCATCGCCGACGATCCCGGTGTAGAAGCGGCCGAACTCGGCGTACAGAGCAGAGCCTTCGTCAAAGCGCATCTGGTAGACGCACTCCTTCAGGTCGTCCGGGTGCACTCCAAACAAGGTGACGCCCCATTCGTAGTCGTCGAGCCCCGTGGACCCGGTGACGAGCTGCAGCACCCTACCGCGGAACTGCCGGCCGACCGCACCGTGGCCAAGCATCAGTTGCAGACGCTGGTCGTAGGGGAGCGTGTACCAGTTCTCGGCGCCGGGCGACCGCCGCTTCGACATCGGGTAGAAGCAGAACGCCGGCATGCCGGCGGGCGGTAGCACGGGGTACAGCCTGGCCTGCTTCATCTCCTCAGGGACGCCGCTCGCGTACTCGGACACCTCGGTGAGCGAGACGTACGAGTCGACGACCTCGAGGCCGGCGCGCCACAGGCTCGTCTGGAGGTCCCGGAGGACACGCAGATCAGGCCCGAGCCCGAGCACGCACAGGTCAGCCTTGTGCCCGAGCATCGCTGCGGTGACGACCTGGTGATCGAGCTTGCGGGTGTGCTCGATGGCGTCGAGCACACCGGCCGCGTCGACGCCGGCGCCGGCAGCCCGGGCCGGCACCCGGGCGGCACCGCTGGCTCCACCGCTGGCTCCACCGCTGGCTCCAGCGCGAGCAACCCGGGCCGGCAGGCGGCAGAACAAGTGGACGACGTTCCATCCCGTCGTCGGTGCCACCGGTTCGGATGGAGGCTGAGCTTGCGCTTCGGTCACGCCGGCAGTCTAGGAACACTGGGCGCGGACGCGACAAGAGGGGCGCCGGAGCACCCCTCTTGTCGCACGAATTGGACGGCTGGTCAGCGCCCAGATCGGCGCCGAACTGGGATCAGAAGTCTTCCATCCCGCCACCGCCCGGCATCGCCGGAGCGGACTCTTCGGGCTTGTCCACGATCACAGCTTCGGTCGTGAGGAACAGCGCCGCGATCGACGCTGCGTTCTGCAGCGCCGAGCGCGTGACCTTGGCAGCGTCGATGACACCAGCCTTGAACAGGTCCTCGTACTCCCCGGTGTCGGCGTTGAGGCCGTGGGCCAGCTTCAGGCCACGCACCTTCTCGACGACGACTCCACCTTCGAGGCCGGCGTTGATGGCGATCTGCTTCAACGGCTCCTCGACGGCACGGGCCACGATGCGGGCGCCGGTCGCCTCGTCACCTTCGAGCTTCTCGGCATGGTCGAGGATCGCCTGCTGCGCACGGAGCAGGGCCACGCCACCACCGGGGACGACACCCTCTTCGATGGCGGCCTTGGTCGTCGACACGGCGTCCTCGATGCGGTGCTTCTTCTCCTTGAGCTCCACCTCGGTCGCTGCGCCCACCTTGATGACCGCCACACCGCCGGACAGCTTCGCGAGCCGCTCCTGCAGCTTCTCCCGGTCGTAGTCCGAGTCGGTGTTCTCGATCTCGGTCTTGATCTGGTTGATGCGGCCCTTGATGTCGGCGTCCGAGCCGGCACCCTCGACGATCGTCGTCTCGTCCTTCGTCACGACGATCTTGCGGGCGCGGCCCAGCAGGTCGAGGGTGACGTTCTCGAGCTTCAGGCCCACCTCTTCCGTGACGACCTGGCCGTTGGTCAGGATGGCGATGTCCTGGAGCATTGCCTTGCGGCGCTCGCCGAAGCCAGGGGCCTTCACGGCGAGGCTCTTGAACGTCCCGCGGATCTTGTTGACGACCAGGGTGGCCAGCGCCTCGCCCTCGACGTCCTCGGCGAGGATGACGAGCGGCTTGCCGGTGCCCATGACCTTCTCGAGGACCGGGAGCAGGTCACGTACAGCCGAGATCTTCGAGCCGACGATGAGCAGGTACGGGTCCTCGAGCGTGGCTTCCATCCGCTCCGGGTCGGTGACGAAGTACGGCGAGATGTAGCCCTTGTCGAAACGCATTCCTTCGACGAGCTCCATGTCCATACCGAAGGTCTGGCTCTCCTCGACCGTGATGACGCCGTCCTTGCCGACCTTGTCGATCGCCTCGGCGATCATGGCACCGATCTCGGTGTCAGCCGACGAGATCGCCGCGACCTGGGCGATCTGGTCCTTCGAGTCCGTGTCCTTGGCAATGTCCCGGATGGACGCGACAGCCGTCTCGACCGCGGCCTCGATGCCCTTCTTCATCGACATCGGGTTGGCGCCAGCTGCGACGTTGCGCAGGCCCTCGCGGACCATGGCGCCGGCGAGCACCGTCGCCGTCGTGGTGCCGTCACCGGCGACGTCGTCGGTCTTCTTGGCGACTTCCTTGACCAGCTCAGCACCGAGGCGCTCGTACGGGTCCTCGAGGTCGATCTCCTTGGCGATCGACACACCGTCGTTGGTGATGGTCGGCGCGCCCCACTTCTTCTCGAGCACGACATTGCGGCCCTTCGGGCCGAGCGTCACCTTGACAGCGTCGACCAGCTGGTTCATACCCTTTTCGAGCGCCCGACGGGCCTGCTCATCGAACGCGATCAACTTCGGCATTACAACGTCCTCCCTTTTGCCCGAGTTTCACGCTCGAGCGTTGGCACTCTCATCGATCGAGTGCCAGATTAGCACTCTCGCTAGGCGAGTGCTACCCCTGCCCGCCCGGTGGCATTCGGCAGCGGCTGGGCGCCGGTTCGGCGCTTGCTCCGTGCCCGCCCGGCGCTTGCCTGGGGGCTCACATCCCGGCCGCCCGTCGCCGCCCGTCACCGCCCGGGGCCGCCCGTCGCCGCCAGTCGCCTCTCGTCGCCCTACCTTGGATCAGCGATGTCGACTTCAGCTGGACAACCGACGGTGCTGTCCCGCCGCCTCGTACTCCTGCTCGCCGTCTCCACGGGCGTCGCAGTCGCGACGAATTACTACGCGCAGCCGCTGCTGGCGACGATCGGGCACTCGCTTCACCTCGCGAGTGGTGAGGCGGGCCTCATCGTCACCGCCTCGCAGGTGGGCTACGTGCTGGGCCTGATGCTGCTGGTGCCCCTCGGGGATCTCCTCGAGCGCCGGCGCCTCGTCATCGTGATGTCGCTCATCACCTCAGGAGGGTTGGCAGGCGAGGCGGCAGCGCCGAACCTGGCGGCTCTCTTCGGTGCTGCTGCGATCGTCGGGGCGACGTCGGTGGTCGCTCAACTGCTCGTGGCCTACACCGCCTCGCTCGCCAACGAGGCCGAACGCGGCAAGGTCGTCGGTACGGTGATGAGCGGCCTGCTGCTCGGGATCCTTCTGGCCCGGACCGCATCCGGCTACATTGCCGCCGCCTCCTCGTGGAGGGTCGTCTACCTCTGTGCCGCGGGGCTCATGGTGATGCTTGCGGTCGTGCTGGGCTTGACGTTGCCGACCTCCCGCGCTGTGGTGGAGCTCTCGTACCCGAAAGTGCTGGCGTCCGTCGTGCGGATCTTTCGCCGGGAGCCGGTGCTGCGGCGCCGTGCCCTCTACGGGGGGCTGTCGTTCGCCGCGTTCTCGGTCCTCTGGACAAGCCTGGCGTTCTTGCTCTCGGGAGCGCCGTATCGCTACGGTGCCGGGACGATCGGCTTGTTCGGCCTCGTGGGCGCGGCCGGTGCGTTGATGGCGTCGCTGGCCGGGCGGATGGCCGACGCCGGCCGCCAGCAGGCGATGACCGTCGCCACGTCGTTCGCCATGATGGCGGCCTTCGTCATGCTGCTGGTCGCTCCGCGCCAATTGGCCGTGCTGATCGTGGCAATCGTGCTCCTGGACGTCGGCTGCCAGGGGATTCACGTCACGAACCAGAGCGAGATTTACGCTCTCGCCGGCGAGGCCCGCAACCGGGTCAACTCCGCGTACATGACCTGCTACTTCACGGGCGGCACACTCGGCTCGGTGGGATCCGCCCTGTGCTTCGGGCACTTCGGCTGGGACGGAGTGGCGGCGTTCGGTACCGCCATCGGTGCGCTGGCATTTCTGCTGTCCCTGACCGATGGTCGCTTTCGCCGGCGGGTGGCCGCCACCGCCGGCGCCACCGCCGGCGCAACCCCCACCGCCGGCGCAACGCCCACCGCCGGTGCAACGCCCACCGCCGGTGCAACCCCCGCCGCCGGCGCCGGCAGAGACGATCCGTCGAGCCCCCCGGCCTGAGCTTCGCCGGCGACGGTGTACGCGCTTTGTTCCGACTGTCCGTACAAAACGCGTACACCGTCGCGACTCACCGGTGCCACCGTGCCCCTGACGGTCGGCGCCGGGGCTGTTAGACCCTCGTCAGCCGCCGGCGACTGCCGGCACGATCGACACCGTCTGGCCCGGCGCCACCTTGGTCGACAGGCCGTCGAGGAAGCGCACGTCCTCGTCGGCGACGAACAAGTTGACGAAGCGCCGCAATGTCCCGGCCTCGTCGAGCAATCGCTCCTGTATTCCCGGGTGGGCGGCCTCGAGAGCCTCGATCACACTCAACACGGTGCCCGCAGGCGTGGCGACCTCCCGGTTCCCGGCCGTCAGGGAGCGGAGCTGGGCAGGCACCCGAACGGTGACGCTACGGTCACCCACCTCGCCGGCCTCACTCGCCTCACCCACCTCGCCGGCAGCAGCGGCGTCGGCGGGCATCACGCCACCGCCTTCGTGACGAAGTCTGCATTGAGCGCCCGCGCGACGTCGTCGAGCGTGGCACCGATGGGCTCGGCGACGGAGACACGCCCCACGAGGGCTTCGACGGTCTTGAGACCACTGCCGGTCACGTACACCACGACCCGCTCGTCGCGCTTGACGACTCCCGAGTCGACGAGCTTGACGAGCGTGGCGACGGTGACCCCGCCGGCGGTCTCGGCGAATATCCCCTCAGTCCTGGCCAGAAGGCGGATGCCGTCGACGATCTCGTCATCGGTCACCGATCCGACGGCACCGCCGGTCCGGCGCACGACGTCGAGGGCGTAGCCACCGTCTGCCGGGTTGCCGATCGCGAGCGACTTCGCGATGGTCGACGGCTTGACGGGCCGCACGTCCTCGGCTCCTGAAGCGAAGGCCGTGGCGACGGGCGAGCACCCGGCCGCTTGAGCCCCCGAGACCCGCACGCCCCGCACGCCGGCATCGACCAGTCCCGTGGCCACCAGCTCTGAGAAACCCTTGTCGATCTTCGTCAACTGCGACCCCGACGCGATCGGCACGACCACGTGATCGGGGAGCTCCCAGCCGAGCTGCTCGGCGACCTCGAAGGCGAGCGTCTTCGAGCCTTCCGAGTAGTACGGCCGCAGGTTGACGTTGACGAACGCCCACTCCGGGTACTCGTCGGCAAGCTCGGAGCAGAGACGGTTGACGTCGTCGTAGTTGCCGTCGATCGGGAGCAGCCGGCCCCCGAACACGGCCGTCGTGAGGACCTTGACCGCTTCGAGGTCGTGCGGGATCAGCACGACGGACTCCATACCGAGGCGAGCGGCGTGAGCAGCGACCGAGTTGGCGAGGTTGCCCGTGGAGGCGCAGGCGGCGACCCGGAACCCGAGCTCTCGTGCTTTCGTCAGCGCCACCGATACGACACGGTCCTTGAACGAGCCGGTCGGGTTGCGGGTGTCGTCCTTCAGATAGAGCTCGCTGATGCCCAGCTCGGCCCCGAGCCGCTCCGCATTCACCAGGGGCGTGAAACCCGCCCCGAGCCCCGGCGGCTCATGGGTGTCGACGGGGAGCAGGTCGGCGTAACGCCAGAGGTTGCGTGGCCCACTGGCAATGCGCTGACGGGTGAGGACCTCCCGCATGGCGTCGTGGTCGTAGGTGACCTCGAGCGGCCCGAAGCACCACTCACAGACATGCAATGCCTCCGCCGGGTAGGCGCGGCCGCACTCCCGACACGAAAGACCACGGACGAAGCTCACGAAAAATGCCTCCTCATCGCTCGGGCATTGGCACCTGGTCCGACCGACGGACGTTGCCGTCCGGGTCGAAACTGGTTGCCGCGGCGTCAACGGGCCCGTCCCTCAGCCGCTCTGGATGATGGGCGACAGTGTAGGCGGCGATCGCGGGTGCTTGCACGTCGGGATGGCGGCCGGCGCCGTCGGTCCGGCGCCCTGGGCGCGCCGGCCCCGGCCCGAGCCACCGAGCGCCGGCCGGCAACCCCAGGCTGTGCGACTGCCCGCTGGCTTAGGCCGTAACGTGGCGACCGCCATGGAAGTTATCGACGTCGCCCCCGCTCTCGCCCCGTCCATCGAGACGCATCACCATGGTGAGTGGCGCGTTGAGGACCTTGTCGCTGCGAAGGGTACGGCGCGCATAACGGTCTGCATCCCGGCCCGTGACGAGGTGCGGACCATCGGCTCCACGGCCTTGTCGACGAGATCCTCGTGATCGACGACGGCTCGTCGGATGGGACGGGATCGGAAGCCCATCGACAAGGCGCCGTGGTGGTACGAGGCCCCGGGGTGGGCAAGGGCGAGGCGATGCGGCTGGCGCGAGGGAGAGCGGACTACGTGGTCTACCTCGACGGCGATGTCGAGAACTTCAGCGCCCACTTCGTCACCGGACTGCTAGGCCCGCTGCTTGGGGAGCGAGGCGAGCGACCCCAGCGAAACGACCGGAATGACCGCGGCCCACGAATCGTGAAGGGCTGCTATGCCCGGCCGCTCGGGAGCGAGCCCGTCGGCGGGGGGCGCGTCACGGAGCTCGTGGCCAAACCCTTGCTCTCCCTGCTGTTCCCCGACCTGGCGACCGTGGCCCAACCACTTGCCGGCGAGACAGCGCTCAGAGCGGACGTCCTCGATTCGATCGAGCTCGCCGGCGGTTACGGAGTCGAGATCGGGCTCCTGATCGACGTTTGGCAGCGGTGGGGTCTCGCCGCCATCGCCCAAGTCGACCTCGGCGAGCGCCGCCATCGCAACCGGCCACTCGCCGAGCTCGGCCCGCAAGCACGCGAAGTGATCAGCGCGGCCCTCGCCCGAGCGGGGACGTTCGGGTGAGCGGAGGGGGCGAACAGAGCCAGACTGGCAACCGGGGCGGCACGGCGGAGCTGGTGGTCGTCTCCAATCGGGGCCCGTTCTCGCTCGTTGCTCTGCCAGACGGCTCGCTGCAGCCACGAGCGGGCGGTGGCGGGCTGGTGCCGAGCCTCGCCGCCGCGCTTGGTGGCACTACCGGTGCGGTGTGGGTGGCAGCGGCGTTCAGTGACGCAGATCGCCAAGGCGCAGCTGGTGGGCCGATCTCATCGGGCCAGGCCGGGTTGTTCCTCCAGCTCGTGGACGTCGAGCCCGAGATCCTCGATGCCGCCTACGACGTCATTGCCAACGCCACGCTGTGGTTCGTGTATCACGGGCTCTTCGACGCCCCCCGCCGGCCCGTGTTCGATGGGCGGTGGTTGGAGGCATGGGTCGGGTTTCGGGCGTACAATCGGGCGTTCGCGGATGCAGTAGTCGAGGTGGCCGCTCACGGTGCCATCGTGCTCGTGAACGACTACCACCTGCCGCTCGTGGGCTCGATGCTGGGTGCCGATCGCCCCGATCTCCGCACGGTGCATTTCAGCCACACGCCGTTTGCCAGCCCCGAGGAGCTCGCGATGCTGCCCCATCGGGAGGCGGGCGAGCTGATGGCAGGGATGGCTGGCTATGGCGCGTGCGGTTTCCATTCCGTCAAGTGGGAACAGGCGTTCCGCCGCTGCGCCTCGGCCGCAGGGTTGGAGGTCGGCACGTTCTACGCTCCGCTCGGCCCGGACCTCGGGCGGCTTCGGGAGGTTGCGGACTCGCCCGAGTGTGCTGAGCGCCTCGGGTCGTTGGTCGAACGCCTGGCGGGCCGGCGCCTGTTGCTGCGTAGCGATCGGGTCGAGCTCTCGAAGAACCTGTTGCGGGGGCTGCTCGCCTACGACGCGTTGCTCGCCGAGCATCCCGAGTGGCGTGGCGATGTGGTCCACGTCATCCGCGCCTACCCGAGCCGCGAGGGCCTTCCCGAGTACCTGGCGTACCGCTCCGAAGTGGAGCACCTCGCCGCGGTCGTCAACGATCGCTGGTCGACGCCCGGGTACGAGCCCGTCGTGCTCGACGTCGACGACCACTTCCCGAGCACGGTGGCGGCGCTTCGCCGCTACGACGTGCTGCTCGTGAATCCGGTGCGAGACGGCATGAACCTTGTTGCCAAGGAGGGGCCGGTCCTGAACGAACGCTCCGGGATGCTCGTGCTGTCCGAGCGGGCGGGCGCTTACGACGAGCTGCACACCGAGGCCTTCGGCGTTAACCCGTTCGACATCGCCGAGACGGCTGAGGCGTTGCACGAGGCGCTGGCAGTGACGGGGGACGAGCGCTCCGATCGGGCTGACCGGCTGCGGGTGCTGGCGGCCGCCCACCCGCCGGCGGAGTGGCTCGAGACAGTGCTGTCCCACGCGAGGCTGCCCCACGCGAGGCTGCCCCGCCGCTAGCCGCCCAAGCGGTCGGCGAGCGCCCTCAGCATCGCCACGGCCTCAGGGGGCCCGGCGAGTACCACGTCGGCCCGATCGATGAGCTCTGCTGGCACCTCGGCGCCGGCGACGGCGACCTTCAGCCCGGCGATCGCCGCCTCCGGGCCGGCGCAGAGCTTGTCGATGGCCACGAACGCCGCCAAGTCGCTCACGTCGTCCCCCAAGAAACCCACCCGCTTCAACCCACGCGACGCCACCCACTCACGCACAACGCTTCCCTTGTCGATGCCGACCGGTGGGACGAGCTCCACGCTGGCCTTGCCGGGCCGCACCCGCAAGCCGGTGGAGTCCGCCAGCCGCTCGGCGAGGCGGGACACCGCATCGGCGATGCCCTCGCGGTCGGCGATCTTGCGCCAATGCAGGGTCACGCCGTAGCCCTTGTCCTCGACGTCGACGCCGTCGGGCGCTTCGGCGCGGGCCTCGTCCCGAGCGTGTTCGATGACCGGCAGCCATGTCGCGACGCCGTCAGCGAGGTGCGGCGAGTCGCCAGTCGAGCGCTCCAGGCCGTGGAGCCCGGCGGCGTGCACGATGCCGTGACCCGCCGGCCCTGCCGTCTCGACCTGGCCCGACAGGGCGAGCTGCTCCACGAGCCAAGCCACCTGGCGGCCCGATACGACGCCGACGAAGCCCAGCTGAGCAGCGAGGCGCTTCAGGAGATCGGGCACGCCTGCGAGCGGTCGTGCATCCTCCGCACGGGTGACGACCGCCGAGAGGGTGCCGTCGAAGTCGGTGAGGATCGCCGTCGTTGCCGGGGCTTCGGCAAGCCAATCGACCGCGTCGCCGGCGTTCACGTGCCCGCCCCGGACCGCGTCGCCGGCGGCAAACCCCCAACCGGCAAACCCCCAACCGGCAAACCCCCAACCGGCAAACCCCCAACCGGGCTCGACGTCACCTCGGGTTGTGCCGGACCGGCCCGAGCGTGTCGCCTGTCACCCGCGCCCGCCGATCCCGGGCGAGGCGCCGACGGAGTCGCTGCACGACGAGCGGGTCGTACCCGAATGCGTCCTTGGAGTCGGCGAGTCGCCGCAACACGGCGTAGTAAGCGGCGGGTGAACAGCCGAGACGATCACGGATGGCCGACTGCTTCGTCGGCGCCGTCCGCCACCACTCGCGTTCGAGATCGAGAATCGCCCGCTCTCGCGTGGTGAGTGCCATCCATCTCGAGGATGCCAAGGTTGGGTTCCCAAAGCAAGCATTCACGTGTCGGCCAGGCCTCCTGCACGTAACGTCCAGGCGCGCGACGCTGGAGAGCACCATGAACCCTCGCGAACCGCACCTGGTGGGATCCGAGATCGCCCGTCAGAGTGCGGCTGGTCTGCGAGCCCTGATGGACGCGGGCACTACGACCTCGGCTGAGGTGACGGCGGCCCTGCTCGGGCGGATCGAGGCGATCGACCGCGGCGGTCCGAGGCTGCGCGCCGTGCTGAGCGTCAACGACCGTGCCCTCGACGAAGCCGCTGTGCTCGATACCGAGCGCCGTGCCGGTCACACACGGGGGCCGTTGCACGGGATCCCCATATTGATCAAGGACAACATCGATACGGCCGGGACGCTCGGCACCACGGCTGGCTCACTCGCGCTCTCGGGCCCGCCGCCGGCCGTGGACGCTCGGCTCGTGGCACAGCTGCGCGAGGCGGGCGCCATCATCCTCGGGAAAACGAACCTGTCGGAGTGGGCGAACTTCCGGGGCCGACCGTCATCGAGCGGCTGGAGCGCGGCAGGCGGCCAGACGAGAAACCCCTTCGCTCTCGACCGCACCCCCGGCGGCTCCAGCTCGGGATCAGCTGCAGGAGTGGTGGCTGGCCTCGCGCCCATCGCGATCGGCACCGAGACCGACGGGTCGATCCTCTGCCCGTCGGCAGCGTGCGGGATCGTGGGGCTGAAGCCGACCGTCGGTCTGGTCAGCCGTACCGGGATCGTCCCGATCTCCTCCAGCCAGGACACCGCCGGCCCCATGGCGCGATCGGTCGCTGACGCTGCCTTGCTGCTCGATGCCCTCACCGCCGCCCCGGCCGATCCGGCCGATCCCGCCATGGCGGCGCGGCCACACGCACCCGGCGGTTACCTGGCGGCCCTTGACGGCGACTTGCGCGGTTTCCGCATCGGTGTGGCGCGAGATGAGCGCTACTTCGGCTATCACTCCGGCATGGATCGTGCCGTCGAGGCGATGCTGGGGGCGTTCGCCGAGGCCGGCGCCGAGCTGGTCGATCCTGTCACCGGGATCGGGATGGTGTCGCACGTCGACGAGATGATCGTCCTGTGCACCGAGTTCAAAGCCGGGCTCGCTGCGTACCTGGCCAGGCGCTGGTCGACGGCCACAGATGCTGCCGGCTTGCCACGCAGTCTCGAGGACGTGGTCGCGTTCAACGAGGCGACAGGCGAGGAGTTGTTGAGCGTGTTCCCCCAAGACGTGCTGCTTCGTTCCGCGGAAAGCGGCGGTCTTGACGAGCCTGCCTATCTGGAGGCGCTGGCAGCCAACCACCGAAGGTCCCGCGACGATGGCATCGATGCGGTCTGCCGCCGGGAGGCTCTCGACGCTCTCGTCGCTCCGACCATGGTGCCTGCCTGGCTCATCGACTACGTCGACGGCGACCATCACGCCGGCGCGGCTTGGGACCAGGCTGCCATTGCCGGGTACCCGTCGATCTCGCTGCCGGTTGGCGAGTTCCAGGGTCTCCCCGTGGGCCTTACGATCTGGGGTCGCGCATGGACGGAGGCGACGCTGTTGAACATCGCCTTTGCTCTGGAGCGCCAGATCGGTTTCTCGCCCGTGGCGACGTTCCGGGAGTCGGTCGGTTCAGTGCCTTCGTGAGGGGGCGTAGGCCGCGCCGGGACTCAGGCGCGGCGCGGGGGCGCTGGCCTCAGGCGCGGCGCGGAGGCGCTGGCCTCAGGCGCGGCCCGGCGGTGGGACGGAACCGACTGGACCCGGAGGGCCAAGCCGGCCTGGGCTCAGGCCTGTGCGAGCTGGCGGGCGACGAACTGCATGATCCCGCCGTTGCTGAAGTAGTCGGCCTCGCTCGGCGTGTCGATCCGGAGCTTCACGGTGAAACGCTTCGGCGCCGAGCCGTCATCCGGCGTCGCCGTCACCTGCAGATCGCGCCCGACGAGCTCGGCACTGCCGAGGCCCTCGACCCCTGCGATGTCGATGATCTCGTGGCCCGACAGGCCGAGCAGCTCGACGCTGTCGCCTGCGGAGAACTGCAGTGGCAGGACGCCCATGCCGATCAAATTGGAGCGGTGGATGCGCTCGAACGACTGGGCGATGACCGCGAGCACGCCGAGCAGCATCGGGCCCTTCGCCGCCCAGTCACGAGAGGACCCAGACCCGTACTCGGTCCCGGCGAGCACGACGAGCGGCACACCCTCGCTCTCGTACCGGGCTGCCGCGTCGTAGATGGGCAGCTCCTCGCCGCCGGGCAGGTGCAGCGATACCCCACCTTCGGTGCCGGGAGCGACCCGGTTGCGGATCCGCGTGTTCGCGAACGTCCCGCGGATCATCACCTCGTGGTTGCCGCGCCGCGCGCCATAGGAGTTGAAGTCGGCTGGAGCGACACCGTGCTCCACAAGCCACTGACCCGCGGGGCTCGCCGTCTTGATCGAGCCGGCGGGCGAGATGTGGTCGGTCGTCACGCTGTCGCCGAGGATCGCGAGCACCCGGGCGCCGCGGACGTCGATCAGCGGCTCGGGCTCGGACCCCATCGTGTCGAAGTACGGCGGCCTGCGGACGTAGGTCGAGATGTCGTCCCAGGAGTAGCGGTCGCCGGTCGGCACGTCGAGGCTCTGCCAGGTGTCGTCGCCGGAGAACACCTCGGCGTAGTCGCGGCGGAACAGGTCGGCGCCCACCGAGGCGGTAGCCACCTCCGTGACGTCGCGAAGGCTCGGCCAGACGTCCCGCAAGAAGACCGGCTCGCCGTCGGTCCCCGTGCCGAGGGGCTCGGTCTGAAGGTCGATGTCCATCGTGCCGGCCAGGGCGTAGGCGACGACGAGCGGGGGTGAAGCGAGGTAGTTCATCCGGACGTCAGGGTGGATGCGACCCTCGAAGTTCCGGTTCCCGCTCAGGACCGACACACAAGCCAAGGTGTTCGCGTTGATCGCTTCGGAGATCTCCGGCAGCAGGGGGCCCGAATTGCCGATGCAGGTAGTGCAACCAAAACCCACCAGCCCGAAGCCCAGCTGCTCCAACGGCTCGGTCAACCCGGCGCGGTCGAAGTAGTCCATTGCCACCCGCGAACCAGGCGCGAGCGTGGTCTTCACCCACGGCTTGGACCGCAACCCGCGCGCCACCGCGTTCTTCGCCAAAAGGCCGGCGCCGATCATCACCTGCGGGTTGGATGTGTTCGTGCACGACGTGATGGCAGCGATGACGACGTGGCCGTGGTCGAGCGTGAACTCCCGGCCGTCGGCGAGGCGTACGGCCACCGGTCGCGACGGCCGCTCGGAGCTTGCGGTGCCGGACGGGCCGCCGGCCTCCGGTGCCGCGCCCGCCTGGTCGTGCTCGGGCAGCGATCGGGGGAGTGCCTCGGAAAAGCGCGCCTTTGCCTCCGACAGCCGCACCTGGTCCTGAGGCCGTGACGGGCCGGCGAGGCTGGGCTCGACCGAGCCGAGGTCCAGCTCCACGTGCTCGGAGTAGGCAGGGCGGCCGTCCGGGTCGTGCCACAGCCCTTGTTCCTTGGCGTAGGTCTCGACGAGCTGCAACAGCTCGTCGGGCCGACCGGTCAGCCTGAGGTAGCGGAGCGTCTCGGCGTCGATGGGGAAGATCGTCACGGTCGAGCCGTACTCCGGCGACATGTTGCCGATGGTCGCCCGGTTCTCTAGCGGGACGCTAGCGACGCCGGGGCCGTAGCATTCGACGAACTTGCCCACGACCCCGTGACGCCGGAGCAACGCGGCGATCGTGAGGACGAGATCGGTAGCCGTGGTGCCTTCCGGCAGTGAGCCTGACAGACGTAAGCCGACGACGGGGGGAACGAGCATGGAGATCGGCTGGCCGAGCATCGCTGCCTCCGCCTCGATGCCCCCGGCGCCCCAGGCGAGGATGCCGAGCCCGTTGACCATCGGCGTGTGCGAGTCGGTGCCGACGACGCTATCGGGGTAAGCGTTACCGTTCGGGTCGGTGAACACGACCCGGCTCAGGTACTCGAGATTCACCTGGTGGCAGATGCCGGTGCCGGGTGGCACGACGCGGAAGTTCGAGAAGGCCTGCTGTCCCCAGCGCAAGAAGCGGTACCGCTCGGCGTTCCGCTCGTACTCGATGCGGGTGTTCACGGCGAGCGCGTCTGGGCGTGAGTAGACGTCGGCGACGACGGAGTGGTCGATGACGAGGTCGACGGGCACGTGCGGGTTGACCCGATCGGGCTTGCCCCCGAGTTGCTCGACAGCGTCCCGCATCGCAGCGAGGTCCACGACGCACGGGACACCGGTGAAGTCCTGCAACAAGATGCGCGCCGGCGAGAAGGCAATCTCTCGTTGGGCGGCCACGCCGGCGGCGGCGTTCATGGCGAGGGACTCGATGTCGGCTGCGCTCACCTGCCGCCCGTCTTCGTTGCGCAGGAGGTTCTCCAGCAGCAGCTTCACTGAGTATGGCACTTTGGAGAGGTCGCAGAGCCCCGACAGCGAATCGAGGCGGTGGATCGCGTAGGCCTCCCCTCCGGCCTCGAGAGTCGCTTTAGAAGAGAAGCTGTTCAGTGTCGCCGACGTGTCGTTCATCGACTTCGACGCTACCGTCTCGACGGCAGCCGGACAGTAGCGGCGGCCTCCGCGATGTCGTCAGTCCGGCCCGGCGGAGGCGGTCGGGTTCAGGCGGTCGCGCACGCGCCGGAGCAGCAAGGCGAGCTGCTCCTGCTCGGACGGTTCGAGCGCTCCGTCGAGCAGCTCTGCGAGCGCCAGGCGGTGGCACACCATCGCCGCCTCGATCCGGGCCAGCCCGGTCGCGGTCAGCGATGCAAAGGCTCCCCGGCGATCCTCGGCGCACACTTGGCGATCGACGAGGCCGGCGTCGCACAAGCGGTCGATCGCCCGGGTGAGCCCGCTCGGCGTGAGGGCGCTTTGGGCAGCCAGATCACTCATGCGAAGGCGGCCGGCCTGGGTCCTCACGAGGCGAACCAGCACCTCCAGACTCTGCTGTGGCAGGTCGTGGTCGTGCTCCACTCGGGGCACGACGGCTCGCCTGAGGTTGGCGGCCGTCTCGAAGACGAGACCGGCGAGTATCAGCGGATCGCCGCCGCTTCCCGTCTTCGGGCGGACCCTGTGGGTCTCGGGCGCCCGTGGTTTCGGATGAGGTTCGGCCACAGCCGAAGTCTACCCGGCTGATAGTTGCGCAAGAAACCAATCCCCTTCCTCGCCGGTGCCACCAGCCTCCTTCAAACGGTACGCTGCCCCGATGGCACGGAAGGACGTACGCTCGGAGGCACCCCCGCCGCCACCACCGTCGGGTTTCCTTCAGGGCTTGCTCGATTCGCTTCCCGCAGTTCTGCTCGTGCTCGACACTGCAGGCACGATCCGCTATGCCGCCGGTCAGATCGATCGTCTCACCGATCGGAGCTACGCAGAGCTCGTCGGCTCCCGGGTGGCCGATTTCGTGGCGACGCGGGCTGAGCAGGAGCTTGTCGAGGAGCTTGTGGCGGTCACCTGCCGGCGGCCTGAAGGCGAGATGGTCGGACCGGTACGGATGCCGTACGTCGACGTGGACGGTTCGAGCCGCCTGACCGAGGTGTGGGCGGTGAACCGCTCCCCCGATCCCGGGACGGGCGGCGTCGTAGTGATCCTGCTGCCCGAGAGCGCCTACGACCGCTTCGATCAAGTGCTCGTCTCGATCGTCAGGAACGTCTCGCTGGACGAGACATTCGAAGCGCTCGTACAGGCCCTGCGCTTCCCGCCGTTCGGGGGTGAGTGCTATTTCCTGATGCCGGCTCGCGACGATCGAGGCGTGACGCGCTCGCCGAGCCGTGAGGCCGCTCCGGGGCCGCCATTGCCCGGTCCGCCGTTGCCCGGTCCGTGGGACGACATCTGGGCGGGTGCGACCTCGGTCGAGCACTCCAACATGAGTCGCGTGTCGTCGGTGCTGCGGGAGCAGGCGAGGGAAGTGGGCTTCCACTCGGTCGCGTGCTTCGCGGTGCACCCAGGGCTCGAGGGCCGGCCGGACGCCTGCCTCGTCGCCTGGGCGCGCGAAGAGGAGCGGTTGTCACCATTCGCCCGGTTGGCGCTCGAGCGCGCCGCAGTGCTGGCTTCGCTGGCGATGTCGCACCGCTCGGAAGGCGAAGGTCTGTTCGACGCCACCAACCGGGACGCGTTGACGGGTCTGGGGAACCGGAAGAGTTTCTTCCAGATGCTCGAGTCAGTCGCGGAAGCGGGCGGCCAGCCGGCGATCCTGTACATCGACCTCGATGGTTTCAAGGAGGTCAACGACCGCCTCGGTCATCTTGCCGGGGATGCCGTTCTTCGGGTCGCCGCCCGTCGACTGGCGTCGGTCATGCGACCCACGGACGAACTGGCCCGCCTCGGCGGAGACGAGTTCGCCGTGCTGTGCAATGGGTCGCCGTCGGCCGACCAGATGGTGATGATCGCGGAGCGCGTCATCGAACAACTGTCACACCCATTGTCGGTCGGGGACGGGGAGACCGTCGACGTGGGGGCGAGCATCGGGATCGCTCTCGAGCTTCCCGTCGGCACGCCCGTGGACACGATCCTCGGTCGTGCCGATGCCGCCCTCTACGAGGCCAAGGCCAAGGGCAGACGCCTGTGGGCGCTCGCCAAGATGCCGGAGTGATAGCCAGGCTGCGAGGTGCCGTTCTCGGTGTTCGGGTGGCGCTCGTCGGCGCGCTCGCCGGCGGGTTGGCTGCCGCCCTCGCCGGAGGGATGGTGCTCTCGGGCTGTGGCAGCTCGAGCAGCGGTCTTGCCAACCAGCCGGCTCGGCAGATCCTGCAGCAGAGCGTGAAGGCCCTGACGCGTTCCAAGTCGTTCTACGTGACCGGCGATGGGGCCAACGGGCTCACCAAACTGTCGGTGGCGCTCCGCTTGTTCAGCAACGGATCGTTCTACGGGACGCTCGACGACGGCGGGACGAGGATTGAGATCGTGGGCGTCGCCGGTCAGATTTACATCGAGGCCCCGGTGGCGTTCTGGGAAAAGGGAGGGCTTACATCCTCGTTCGCCAACCAGCTCAACGGCAAGTACGCAAAGCTCCCGGCGTCGGAGAGCGGGAGCCTCGATGAGTTCACGTACGCCAAAGTCGCCAGCCAGCTCTCGAATCAGAAGGGTCAGGTCACGGACGGCGGGACCAAGTCAGTCGACGGGCAGCAGGTGATCGATGTGCTGCTCCGCAACGGCACGACGACCGGGCACGTGTACGTGGCGGCCAGCGGGACTCCGTACCCCGTCGAGCTCGACGACCTGGGCGGCGGCGGAGCCGTAGAGCTCAGCCAGTGGAACCACGGCACGGCGCCGAAGGCGCCGACCGACATCGTTCTCCTACCCAGCAGTTAGCGGGAGGGGGGCAGGCCCCCCTCCCGGCCTCCTCCCGGCGCGGCTGCCGATCGCGCTCGCACTCGATTACCGTCCAAAGCGGTGAAGCTCGACCACGCGGGGGGAGGTGAGGCCACCGCTTCGGCAACTGAGGCCGAGCGCGGTCGCCGGCCCGAATTGCGACATGAGCCGGCGCTCGACGGGCTCCGAGGTGTCGCGATCATCGCGGTGCTCCTGTACCACGGCGGGGTGCCCTGGGCCCAGGGCGGGTACTTCGGTGTCGAGGCGTTCTTCGTGCTGTCGGGTTTCCTGATCACGTCGCTGCTGCTGGCGGAATGGGGCTCGTCCCGGGGCGTGCGGCTGGGCCGGTTCTGGGCGCGGCGAGCGCGCCGTCTTTTGCCCGCGCTGTTCTGCGTGGTGGCGGCGACGGCGATCCAGCAGACGATCGTGGGGGTCAACGGCGCCGTCCCGGACTTCCGCGTCGACGGGATCGCCACGCTCTTCTACTTCGCAAACTGGCACGCGATCGCGACCGGCACCGGCTATTTCGCGCAGACCGCCCTCGTCTCACCGCTGCAGCACACCTGGTCGCTCGCGATCGAGGAGCAGTTCTACCTCGTGTGGCCGCTGCTGCTGCTGGGCGTCCTGAAGCTCTCCAACCCGGCGCAGCTCCGGCGACGGCACTCTCGCGACGGGTCACGCGGCGCCGGTCCGCGGCTCTGGCCGTTGCTCGTCGTGGCGATCACGGGCGCTCTTGCCTCGGCGATCGAGATGGGGGTCCTTTATCACCTCGGCACTCCGCTCGAGCGCGTCTGGGCCTACTACGGCACGGACACGCGAGCCCAAGGGCTGCTCGCCGGGGCGGCCCTGGCGATCGGGCTCACGATGGTTCGGTCGCGTCGCCGTGCGAGCCCCGATGGCCCGGAAGCGGCGGCTGAGCCCGAGTCGAGCATTGGATGGATCGTCCTGCAGGTCGCCGGCGTCGTCGGTGCAGTGGCTCTCGTCGCTTCCATCGTCGCGGGCCGGGGGGACGTCGGCTGGTGGTACGAGGGTGGATGGCTGGGGGTCGACGTCGCGGCCCTCCTGGTTATCTGGTCGTTCGCGACCGACAGCAGCCGCCTATCGGTGACCCGCACCGTGTTCTCCTTCATCGGGCTGCGGGCGACCGGAGTGATCTCCTACGGCCTGTACCTGTGGCACTTCCCACTGTTCCTGTGGCTGAATGTCGCCGATACCGGAGTTGGCGGCTGGAAGCTGCTTGCGCTGCGGGTGGGCGGAAGCTTCGGTGCGGCGATCGCCTCCTACTTCGGAATCGAGCAGCCCATCCGCCAACGCCGCGTACCGGTGGTCGTCACGCGAGTGCTTGCGCCGGTGGGACTGTCCGGAGCTCTGGCGGCGGTCATGGTCGCCGGCAACGTGGCAGCTGCGGTGCCACTACCGCCGCAGCCGTCGCCGACGGCCACGACGCGCCTGATTCCGACTCGCTGGACCGGTAAGCCCACCGTGACCTGCCGCGAGCAGCTACCGGTGGCGTCGCCTCGCGGTCCGGTGTTCGCTGTCTTCCATACGTGCCCGCCGGAACGGGTGATGCTGATCGGCGACTCGGTGGGGCAGTCGCTGGGGTTTCAGCTCGGGGTCAATGAGGAGCGCTACGGCGTGGTGCTCCAGAACGACACGTTGCTGGGCTGCGGCTATGTCGAGGCCGGTCTCGTCGGCGCCCCCGGCTCCTGGGCCGACTTCAGCTCTGTCTGCTCCACCGCCTACCAGACCTGGAAACTTCAGGCAGCCAAGTTCCACCCGCAGGTCGTGGTCGTCGAGATGGGCTGGTGGGACTCGATGGACCACCTGATCAACGGGGAGGACGTCTACCTCGGTGAGGCGTCGTACGACGCTTATCTCGTGCAGCGGATGGATCAACTCGTGGACGATGTCGACGGTGGCGGAGCGAAGGTCGTGTTCCTCTCCGTCCCGTGGATGCTCCCGCCACCGTGGCCGAACGGTGAGGAGATGCCGGCGGCGCTGTCTTACCGGCATTTCATGATCAACAAGATGCTCCAGACCGCTGCCGACGACCGTCCCGGGAGAGCCTTCTACTTCGACATCGGTCCGGAAGTGACGCCTGCCGGGCACTTCGAGGCAGACGTGGGCGGGAGCATCTGCCGGACATCGGATGGGATCCACTTCTACTGGGGCACCAGCGTGTTCAAGATCCCGGCGACCTACTGCGGTGAGAAGCTCCAGGCTGCGCTATTGCCGTGGGTCCGCGAGCTCGTGCCGGCGAAGTCGCCCCCAACGACGTCCATCTCGACCTCGACGAGCACCTCGACGACGGTTGCCACGGTTACGTCCGCCAGCGGGTGAGCTTGAGGCCATCCGCGCCGCGAAGGTGTCGCAGATTGTCGCAGTTGGGCCGTTTCCGAGCGGGCGACCGCTGCCGGCGGCATCATGATGGCCATGCCGAAGCCACGAACAGCGAAGCAGAAGTAGCGGCGACGTGGACTTCCAGGGCCTCGATCCCGGGAACCTCGGCTCGGCGCCGTTCGGCACGGTGCTGGCCGACCCACCATGGCGGTTCGCCAACCGGACCGGCAAGGTCGCGCCCGAACATCGCCGGCTTTCGCGCTACGACACGCTGTCGTGGAAGGTCGTCGCCGTCATGCCGGTGGCCGGGGTGATGGCCCGGCAGTCACACTGCTATCTCTGGGTCCCGAACGCGCTGGTGGCCGAGGGCCTGGCCGTCATGGAGGCGTGGGGCTTCACCTACAAGACCATGCTCATCTGGGCCAAGCGCCGGAAGGATGGGGGTCCTGATGGGCGAGGGGTGGGTTTCTACTTCCGGAACGTGACCGAGCCGGTGCTGTTCGGCGTGCGAGGCCAGCTCCGGACCGAGGCCCCGGGCCGTCGCCAAGTCAACATGATCGAAACCTGCAAGCGAGAGCACAGCCGGAAACCCGACGAGCTCTACCCTGTGATCGAGGCCTGCTCACCCGGGCCCTACCTGGAGTTGTTCGCTCGTTATCCCCGCCCCGGTTGGTCCGGGTGGGGAAACGAGGCCGCAAACGACGTGGTGCCTAGAGGCCGTCGATACCCGACGTACGGCGGCAGCGATCTCTAAGTAGCGCGCTGCCGTCTTGGCGGCTGGAACCCGGTTCCCGACTGCCGGGCCGACTGCGTGGAGAAGGCCGCTTGGCACGTTCGCGTGCCTGCTGACTTGGGTCGAGTTGTGTTTGCAGATCGAATATAGTTAATCTCGCGATTCCATCGAGTTGATGGAATAACTACTAAAGTATCGCCGTCGACCCGAGCCGCCCCCGGCCCGACCGGTGGGGGCCGAACGAAAGGAACTGTCGTGGTACGTCTGTTCAATCGCTTCGCGTGGCTTGTCGCCGGGGGGCTCGTCGTCGCCTGCTTCTCGGTGGCGGGTCCAGTCACTGCCGGTGCGAGCCAACTCTTGGGCACGATCGCTCCGATCGTGACCGTCACACCAAACCCGAGCCCAGCCACGACGGGATCTGTGGACTACCAGGTCGTCGTGAGTGACCCGACGGACTTCGGCACACCGACCGGGTCCGTCTCGGTCTCTGACGGTGCGCTCGGCTCCTGCCCGATATCCAGCCTCGACGACTCCGGCCCCGAGTACACGGGATCGGGGGACTGCTCCATAGAAGAGCCCGCCGGCTCCTACACCATCACGGCGACTTACTCGGGCGACTCGAACTACGCGAGCGCTCAAGGCACCGCCAGCGAGACCGTCAACGCGGCGACTCCGACTGTCACCGTCACGCTGGAGTCCGGCGCCACGACGGGGGACGTGAGCTACGGCGTGAACGTCGCCGGGCCCGCCGGCGCAGTCACCCCGACCGGGTACGTGATCGTGTCGGATGGAACGAACCAGTGCACCGTCAGTTCGCTCGACGGGAGCGGCGCGGGAAGCTGCCCGATCGGCGAGGGTGCCGGTACGTACTCGATCAACGCGACCTACTACGGCGACAACAACTACACGACCGCTCAGGGTTCTGGGCACGAGACCGTTCTCCAGGCCACTCCCACGCTGCACCCTGGAGGGACGACGGGCGCGGTCACGGGTAACGTCACGTTCTCCGTCTCAGTGGCGGGCACCGGTGGCCCGGCTCCCACGGGGACGGTCACCGTCGGCGAGTTGCCGTCAGGGAGCCCGAACTGCACGATCACGCTCGTGTCCGGCGCTGGTAGCTGCCAGCTGTACCTGACTCCCAGCACCTACACCATCAAGTTCTCCTACAGCGGTGACTCCAACTACCTGAAAGCCGATACGGGCAACACGTTCCACCAGACCGTCTATCCGGCGCCTGTGACCGTCGGTGTGACTGCCAAGAACCCGGATGCTGCGAGCATCTCAGGCACCGCGAGCGTGAAGTACACCGTCACGGTCACTGGCCTGAGCGGTCTCCCGAATCCGACCGGGAGCGTGGTCGTGGGAGACGGCAACGGCGGAAGCTGCACCATCGTGAAGCTCAAGGCTTCCGGTGTCGGGAGCTGCAGCATCACTGAGTCCCTTGGCACTTACAGCGTGTCGGCCTCGTACTCGGGCGACGGTAACTACGCCTCCAGTAGCGGGAGCCTGACCGAGTCCGTCGGGACGAAGACCGCGACTGGGCTCGGTGTGGCGGGAAGCCCGGTTGCTCCGGGTGGGAGCGTCACTTTGACGGCGACCGTCAGTTCGGACGCTGCCGGGGCGACCACGCCACAGGGGCAGGTGACCTTCGTGATCGGCGGTGTGCCTCAAGCGCCCGTCAGCCTGAGCGACGGCGTGGCGACACTCGTGTACCCGGTCTCGTCCGGTAGTGCCAAGGGCAAGGTGACCGTCAAGGCCGAGTTCGAGAGCTCCGACGCGAACACCTGGTTCAACAGCAACAAGAGCGGCAGCTTCAAGGTGTCGTGATCCGATCCGGGGTCGGCGGAACCGATTCCCTCGTGCCGTGTCAACCGTGCCGGCGTGAGCGCGCCTACGCTGGTGATATCGGTCCAGCGATGTCGTAAGACGGTCGGTCAGAGTCGAGCGCCCGGAGGTTCCCATGCTGAGCACGTTCAAGAGCGCCACGCCACTGGATAAGCGCGGGTGGCCTCAGCGGCGGCGGGCGCTTTCGATGCTGACCATGCTCAGCATCGCCCTCATGGTTCTCGCGCCATGCTTCGCGGATGCAGGTATGGCTACAGCAGCTTCACGCTCGACGTCGCTGGGCTACTTGGTTCACACCGGCACCGTGCTCCATGCCGGAACGGAGCTGAAGTCGCGCAATGGACAGTTCCAGCTCGAGATGCAGCGCGATGGGAATCTCGTCGTCTACAACGGCGCTCGTGCCATCTGGTCCACGAACACCAGCGGGCACGACGGCGCTGACGCCGTGTTGCAGCGCGATGGCAACTTCGTCCTGTACCAAGCGTCGCGCCCGCTCTGGGCCGCGTACACCAATCGCGGCGGCAGCAGCGCCAACGTGCTCGTGATGCAAGTGGACGGCGACCTCGTCGTCTACTCGGGTTCGGGCAAGGCGTTGTGGTCGACGTATCGACCACCGGCTCCGATCTATCCCGGCGACACTGGGCCGAGGGTCGTGGCACTGCAACGCCGGCTGGACGCTCTCGGGTATTGGGTAGGCGCCCCTGGCGGCTACTTCGGTGACGCCACCGACCAGGCGGTGTTCGCGCTCCAGAAGGCGGCCGGCATCCCCCCGACCGACGTGGTCGGGGTTGCGACCGAGGCCGCGCTCGCACGTGGCGCCCTTCCGACCATTCGTCCGGCATCCGGCAACCTCGTCGAGGTGAACCTGAGTGACGACCTGCTCATGATCATCCGCAATGGCAAGCTCTGGGCCACGTTGAACACCTCGACGGGAGGGGGCTACACCTACGTCAGCCAGGGCGTCACCTCCGTGGCGATCACGCCACAGGGGATCTTCAACATCTACAGCGAGATCGACGGCACCGACGTTTCCCCGCTCGGGGTGCTGTGGCGGCCCAAGTTCTTCACCGGCGGCTATGCCATCCACGGCGACAGCTACGTGCCCCCATTTCCCGTCTCGCACGGCTGCGTGCGGGTGAGCGACGAGGCGATTGACTGGATCTGGGCCAACAACATCATGCCGATCGGCACCGAGGTCTGGGTCTTCTGAGTCGGGATCAGCTGACCTGGCGCTCTTTGTTTTCCCAGTAGCGCTTCCGCAATTCGCGCTTCAAAGGCTTGAACGCGCCCGACATGGGCAACGGGCCGTCTTGGAACTCCACGGACTTCGGGACCTTGAACCCGGCTAGGAACTCGCGGGCATATTCGATGAGCTCGTCGGCCGTCGCCTTCATGCCCTGTCTCAGCACGACGATGGCATGAACTGCCTCGCCCCAGAGCTCGCTCGGGATGCCGATGACCGCAACCTCTTGCACCGCAGGGTGAGAGGCGAGCGTGTTCTCCACCTCGACCGAGTACACGTTCTCCCCGCCCGTGACGATCATGTCCTTGACTCGGTCGGTGAGGTGCAGCACGCCGGCTTCATCGAGGAAGCCCATGTCGCCAGTGCGGTACCAACCGTCCCGCATGGCCTCGTTGGTCTCCTCGGGCTTGCCCCAGTACTCGCGCATCACGTTGCCACCGCGGGCGCAAACCTCTCCGGCCTCGCCGGTCTTGACCTGGTTGCCGAGCCGGTCCGTGATCTGCAATTCCACGCCGACCACCGGTCGCCCGGTTGCTGAGGCCAGGTCCACACCGCCTCGGTGATCCTTCGCGCCGAGGAACGTGAGGACCGATGCTGCCTCGGTCATCCCGTAGCCCTGGATGAACTCGGTGTGGGGGAGCAGCTTCAGCCATCGCGTGAGCAGGTCCTGCGAGATCGGTGCGGCTCCATAGATGAGCTGGCGCAGATGCCGCAACCGCCGGGCCGAGAAACCCTCCGACCTCTCCAGCAGGGACAACATGATCGGGATCACCATCGTCGTGTCGATGTTCTGCTCCTCGATCACCTTGAGCACCAGCGCTGGATCGAACAGCGGGATCGTCACCGAGGTGGCGCCGCTCGCCGGGATACCCAGTACGCCGGCCACGACCGCCGCGTGGAACATGGGCGACTGGAAGAGGAAGCGCCGATCCTCTCGGAGCCCGATCTCGAACAGCACGTGGTACACGTTGAGCACCTCGGCCCGTTGCTGGAGCAAGGCGCCCTTGGGCAAGCCGGTCGTGCCGCCGGTGTACATGAGTATGGCCGGGTCGTCCTCCTCCGGATCGCAAGACATGACGGGATTGCCCGCAGCGACCACATCCTCGTAAGCGATGGTGTCGTCATCGCGGCCGACGAGGCCGTCGCCCTGCTGCCCGCCGATGATCACCGTCTTGCCGATCTTCGCCCCCTCCTCGCCACGGGCCCGGTCGACGAGCGAGGCGAAAATGGGGTCCGTGAAGACCACGGTGCACTCGGAGTCTGCGAGTACGTAGGCCAATTCCGCCGGCGTGAAGCGGATGTTCAGCGGGTTGATGATGCCGGCTCCGAAGAGCGCCGCGTGGTACAGCTCGAGGAACTCGTGGCCGTTCACGGCGAGCACGGCGAAGCGGTCCCCGCGCTCGACCCCGAGCTCGGTACGTAGGGCGTTGGACAGGCGCAGCACGCGGTCGACGTGAGTGCCGAACGTGCCCTCGTAACGGACGCCTTCGCGGGTCACATCGACGAACGCGGTCTTGTCGGCGAGCCTCTCGGCGCGTGGCAACAGGAACCTTGGGTACACGAGCTCTTTCATGGCCTGCCTCCTCCTCCAGACACAGCGACCTCGGTGCTACGGCCCGGCGCTCTTTCGCCGCCTCTGGAACCCTCTGCGGCTCCGTCGGCCCAGCGCCTGCGGGGCTGATAGGACGATGCTGCGACGAGGTCGGCAAACGAGCGACTGATGCCGTCCGCGAGCACCGAGGCGTCAGGGCACGCGTCGGGGTCGGTCAGTATCCCCACGGTGAGCTGCCCGTCGTAGGACAGGGCTGCCACACCGACGCTGAGGTTGCCGGCGAGTGGCACGATCGGGAACGCCTCGAGCATGCGTGCGCCCATCGCGTACAGCGGGATGCCGGGTCCCGGCACGTTCGTCACGACCAGGTTCACGAGAGGCTGCCGGTGCACCAGCTGCGTCGCTGCCGACAGCACAGGCTGCGGCCACGGTTCGAGGAGGCCCACGAGGAGCTCGCCCGCCATCGCTTGGTGATGGCGCTTGCAGCGTGCGGCCTCATGGGACACCGCCTGCATGCGGGCCACAGGATCCAAAGTTCCGATCGGGAGCCGGACCAGCATCGCCGAGACATTGTTGCCCAGCCGGTGGTCACCGTGGTGGTCCATTCCCACCGGAACGAGGACCTGCACGGTGCGACCCTCGACCCGCTCGCCGCGCGCCGAGAGAAGGCGGTGTATGCCTCCGGCGACCGCCGTGAGGAGGAGATCGTTGATCGTGACGCCGAAGCGGCGCTCCACGCATTGCAGGTCGTCAAGTGGCTGTCGCAAGAAGAGCACCCGCCGGGCTTCGCCGACGGGCACGTTGAGCGAGCATTGCGGTGCGATGCTGTGAGGCGTGACCACGGTGCTCACTGCCGCCGCCAGCTCTGCCGTGTGGCGGGCTGCTTGCACCGGATGACGCAGGGAATCGAGCTGGCGGCTCACCGCATGAAGCGGGGCCGAGCTTTGCCGGACGATCTCGTGCGCCAACATCGCGCCCAGGCTCGGTGCCGGGCTCGGGTGCCACGGCTCGGTCGAGGGGGGCGGGAGATCGGGATGGCGCTGGATATCGAGCAGCACAGTGGCCAGCTCCACGCCGGCAAGGCCGTCTGCCATGGCGTGGTGCAGTTTTTCGATGATGGCCACGCGTCCGCCGTCGAGCCCATCGACGAACCACATCTCCCACAAGGGCCGGTCGCGATCCAGCGGTGCCGCCATGAGCTCGGCGCACAGATCGGCGAGCTGTACCTCGGTCCCGGGTGACGGCAAGGCCGTGCTGAGCACATGGCTGGTGATGTCGAAATGAGGATCATCCACCCACACCGGTGTGGCCTCGCCCACGCGGGAGAACTGCACGCGCCGCCGGAGCTTTGGGACCAGGTTCAGGCGACGTTCGACCTCGGCCCGGATGGCGTCGAGACGCAACCGCCCGAGCCGGTCTCGAAGCGGTGCCCCCTCGAAGATGCCGACGGACCCGCTGTGCATCGGCGTCTGTGGCGACTCCAGGTACAAGAAGAACGAGTCGAGCGCCGACAGCGCTTCGATGGGCGGGCTCATGGCGTCTCCTCCTTATCCGTGCGGCCCAGGCGAACTACCTCGCCGAAGCCCTCGTCCAAGCAGGCCGCGAGCTTCGCGGGGTCGGGAACGGCGGCCGCGTCGAAGTTGATCCCCACGCACGCTCGGCCGGCGAGCGTGACGAGGGCGACATTGAGCGCCGCACCCGACGGCGGAGCGAAGGCATAGATGCGCTCGACTTGGGCGCCGGCCAGGTACGTCTCGAACGGTGGGCCCGGTACGTTCGTGATGCAGCAGTCGTCACCCTTCAGCATCGAACCCCACAGCGCCGTCACGAGCGGGTCGGGGAGCAGGTTCAGCCCGGCAGCGAGCATGTCGCTCAGTCCGAGGGCCGGCGCGTGCTTCCATTCGCCGGCGACCCGATGCACTTCGCGCACGCGCTCGCCGGGATCGCGAGCGGCCTGGACGACGAAACGTGCGGGCACGAAGTGGTTGCCGCTGACCGGCTCCGCGCCGCCGCGCATGTTCACGGGCATGAGCATCCGGAGCGAGTCGAGGTTGGCTCCATGGAGATCGTGGTACCGCTGCAGACCTCCCACGACGCCGGCGACGAACACGTCATTGAGGGTGCCTCCCGTGGCCGCCTCCGCTTCCCGTAGCTCACCCAGCGACAGATCGAGCACCTCGAAGCGCCGTCCGAAACCCCGTTCGGTCATGAGCGTGGACATCGGCCGGCCGGCCGGCGCGAGGAGACGGGCAGCCGACTCGGCGGTCGAGCGAAGCTGATCGAGCGATTCGGCCGGGTGTGACGCCGCGTGTAGGGCGGCCTCGAAGAGATGGCGTGTGTCGGGCAGGTGCAACAGTGGGCTGCCGCCGCGTGACGCCGGGACGCCGTCGATCTGCTTCCTCTCTGTCACCGGTGAGGCAGGCGACGTTGAGGCGCGCGTCCCGGCAGGGCGCCGGTGAGGGTCGAGGAGGTGCACGAGCACGGCCACTCCGCCGACGCCGTCGATCAGGGCGTGGTGCAGCTTGATGACGAAGGCGGCGCGCTCTCCTTCGATGCCCTCGACCACGACTGCTTCCCACAGCGGCAGTCCCGGGTCGAACCCGGTGGTTGCCATGACCTGGGCCATGTCGAGGAGCGCCCTGAACGTCCCCGGAGGCGGCAGCGCGATGCGTCGTATATGGACGTCGAGGTCGAAGTGGGCATCCTCCACGAACAGAGGTCGGCCCGCACCGAGCGGGCGCTGCACGACGTGCGAACGCAGTCTTGGAACGAGTCTGGTCATCGCCTCCATCCGGGTACGCACGTCCTCCCAGCGCGGCGCGCGGTCCAACGCCATCACCGCCACGATCGTTGGACGCAAGACCGGATCCCGACTCATCGTCCAGAGGAGGGTGTCGGCATCGCTCATGGTGTCCGTGACACGTTCACGAGTGCCAGTCATGGGGTGACTCCCTTCACCGTGACTCCCCTCAGGGGTTCATAGTGCGACTGCTCGGGGGACCTGCGGTAGTGCCGGAAGTCCCTAATAGAGGGGGTTTCGGGGGCCTCGCGAGCCGACAGACAGAGATCTGGCCCGTGGCCGCACGGGGACGGCGCACGGGCCAGACTGCTCAACTGTGAGCGTCAGCTTTGAGTGACTGCGATCCTGGTCGTCGCTGCCTTCATTTCGCTCACGGGTAGTCGGATCTCGAGGATCCCGTCGCGGTAGGACGCCTGGACGTCCTCCTCCTTCGTTCCTTCCGGGAGCCGGAAGCTACGGACGAATGACCCGTAACGGAACTCGGAGTGGTAGCTGTCCTTGCTCTTGTGCTCCGACTTCTCCTCCCGACGGGCCCTCATCTGGAGGACTCCTTCGGTGATCGTCAGCTCCACGTCCTTGTCCGGATCGATGCCGGGGAGCTCGGCCCGTACGACGAGGGTGTCGCCATCCAGGAACTCCTCGATCCGCATCCACGAGCTGTCAGTCTCGGTGTCGAAGAACCGCCGCCACAGCTCCGGGAACTCGAAGTGCTCACGTCTCACGAGTGACATGGCGCCTCCTTTCCATGCGCTCGGCGCGTCCGAGCGCCTCTTTGCCTCTTTCGTCCATTGCACCGCCGGATGGACCGCTGCGCCAGGGGCGAATGTCACAATCTGTCCCGATGGCCCCCGAAAGGGGCTCCCGGTGATCAGAAGTCGATTATCGCGCCCCGCTCGTCGAACATAGCTCCCGGGGCCCAGGCGATCTCCCAGCGGTTCTGTTCGGGATCGGCGATGTAGCCCGAGCGCCCGCCCCACTCACGGTCGCGGGGCTCGGCGACGGCGCGGGCACCCGCTCGGATCGCGGCATCAAACACCTCGTCAACCTCATCGACGTGGTCGACATTGAGTGCCAGGGTCACCCCGCTCCAGGACCCGGGAGCCGGCGGCGCCAGGTCAGGTGCAGCCTCGGACTGGAGAAGCTCTCTCGGGTACAGCGCCAGTACCGCGCCTCCGAGCACGAAGGAGGCGAACTCGTCGGAGCTGTTCGCGGGCCTCCATCCCATGGCTTGGTAGAAGTCGCGTAGGCGGGGTAAGTCAGTGGCACTCAATGTCACCAGTGACAACCGGGCAGGTATCATGGCCCCATCCTTCCCGATCTCCGGGCCTTATCGCGCGATGAGCGGAACGAATTGAAGTATTTCCGCTCAAGTCGTTCAAGGTTCCTGCCGATAGAGACCATTGGTGTCGGACCACACCTACCGCCGCGTCCACGCTGAGCGGGTCGACATGTCCGGTGAGAAGGGGGACTCTGTTGGCCACGTTCCCAAGCGGCGCGCCGCGTCCGGACTGCCGCCATCGGCGCAGCCTACGCAAGCGCCTGCGCCGGCCACCGCCGAGGAGGCCTCAACACGTCCGGTTCATGGGCTAGGCCCTGCGGAGGTCCGGGTCGGCATTTTCTCGGTCCTGCTGATGCTGCTCAGCTGTCTGCTGTTGTTCTTCGGTCCTGCCGCCGGGCTCGGACCGGTGCGATCGCTGGCCAGCCAACCGGCGATCGCCGTCATGCTCGTGGCGCTCTCGGCGGCCGCCGTCCTCGCTCCGGTGTCGTTTCACCACCGCGGCCACACGACTCTATTCAGCTTGAGCGAAGTGCCGCTGCTGCTCGGCCTCGTCTTTGCAGCACCGGCTGTGCTGGTAGTGAGCCGCCTGCTTGGCGAAGCCCTCGTGCTCGGCGCGGTGCGGCGTCAGTCACCGCTCAAGCTCAGCTTCAACGCAGCGACGGCGGCGGCATCGGCGGCCATCGCGGCAACGATCTACCGGGAGTTCCTCGGGACTCACCAGGCGGTCGGCCCGGGTGGTTGGGCGGTAGGGGCAGCCGCCCTCGCCGCGGCGGCGCTTGTCGCCCAGGCGGCTGTCAGCGTCGTCATCCGACTCCACGGGCAAGGCCGGCCGCTCAGCACGGGTTTCGACTTCCTCAGGTTCGTCCTGTTGCTCAGTGCCAGCATCGGGCTGGCTTTCGTCGTGCTCGACGCCGCCTGGTGGAACACCTGGGCTGTGCTGCCGCTGGTCATCGTCGGCGGCCTGATTGTCTTTGCGTACCGGGGTTACCTGAAGCTGACCCAGCGCTTCGGTGCGCTCGAGCAGCTGTACCACTTCTCGCGGTCCTTGGGCAGCCCACACCTGGATCCGGTGGGCACCGCCTGGGCGATCCTGGAGCGTGTCCAGTCCGTCATGCGCGCACGCAGAGCGGAGCTGGTCCTCGTGGATACCTGGCCTGAAGCCCGCAGCCTGGCCCTCGACGGGGAGGTCCGGTTTCACGTCCAGCGGATCACCCTTTCGGAGGCGTCGTGCGTCTCGGAGGCGATCTCGTTTGGCCGCCCGAGCCTGCGTCAACGAGCGGCCGACCGGACGAGCAGCCTCGAAGACGTGGACCCGGTGTTGGGACAGTTCCGCGACGCCCTTATCGTGCCGCTCCTCAGCGGAGATCAGCCCATTGGCGCTCTGGTGGCGCTTGATCGCCAGGAGGAGCTCGACCCCTTCGACGACGACGATCTGCGACTGTTCGAGGCGCTGGCTGCTCACGCCAGCACGACCATGGAACGGGCACGCCTGGTCGAGGAGTTGCGCCTCGAGGCGGACAGCAAGAGCTACCAGGCGACCCATGACTCGCTCACCGGCTTGCCCAACCGGGCGTTGTTTCTCGAGAGGGCCAGCGCGGCGCTCGCCGAGACGGGTCGGGCCGCCGTTGCCCTGCTTGACCTCGACCGGTTCAAGGAAGTGAACGACACCCTCGGCCACAGTACCGGCGACAGATTGGTGTGCGAGGTGGCGGAGTGTCTCGTGCGGGCTGCTCGGGGCCGGGCCACGGTGGCCAGGATCGGCGGCGATGAGTTCGCACTGATCGTTCCGGACATCATCGGTCCCGAGGAAGCAATCGGGATCGTGCGGGATCTCGAAGATGCGCTCTCGAAGCCGATGGACCTCGACGGGATCACGCTGGCTGTGCGAGCGAGCGCCGGAGTGTCGCTCGCCCCCGAGCACGGTGACAGTATCGCGTTGCTGTTACAGCGTGCCGACATCGCCATGTACCTGGCCAAGGAGCGGCGTTCGGGCATCGAGCTGTACTCGCCGGCGCAGGACCAGAACATGGAGCGCAAGCTCGTGCTCGGGGGCCAACTCGCCCAAGCGCTGAGGCAGGGTCACGAGTTGTACATCATGTACCAGCCGATCGCCGGGCTAGCCTCGGGCAAGCTCCTCCGTTTCGAGGCGCTGGCTCGCTGGGACCACCCGGAGCTGGGCCAGGTGCCGACGGACGAGTTCATCGCCATCGCCGAGCAGATGGGCCTGATCGGCGAGATCACCGAGTTCGTGCTTACCGAGGCGTGTGCCCAGGCCGCCGAATGGCGAGACGCCGGTGTGACGGCTGGCTTGGCTGTGAACCTCTCGGGCCGCGACCTGTCCGACCACTCCCTCGTCGAGAAGGTGGCCGGGCGACTTGCTGCCAACAACCTGCCGGCCAGCTCCCTCACCCTCGAGGTGACCGAGACGGAGGTCATGGCGGACATCGGTGAGGCGAGCGGCGTCCTGGCGGAGCTCGGGAAGATGGGTGTGCGCATTGCCGTCGACGACTTCGGCACTGGCTACTCGTCGCTCGCCTACCTCCATCGGCTCCCGCTCAACGAGCTGAAGATCGACAGGTCCTTCGTCGGCAACGTGGCCTATGACGAGAGCAACGCCATCATCGTCCGTTCCTCGATCGCCATGGCTCACTCGCTCGGCCTCTCCGTCGTGGCCGAAGGGGCGGAGGACGAGCTCACGTGCTCGGTGCTGGCAGATGCCGGCTGCGACGCCGTGCAGGGCTACTACTTCTCGAGACCGCTCAGCGCCTCATCGCTGCGCCCGTGGCTGGAGACCCAACCGCGCCTCGAGTTCTCTCGCGACCTCGTGCCGACTCTCCGGGTGATCCCGGGTGGCGAGAGCCCGCTGTACCTCCACGAGGGGATCAAGCAAATCCCTAGCTGAGTAGCCCCGACCGACCGACCGTCCGTCGACCCACTCGGCGCCGCATATCTGAACCCGCGGGCCTGGCCGGCTGGGTGAGTTGGCGCGCCCCTAAAACATCGAAAACATCGTTTTCAATGCGAACGATTGCTTCTTACCCCGCGACCTGGGAGTATGGACGCGGGGAGATTGAGGGTCACCGGTGACGCGGTGTACCGACCCTCTAATTCCTCGGCCAGGTCCCTCTTTGCGTGGAAGGGAGGTGGCTATTTTGACGTGCCGCGATTCGAGGTGGGGCTAGTCGGAGGTGGTCTCTGACCATTCTTCGTTTTCGAGCAGCAGCACTCTCCGCCGGGCTGCAACCCGGCGGAGGGTTTTAGGTGTATCGGCAGGGACCGGGCGGCGCTTGAGCGATTTCTTCTGAAATTCCTGAATTTCTTCCCGGGCGCCGGTGAGAGCCCGGGCTGCGGAGATCATGAGCTCCCGCCGGCGCTGTGACGGCGTGAGGCAGGATGGGACCTATGGCGACCCGCACACCGAAGGACGGAGGCGAGACGACTTCGGGGAATGAGGCGGTGGCGCCGTTAGGTCGTCGTTTCACGCACTTGTGGGCCACGTTCGCCTTGTCCGGCTCCGGTGATGGTTTCGCCTACGGTGCCGTGCCTCTACTGGCTGTAGCGGTTGACCGCCAGTACTTGGCCGTGGCGTCGGTCGCCGCCGCCGACAGCCTGCCGTGGCTCTTGGTGGCGCTGCCTGCGGGCTCCTTCGCCGACCGTTTCGAGCGCGGGCGCGTCATGGCAGTGGCCAATACGGCCCGCGGCGTCGTACTTGCTCTCATGGCCCTCCTCGTCGGCCTCCACCGTATGGACTTCGGCTTGCTCGTCGTGTCGGTGCTCACCAACGGAGCCGCTCGGGCCGTCTACTACTCGGCCTACCAAGCGGCCTTGCCGGAGCTGGTGCCTTCCCATTCGCTGGCCCGGGCGAATGGCGTCATGAACGGCACGGAGGCTGGCACGGAGCACTTGGCCGGTCCAGTCATCGGCGCGAAGGCCTTCACACTGCTCAGATTCCTCCCCTTTGTGGCCGACGCGACAGCAGTAGGTCTCTCGGGCATCGCCCTGTTCGGACTGCGCACGCGACCGCCCGACCCGGCGGCAACCCGAGGATCGACGTTGGACGGAGCTCGGTGGCTGCTGAAGGACAAGAGCCTCAGGCTGCTCGTCGGGTTCATCGCTGCCCTCGCAGGTCTGCAGGGCTTGGCCGCCGGCGTGCTCGTCCTCATTGCCATCAAGGATTGGGGCGTTCACCCGGCCTTCTACGGGGCCTTCCTGGCGACCGGGGCAGTGGGGAACATCCTTGGCGCGCTCCTCGCACACCGACTGTCGGCACGGATCGGGAACGTGCGCACGCTCGTCTTCGCCGCGCTCGTCTCAGGCGTGGCGTATCTCGGCATGGCGGCCTCCCACACGTGGTTGCTGGCCGGCGCCGCCTTCGCACTGGTCGGTTGCAGCGTGGCCGCCGGCAGCGTGATCGCCGTGTCCCTCAGGCAGCTCCTCACGCCGGACGAGGTGATGGGCCGGGTCGGCGCCGCTTGGCGAGGGATCGTGTGGGGCGCCGCACCGGTGGGAGCACTCGGGGCCGGGGCGCTGGCGCTGCTCGGCGGGAGCCGCCTTCCACTCATCCTCGCCGGGAGCGCTCAGTGCGTCGTAGCCCTGGTGCTCGCGAGGCCGCTGCACCGCCACGTGAGCGCCGCGGTCATAACCGCGTCCGGAAAATGAGTGTCGGTTGCTCATGTCCTTGCGGCGCGGTCGGCGGTGGCTTCTCCGTCGAACCAGAAGACGGTGTTGACGATCATCAAGTTCTGAGGCCGGTCCATGTGCAGCCACGTCGCATCCGCGCCCGACATCCGCGTTGAACCCATTGTCACCTCGCGTGGCTAGGTCTCGAGCACGTCGGCGGCCAGCATCATACGCAGCGCGGCTATGGGTCGACAGAGTCAATGGTCCTTCCATGGGACAACCTTCGGTTCTGGTCATCCTGCCCCGCCATCCCTAGCATCACGACGAAGGGGGTCGGGAAAGGCCCGCGGGAGGGAGCGGTTCCATGAGTCTCAATCTGGCGATCATGTTGCGTGAGTCGGCACGAGCGCAGCCGACCAAGCCAGTGGCGCTGTTTGACGGCGGTGCGCTGACCTACGCTGAGCTCGACGCGCTCTCGGACCGCTTTGCCGCCGGTCTGCGCCGCGAGGGCATCGGGCCGACCGACGCAATCGGGCTGCAGCTTCCGAACCTTCCGCAGTTCCTCATTGCCTACTTCGGAATTCTCAAGGCCGGGTCGGTCGTCGTTCCGCTCAACGTCCTGCTACGAGCTCCGGAGGTCGCCTACCATCTCGGGGACTCGGAGGCGCGAGCCCTGATCACCTGGGCGGGATTCGCCGTCGAGGCCGCTCAAGGCGCCGCCGACGCGGGCGTCGATCGCATCTGGGTCGTTCACACGCCCGGAATACCCGAGGTGAGCGTCGGTCGTCCCTTTGAGGATCTGCTCGCCGGTGAGCAGCCCGAGACGCCAATTTTCGAGCAGACGGATCCAGGCGACACGGCGGCCATCGTCTACACCTCAGGGACGACCGGTCATCCCAAAGGCGCCGAGCTGACGCACTTCCAGCTGTACATGAACGCCGACACACCCGGTCGGCTCTTCGGCATCCGACCCGACGACATCGTCATGGTGGTGCTCCCCTTGTTCCACGTGTTCGGTTTGAGCAGCCAGCTCAACGTGTGCGTGCGCTTCGGAGCCACGATGTCGCTCGTCCCACGTTTTGACGTCACCAAAGTCTTGGAGGTCATCCAACGCGACGGGATCACAGTCTTCGAGGGTGTGCCGACCATGTACATCGCTCTGCTCAACAGCCCGAACCTCGACGACTTCGACCTTTCGTCGCTGCGAGTTGGGATCTCAGGCGGGGCGGCAATCCCGGCAGAGGTCATTGACGCGTTCGAGAAGAAATTCGGGATTGTCATCCTGGAGGGCTACGGCATGACGGAGACCGCTTCCACCACGACATTCAACGTCAGCGCCGAGGAGCGCAAGATCTACAGCGTCGGCAAGCCCATCTGGGGAGTAGAGGTGGCGATCTGGAACGACGAGGGCCAGGTGCTGCCGACCGGGGCCGAACATGTCGGGGAACTGGTCGTTCGCGGCGTCAACACGCCGAAGGGATACTTCAAGAACCCTGAGGCCACGGCCGAGGCGTTCTCGGGAGGCTGGTTCCATACCGGTGACCTCGCGTGGTTGGACGAGGACGGGTTCTTCTTCATCGTCGACAGGAAGAAGGATCTGATCATCCGCGGCGGTTACAACGTCTATCCCCGCGAGGTTGAAGAGGTGCTGTACACCCATCCGAGTGTCGCCGAGGCAGCTGTCGTCGGTGTGCCACACCATCTCCTGGGTGAAGACATCAAGGCGTACGTCGAGCTGAGGAAAGGGGCGGCCGCCACCGAGGAGGAGCTGATCAGTTACGTCAAGACGCGTCTTGCTGCCTACAAGTACCCGCGGAGCGTCGTTTTCCGTGAGGAACTGCCCAAAGGGTCGACCGGCAAGATCCAAAAAGACGCGCTCGAACCTCCGACCCCTTCCTGAACACAACGCCGTCGAGAGATGGGGGGCGAAAGTCGGGGGGTGCGACGGCGTATCCTGCCGGACCATGGAGAACCTTTCCGAGAAAGCACAGGCCGCCCAGCAAGCGCTTCGTGAAGCGTCGGCCGAGTACCAAGCAGTAGTCGATCGCGTCATCGCGGACCCGCGAGGACCGTTTCTCGAGAAGCTTCGCGAGGCCGAGGAACGAGTCGACGAGGCGGCGGCGCGCTGGGCACTGGACTACGCCGAGGGTGCCGAGCCGAGTTCCTCCGGCACCTAGCGCGCACGAGGGTCTCGGCACCAGTTCGTGACGTTCGCCCCTAGGCACCTCGGGTGCCCGACGCCATCGTGTCGCTATGGCACGCACCCCATCTGGGGCAGGAGGTGTGGACGGAGTCAGGCCTGACGGACGCACCGACGCCGATCGAATCCTCGTCATTGCCAGCAAGCTGGCGGCAGAGCTGCACCCCGACGCAGCGCTCTCGCCGGTCCGGCTCCGGAGCCGGCTCGCCGCCGACCTCGGTATCGACAGCCTTGCGCTCGTCGAGTTCCGGTCACGGGTGGAGGACGCGTTCGAGGTGACGCTCGCCGACGAGGTCTTCGCGAAGGGGGCGACGCCAGAGGATTGGGTCCGGGCCGTGCGGGCAGCCCGCGGGCAGCCGCCGATCGAGGGACCGCTCCCCGAGCCGACGCCGCAGCGGGCGACTCGGGAGCACGCCGGCGAGGCGCCTTTCGAGGCGGGCACGCTCCTCGACGCGCTCGCGTGGTATGCCGAGCACGAACCCGACCGGCCGCATACCCGAGTGCTGCACCTATCCGATACGACGCCCTTGGTCGAGCGGACCTATGGCGAACTTGCAGCAGGAAGCCGCGAGGTGGCGAACGGCCTCCGCAAGCACGGGATTGCGCCCGGTGACGCCGTCGCGCTCATGCTGCCCACTCACCCGGACTACTTCGACGCTTTCTGTGGCGTGCTCCTCGCGGGAGGCGTACCGGTACCCCTGTACCCTCCCAGCCGGGCGTCGCTCCTCGAGGAGCACCTCCGCCGCCAGGCACGCATCCTTCGCGATGTGAAAGCGACCCTACTGGTAACGGACGAGACCGTCGCGCCGTCGGCGCACCTGCTCCGGGCCGGCGTTCCCGGACTTCAGGGGTGCGTCACCGTAGAGGAGATGCGTTCGACCGACCAAGGTGGACTGAGGCTCCCGGTCGTCCGACCGGGCGACACCGCACTCGTCCAGTACTCGTCCGGCAGCACCGGCCACCCGAAGGGCGTCGTACTCACCCACGATCAGCTGCTTGCGAACATCCGCACTCTGGGGGCGGCGGCCGGAGTGAGCGCCGATGACACGTTCGTCAGCTGGCTTCCGCTCTATCACGACATGGGCCTCATCGGAGGGTGGCTCACGAGCCTCTATTTCGGCTACATGTTCGCCGTCATGTCGCCGCTCTCATTCCTCGCTCGCCCCGTGCGGTGGCTGCGAGCCGTCCAGCAGCACCACGGCACTCTGTCGGCGTCGCCGAACTTCGGCTACGAGCTCTGCGTGCGCCACATCGCCGACGACGAGCTGGCAGGGCTCGACCTCTCCTCTTGGCGTCTCACCTGCAACGGCGCCGAACCCGTGAGCGCGAACACGATCCGGCGCTTCGCCGAGCGATTCGGCCCCTACGGCTTCCGGCCCGAAGCAATGACGCCCGTCTACGGCCTCGCCGAGACGGCCGTCGGACTTACGTTCCCGCCCCTCGGGCGCCTTCCGGTGATCGACGCGATCGACCGCGACACCCTCGCACGATCCGGGCGGGCGGTCCCCGTCACAGACGAGGCCCTCGCACGCCTCGTGGTGTCGTGCGGGCGGCCGCTCCCGGGTTACGCGGTGCGGATCGTCGACGCGACTGGCCGCGAGGTTCCCGAGCGCGTCCAAGGCGGAGTGGAGTTCCGCGGACCCTCGGCGACGAGCGGTTACTTCGGCGATCCCGCTGCCACCGAGGCCCTGCGCCACGGCGACTGGCTCGACACGGGCGACATCGGCTATCTGGCAGGCGGGGAGCTGCACCTCACCGGCCGGGCCAAGGACCTCGTGATCCGGGCGGGGCGGAACCTGAACCCGGAGGAGATCGAAGAGGCGATCGGCGACGTCGCCGGCGTCCGACGTGGCTGCGTCGCCGTGTTCGCGAGCGATGACCCGCGCCTTGGCACCGAGCGGCTGGTCGTGGTGGCAGAGACGAACCTCGGCCGCAACGACTCCGAAGCGCGCTCCGACCTCCAGCGGAGGATCGCAGTCGCCACCGTCGACGTCGCAGGCGTGGCCGCAGACGAGATCGTGCTCGCACCGCCGGGCAGCGTCCTCAAGACCCCGAGTGGCAAGATCCGCAGGGCAGCCACTCGAGACCGCTACGAGCACCATCAGATCGGGAGGCGTGCAAGGGGGGTGCGGTGGCAAGTCGTGCGCTTTGCCTGGTCGGCGAGCGCGCCCCGGCTGCGGCGCTTCGGGCGCTCCGCGCGGTCACTCCCGTCCGCCGGCCTCACCTGGGCCGTCGTCATCGTCGTCGGTGCTCCGGTGTGGCTCGCCGTCTTGGCGCTGCCCACGGTCCGGCTCCGCTGGCGGCTCGTCCGCTTGGCCGGCCGGGCGCTCGGGATCGGTGCCGGCGTGCGCTTCGAGGTTATCGGCGCGCCGCCCGACCTCACCAGCTCGTACGTCGTTGTCGCGAACCACATGAGCTTCCTCGACGGCTTGGCGCTCATCGAGTCCTTCCCGTCGCCGCTCACCTTTGTGGCCGGCGACCGCGAGGGCGTAGCCAAAGAGGTTGCAGGTGCCCGGAAGCTCACCGAGGTGCTGCGGTCCGGTCGACCCCTCGCGGTCTTCCCCGAGGGCGGCCTGGATCGCGCCGTCGGGGTGCGGCCCTTCCACCTCGGGGCGTTCGGCGCGGCGACCGACGTCGGCGTCCCGGTCGTACCGGTCGGCATCCGCGGAAGTCGCGACGTCGTGCGCCCAGGCGAGAAGTTCCCGAGGAGGGGCCACGTCGAGGTCGCCATCGGCGATGTGATCACACCGACGACCTCCGGGTGGGAGGCGACGCTGCATCTTTCCGAAGACGCCCGGCGCTCGATCTGCGAGCTGTCGGGTGAGGCGGCGGTCGGCTGACACCGCCCCCCATCTTCGGTCGGCTCTTGAAGCATAGGGGTCTGACCTGCGCTGTTGTGTGGCGGACCTGAGTGGACAGTTTTCAAACCCCGTCTACCAGGGGCTTATTGCAGAACTTCACCTTGCCTGGGTGCAGTCACGCTCGAGGGTGATGAAGCCGACGCCACCCCTCCACTTCTTCGAATGCTGAGCGAAATACAGCGACCGAGGGAGCTCCAGGGAGACATCGTCGGCGGGAGGAGTCTTGTCAGCGCACCGAGCAGCTGACCGACCCGTCGCCCAGGCGGCCCTCGGCTGTGAGTGTGATCTGCGCGGCGGCTGGCTCAGCGCGATAGCGGTCCTTGAGCGGTGCCTGCACCGCACGCAGCTCAGCAGCCTCCAGCGGCTTGGCCTCCTTGGTCGGATCAGCCATCGTCGCACCATCCGACCCGCATGCACAGCGCGATCTGCACGGCGCTGATCGCCGTCAGCCAGCCGCCGCGCACCGCAGTCAGTGCGTGGCCTCTCCGTTGCAGTACCGGTACCGGTCGGCTCTTTCCGCCAGTCCACCTTGTCAGTAGCCGGCCCCGACGTCGACGCGCCCGAGGAGCGGCTCGCCCCTCTGGAAGCGTGTGGCGTTCTCCTTCACCAGTGCCACCAAATGCTGTGTACCGAGCTGAAAGGTGTTGGCGGCATGTGGGGCGATGATGCAGTTGTCGAGGGCCCAGAGTGGGTGGCTGTCCGGGAGCGGTTCGGGATCCGTCACGTCCAGCGCGGCTCCACCGATCGTGCCGCGCTGCAACGCTGTCACCAGGTCGGCGGTGACGACGACGCCCCCTCGGGCGACGTTGACAAGCCAGGCATGCGAGTCCATGAGGCCGAGGAACCTCCCGTCGACCGAGCCCTTTGTCTTTGGAGTCAGAGGAAGCGCCAGCACGACGGCAGCGGCTCCCGCCAGCGCCTCCGGAAGGCGGTCCGCCTGCTCGATCCGGGCTCCTTCGATCGGGGCGTCCGTCCGCCTCACGACCACGATGTCGCAGTGGAACGGCGCGAGAAGGCCGACGAGCGATCGGGCGATCCCGCCGCCCCCGAGGATGGTCACCTTGGCGTCCCACAGGCTGATTTGCTCGACCGACTTCCAGGAGTGCGCCCTGGCGAAGGTTCCGACCCGCCGCAGGCCGGCAAGCGTCAGGGCGAGGGCGAATTCGGCGACGGCCGGGCCGTAGATGCCCTTCGCAGCCGCCCAGACGCGATCGGTCGAGAGCAGGGGCACGAACTCCTCGATGCCGGCGAACGGCAACTGGATCCAAGCCAGACCGGGTGCCGCTTGCAAGACAGCCTCGAGGCCCTTGGGACTGGGTGAGCACCAGATGAGGCCCTCGGCACGTTCGACGTCGGAAACGACCTCGCAGCCCGATGCCCAGACCGCCTCTCGGAGCGTGGCGGTCAACTCGGTGTCAGGGAGCAGGGCGACCCTCCGACGTGCGGCTTCATCGGTTCGTGCGTCCGCCATCAGACGAAGGTAGCTCGCCTCGCCGCAGGGTCGACAGCCGGGTTGTGCGCCGACGAGCGGCGTGCCCACGCCGGGAGCGGTTCGCTCAAATCGGTTCGCCACTCAGGAGAAGCTCGACCTCGGCATTGCCTCGTGTGGCCTTGGAGTAGGGGCAGACCTGATGGGCTGCTCGGACGAGGTCGGTCGCCGTCTCGCGATCGTCGACCGAGGGCAACGATACGTCGAGCCTGACGGACAGGTCGAAGCCTCCCTCGCCGGTGGGCAGCAGGCTCACCGCCGAGTCGATGGTGACCTCGCCGACCTCGATGCGGCGGCGGCGGGCGATGACGGCGAGGGCGCTCTCGAAACACGCCGCATAGCCGACTGCGAACAGCTGCTCCGGGTTCGTCCCGCCACCCGAGCCGCCCATCTCCGTCGGCGTCCGAAGGTCCACCTCGAGATCACCCTCGCTCGTGCGCCCGTGACCGTTGCGCCCTCCGGTCACGTGCGCTCGTGCGGTGTAGAGGACCTTGGCCAATCGGTGCTCCCTTGTCGGTCGCCGCCTCAGTCGTGATCGCCGAGCCCGGGGAGCAGCGACCACGTCGATGAGGATCAGATGAGGCTATCTGTCAGACAGCGCGGTTTCGACGGCAGTCGTCCTCTGTTTCGGCCTCGTGTCGGCCTTGCTCAGTGTTGGCCTTTGGGATAAGAGTGTTGGCCTTTGGAATAAGAGGCCGCGCGGATAGGTAGCAAGCCTGTGACCAGGGCTTTTACAGGAAAAGGCGCGTAAATAGCGACCATCCACCGGTCGTTGGAGCGGCCCCGAGAGACTCGGGGTTGGAATCCAAA
>JBEKLQ010000040.1:0-31897 GCA_050010115.1 Acidimicrobiales bacterium | reverse complement strand
ACCCGGCGCCACCGAGCGCACCGAGGATGAGCACGACGACGGCAGCCCTGGTGGCCACCCTGAGCTGACGATGGCGGGCCAGGGCGCGGCGCTTCGACTGCTCAGCGTCCCAGGACTGCGGCATCCACGGCGCCGCCTTGACTGAACCCGCGGGCGCTGGCTGCCCGCGGCGAGCACTGACGTCGCCCGCAGGGCGCGCCTCAGGGCGCGCGGCCGACGACTCAGGCGACGATGCCGGGGTGGCTGCAGCTGTTGTGATCGGCAGCGCACCGGGTTGTGCGGCGTCGCGGGCGGCTCGGGCCACCGAGGCCATCGCTGCCACCACGGCGCTGTCCTCAGCTCCGGCTGGAGGCACCGGCCGGCCTCGTTGGAGCAGTACTTCTCGCGCCGACCGCAGCAAGCTGAGCTCATGCGCGCACCCGAGGCATGCTTCGAGGTGCGCGCTGGTCACGGCCGTCTGGCGGGCCGACAGCAGGCCGTCCACGAACGCGGACAGCTCCGGCGCGCTCGGGTGCTCCATCCCGTCGGTCCGGGGCGGTGGAAGATGATCGTCAGTCATAGTCGCGGTCCACGAGCTTGGACGCCGCCGGGACGGTCGCGGTTCCCTGAGGGTTCCGGCGCCCGATCAGCGCCAGTACTGGACGGCCGGCCGGCCTCCAGCGCCTGAGCGAGCGCCAATCGCCCGCGGGCGATTCGTGAGCGGACGGTTCCGATCGGCACTCTCAGCACTTCGGCGATCGCCCCGTACTCGAGGTCGAGCATGTCTCGGAGCACCACCGCGACCCGATGTTCCTCCGACACCTGTTCCAGTGCCTGGTCGAGCGACAGGCGGGCGGCTACGGAGTCGCCCACCTCGTCCGGACGAGCAGAGTCGGGCCACTGATCGAGCGTCGTGACTCGCTCACCCGCTCCGATCGAGGAGTCCACGAGCGGGCGCCGCCGGCGCCGGCGGAGCTCGTCAAGGGCCGCGTTGGTGGCGACGCGGTACGTCCAGGTGGAGAAGCTACTCCGCCCGTTGAACGACCCGATGCTCCGGGCGATCGCGATCATCGCTTCTTGCGTCGCGTCCAGCGCGTCCTGGTCGTTGCCGAGGAGCCGGCGGCAGATGGCATAGCAACGGTCGTAGTGGCGACGGAGCAGCGACTCGAGCGCCGCCCGGTCGCCGTCCCGAGCTGCCGCGACGGCATGCGTGTCGTCGTCGGGTACCGACCCAGCGTTCGGCTTGCCAGGGACGTCGGAGATGGACGAATCGTAGGGCACGTCCCTACCGGGAACTAGGGATCACCTCGGTTCGTCCAACGAAGCACCGACGGGCATCCCGGGCCCGGCCAGCGACCAGAGGAGCGAACCGTGTTCACGAGCACAGCAGGACCTAGCAAGCCTCGACAAGCCGGACACGGGCGCGCCTTGATCACAGGCAGCGCCTTTCTCGTCGCTGCCGGTGCCGTTCTGGCAGCCTGCACCGGGTCGAGCGGAACGGCGGCGACCGGGATGCCGAGTATCGCCCACTCCATGACAACCGTGGCGAGCCAGGCGTTCGGGCAGCACAGCGCCGGCACGACAGGGCAGAGCGGTTCCGAGCTCGGGGTCACCGTGGCGCCCGCAGCCCCGCTCATCGTCCGCACGGGCAGCATCACGCTTCAACTCAGGCCGGGGTCGGTCACCCGGATCTTCGACCAGGTGTCGGGGCAGGTGAACGCGCTGGGGGGTTTCGTGTCCTCGTCGTCGACGAGCGGCACGACCACCGCCTCACTCGTACTGCGGGTCCCGAGCGCCGACTTCTCGAAGCTCGTCGGTGAGATCAGCGGCGACGGGCACACGCTGAGCGAGCAGTTGAACGGGCAGGACGTGACGGGGGAGAGCATCAACTTGCGCGCCCGCATCATCAACCTCACAACCGAAGAGACGTCGTTGCGATCGCTCATGAGCCGAGCCGGGTCAATCCCGTCGATCCTCGATGTCCAGGATCAGCTGTTCAGCGTCGAAGGCGAGATCGAGCAACTCACGGCTCAGGAGTCCTCCCTCGTCAACCGGGCGAGCTTCGCCACCCTCGACGTCGCCCTGCAAAGCGCCGGTCCCGCTCCTCGTCCGGCGCGGCAGGGTGCGCTCTCCCGAGCCTTGTCGCTCGCTGGCCGTAACACCGTTGCCGTCGCCCGAGGCGTGCTGCTGGCGGCAGGATGGGCGTTTCCTGCCGCACTGGCGGCGCTGATGGTGGGCGCGGTGCTCTGGGTCCGCCGCCGGCGACGGATGGACGGCACCGGCGGTGAGGCCGGGCCGGCGCCATTGGCAGCTCCCTGAGCCCTACCGGTAGTTGGTGGTGTTGCGCTCGCGGTACATGGCCCGCAGTTCCGCACCGCGCTCAGCCCTGAGCCGGGCGTCCGTGCGAGCCGCAAGACGCTGCTGCTCTCGCTGCAGACTCCGGTAGCTCTCCAACCGGTCGGCGTCGAACTCCCCGGCGGCGATCGCCGCCTTGACAGCGCAACCCGGTTCGCTGTCGTGGGCGCAATCACCGAAGCGGCAGGCAGCCGCCAGCTCCGCGATGTCGCTGAACGCCTCTCCGAGCGCTTCGCTGGCATCCCAGAGGCCGATGGCGCGCAGGCCCGGTGTGTCGATCATGAGCGCGCCGTTCGCCAGCTGCACGAGCTCCCTCGTCACGGTCGTATGACGTCCTTTCCCGTCTGACCGGACTTCGGCTGTGGCGAGGTCGACAGCCCCGCCGCCCAGCGCGTTCGCCAGCGTCGACTTCCCTGCGCCCGACGACCCGATCATGACCGCCGTCGTGCGAGGAGCGAGCTCGTCGGCGAGCGCGGCGATCCCGTCACCCGTGATCGCACTGACGACGTGGATCGGGACGCCCGGCGCCACAGCGGAGGTCTCGTCGTAGGCCGCACCGACGTCCTCGCAACAGTCGGCTTTCGTCAGCACGACGACGGGGATTGCTCCGGTCTGCCAGGCGACCACGAGCAGCCGTTCGATCCTGCGGGCGCGGAACGCGTTGGCGAGCGACGACACGACGAGCACCATGTCCACGTTCGCTGCGAGCAGCTGGGCCGACAGGTCGCGGTGACCGGCGCGCATCATGGAGGTTCGCCGTTCGAGCACGGATCGGATCTCACCGTCGACCACCAGCACGAAATCTCCCGTCGTCGGCGCTTCCAACGGCGAGGACACCAGGCGCGGATTGATCGGTACGTTCGCAGCGGGCTCCGGGAACGCGACCGAGCAGACGGTCTTGTCCCTCCGCAGCACGCGGCCAATGGCGACTGAGCGATGGGGCCCGGGCGCCAGAGTCGTGATGAGTTCTTGAAGGGCGGCTTCGAAGCCGGCGTCCCAGCCGAGCTCGATGAGTGCCGCCCCGGTGATGGACGCGGGCAGCCTGCCCAGAGGTACTGCAGTTGGTTCGTTCAACTTGTGGAAGCTCCTCGAGGACGAGAGAGCGCCGGTGCGTCGGCTGATCGGGGTGAGTTCCTCAGCCGGGCGGCTTCAACGTCGGCACGGTGGGAGCATCAGACGGATCAAGCGAGCGAGCACTCGAGCGCTCGGCCAACATGGACCGACAACGGGCAGATCACAGTCATCTCCACGGACCTCCTTTCGCTCGAGCGGACTAAGTTGATCTTAGCTGCAAACGAGGCCGAACCCGGCGAATCCGGTTAACTGACCAGCGCCTTCAGCTCGGCTACGAAGTCGGCCGCGTCGATGGTGCCGAGACCGCTGGCCAGGTCGTAGCCGGCGACCGCCTGGTAGCCCGGGACCGTCACGGTGCGTCCGTCCTGCTGAAAGGTGACCGTGTTCGACCCAGCCGTTATGTCAACGATCCCCGTGGCGTGCTCGGCCCCGAGCTCGTACAGATCGGCGTTGAGGTCACCCAAGTGCCGTCCGACCGCCTGGTCAGCATCGGCGACTATGCCGGCGAACAGCGGTGTCGCCTCACTCGTTCCACCGATGATGTACCAGTCGGGCTGGATTCCCGGGAACGACTCGTACACGAGCGCTCCTCCGTCTTCGGCCGCGCTGAGGCTCACGTCGGGCACGCCACGGTGCGCTCCCACGATGGCAGCGACGGACTTCTGAAACGCCGGCCTGCCGAACACCGACGACGTACCCCCGGAGCCGGCCGCCGGCGTACCGAGCAGGTTCGTGTCGTTCCACACAACATCGGGCAGCAGCCGCGCGCCCGACTGTGAGAGGTGGACCTGGGTGCCGCCGACGGCCGTTACCAAGGGGTCGCTCCCGGGCCAGTCGATCGCCCTCGTGGTGAACAGGTTCGATCCCGAGACCTGCGACTGGTTGGTGCTGCCGTCGTCGCCCGTGGCGGCCAGCACCGTGACGTGATCGCGCTCGGCAAGAACGTACGCAGATCGAAGGCCGAGGATCGACCGTGGGCTCGGGAAGGTCTCCTCCGTCGCCCCGAAGCTCTGGCTGATCACGGCTGGGTTCTCGTGAGTGATCGCCCAGTTCTCGGCGGTCTCGATCTGCGGGAAGCCTGCCGTGCCCTCGGTCTCGTTTACGGGCGTCTCCACCAGGACGATGCGTGCCCCCGGTGCCATGGCGTGGGCGTTTTCGACGTCGAGTGAGGTCTCCACGCCCCATCCCACCATCGGCCCATCCGAGGCTGAGTCCCACGGCGGGATCGCGCCGGCGGGTGTCACGATGGTCAGCGAGGGCGGTGCGGGGATGTGGAACGTGTGGTCGAACGTGGCGAGGTCGGACACGATCGTGGGCGAGCCGAAACAGTCGACGATCACGATGGTCTCCCCCCGGCCGTCGTCGCCTGACCTCAGCAGCGGGCCCACGTCGTAGGCCGCTCGGAGCTGCAGCGGCGAATAACAGGCGATGGCGAATTGCGCCAGGCACGCGGCAGTGGTGGGAGCGGTGGCGAACCTCGCAGGGAGGAACTGGCGAGCGAACGAGATGGGGTGCACCACTCCGGCAGGCAGGTGGTACGCGGTGGCAGGAGGCGGGCCGCGATGATGCTCGGTCGTCGTCGCGCCCCGGCCGGCGCTCGACGGCGTGCAGGACGCCAAGGAGACCGCCGCCAGTCCGAGCCCGACGGCGGTGGCCAACAGGGCGCTTGGCCGGCGTACCGGTACCGGGCGGCATCGGCCGGTGCGGCGTGCGGACCGTGACGTTGCGCTCACAGCGGCAGCTGGCACCGGGACGTTGCGCTCACGGTCACAGCGGCAGCTGGCCGATCAGGCGGCACTCGCCTCGTCGTCGCCGCTGCCGGTCGAAGCGAACCCCGACCGCTTGTTCGCCTTGTTCGCCGCCCAGACGTCAGCACACTCCTCGCAGACGGCTTCCGGGACGAGCCCGGCTTTCATCAGCAACGGGAAGAGCCGGCAGACGATGCAGAAACCGAAGAACGCCTCGAGGCCGGCTGCGCCGATCAGGCCGGCAAGTACACGGTACGCCGCCCGCTTGTGGCCCGTAGCCGCCAACACGAGCGACGTGCCCGACATCGCAAGTCCCACGCCTTGGGCGAGACGCTTTGGCGGACCTGGCACGAGGCGGTGCTCGATGTTGAGGCGCGGCGTCACGACCTTCGTCGCCAACTGGCCGAGTGGGCTCAGCTTCGGGCCGGTGAGCACTCGGGCAGCGAACCCGTAGGTGAGCGGGACGAGGATCCACGGCTGGTCAAGCGCGACTGTCGCGCTCGCCATTGCCACGACCCCGCCGGCGACTACGCGCGCCGACGTCTCGTTGACCGGGTTTGGGAAACCGATGATGCTCGCCACATTCGCCTCCTTAGTTTGGGCCCTGAGTCCGGTACCCAACCTTCTCAGCTGTCTTCGTCCTCAGCTGTCTTCGTCCGCTTGTCTCAATCGCCGACCGTGGCGCCCTCGGTGAGCTGTATCACCGCGAACATCGCTCCGTTCGGATCGCTCACGATTGCGAATCGTCCTGGCGGCACATCCATCGGTGGCATGATGACGCTACCGCCCAGCTCGTCGACACGTGTCACGGAGGCATCGCAGTCGTCCACTGCGAAGTACACAAGCCAGTGTGCCGGCACCTCCGCCGGGGAGTTCCCGTCCATGGCGATCATCCCGCCAACGGCGGCATCCCCGAGCTTCCACAGCGTGTAGGTGGAGCCGTCCATGTCCTCCTCGGCCGGTTCCCACCCGAACACAGCGCTGTAGAACGACATCGCGGTGGCGGGTTCGCGGGTGTAGAGCTCGTGCCAGGACATCGAGCCAGGCTGGTCGACGTAGCCCGAGCCGGTGTGCACGCCCGCCTGCCAAGTGGAGAACGGTGCACCCGTCGGATCGGCGAACACGGCCATCCGCCCGGAATCGAACACGTCGAACGGCTCGGCGAGCACGCGGCCACCGGCAGCCTTGACGCGCGCCGACGTCGCCTCGGCATCGTCGGTCGCGATGTAGGTCGTCCAGTACGGCGGGACACCATGGTTCATCTGCGGGCCGAGGCCAGCCACGGGTACTCCGCCGATCTCTGCCATCTGGTAGCCGCCCGACTCCTCACCGAGATCCTTCACCTCCCAGCCGAACAGCCTCGAGTAGAAACCCGCCGCCGCACGTGGATCGGGGGTGCCCAGATCCACCCACGATGGTGCTCCCGCCTCGTATGCCGTCTTCTCCACTCGTCGTTTCCCCCTCGGGATTCGGCGGCTCGCGTGCTGAGCCATGTCCTGATTGGCAGTATCGCCGTAGCCGACTTCCTTGGCAATGGCTCGAGATCACTGCGTGTCGATCACCTGAAAGGCCTCGGCGTAACGTCCCGGCCCGAGCCCTCCGCGCTCCGCCGTCGCCTCAGCCCAGCGGCGCACCATCTCCTCGAGCTGCTTCGGATCGGCGATCTGGCTCTCATGGCAGGTCAGCGCCGCGATCTTTCGTTCCATGACTTCGGTGATGTCCACGAAGCGATCAGCCTTCGGTGACGCCATCAACCACACCTCACCGACTGCATGCGGCTCCAGTCCGGCGGTGAGAAGCTCGGGGTGCGCGTAGGGGTTCCGTGCGTCCGGGTACACCGCCTGCAACGCCGCCTCTCCCGCAGCCAGGTGATCCGGGTGGCTCGCCCGGATCCGCTCCCAGTTGCGTTCCGGAGACTGCGCGATGACCCGGTCAGGTCTCACCATGCGGATCACCCGGCTCAGGTCTCGGCGGAGGTCGAAGGACACCTCGAGTCGCCCATCGGGGTAGTCGAGGAAGATCACCTCGCTCACGCCCACTTCAGCCGCAGCCTTCCGTTGCTCGCTCTGCCGCCGTGCGGACAGCGTGACAAGGTGAACCTCGGGGTCGGATGAACCAGCGGCACCGTCGGTGACGATGCAGTACGCCACGTCCATGCCAGCGGCCGTCCAGGTCGCCACCGTGCCTGCTGCGCCGAAGTCGACGTCGTCGGGATGGGCCGTGATGACGAGCACGCTCTCCCGCCGCTCGGCAACGCCGTCGGTGCTGTCCACCGTGTTGGTCATGGCGTTTGACGGTAGCGGTCGAGCCTCACTGAGCGGACCTGCTGTGACCGACGGCCGCGGCAGACTGGGCGTCATCGGCCGAAGGAGGAGCGCGATGATCCGGCAACTCGAGCAGGAAGACCGCGAGGGCTGGCAGCAGCTCTGGCGCGGCTACCTGCACTTCTACCGGGGCGACGTCGCCGACGAGGTGACCGAGGTGACCTTCGACCGGCTCTGTACCGGCCGTGACGGCCTGGTCGGGCTCGTGGCGCTGGCCGACGGGCGACGACCGGTCGGCTTCGCCCACATTGTCTTCCACCCGTCGACCTGGTCGAAGGATTCGTACTGCTACCTCGAGGACCTCTACGTGGACCCCACCTACCGGGGCACAGGCACGGCGCGGCAATTGATCGAGGCGGTCTACGCCGAAGCAGATCGGCGCGGTGCCGTCCGGACGTACTGGGAGACTCAGGAATTCAACAGCCCCGCCCGGTCTCTCTACGATGTCGTGGCACACCGGACGTCGTTCATCATCTACGAACGCGCCTGATCCAACGCTCGTCTGATGCCCGCACCGACCTCGGATTCGCGCTCTGCAGGCTCAAGCGTGCGAGAATGAATGTCTTACGTCGACGACGTGTCTCGGCACCTGCGAGAGTGCCCCAAGGAGGACCACTGATGGATTCGAACGTCACCGAACGGCGGTTGCTGCTCGCGACGACTCACCCAGGCTTGGCGCGTCGTGTCATTACGGGCATCGCCTTGGCTACGGTGATCCTCGTTGTGAGTGCCTGTGGATCCTCGTCCAACTCGGCGAAGACCACCACCACGTCGACGGGCGCCAGTGGTTCCACGAGCAGCTCCACGAGCGCGGCCAGTTCCACGAGCTCGACCAGCTCGGCTTCGGGCAGTGCGTCCCTCAGCAAGATCGAGTCCCAGATCGAGACCGGCCAGAGCGCCACATTCGTGGCGACGTACTCGGTGACGGCGTCGACGCAGTCGACGACCATGAAGCTCACGCTCGCCCATTCCGGCTCGGATTCCCTGTTCGGTGTTGTCAACACGACCGGTCAGTTCGAGGAGATCCTGGCCGGCACGGCGACAGATATCTGTGTCCAGGAGTCTGGCAGCTGGCATTGCTACTCGGGCGTAGGCGGCGCGGGAGCAGCCTTCGCCACGATGATCAAGGAGTTCGAGAACGCGTACAGCTCGACGACTCTGGCCCAGACCCTCAAAGCTGACGAGAGCACCGCCGTCGGCACCGCCACGTCGACCAACACCATCGCCGGCCAGCCGGTGACGTGCGTGAGCTACCACCTGACGACCAACTCCGATCACTGGACGTACTGCGTGACCTCACAGGGCGTTATCGCGCAAGCCGAGGGGTCAGCGTCGACGGGCACGTTCGACATGAAAATGACGAAATACTCCGCGAGCGTGCCGAATAACGAGTTCACCCCGCCGGCGACTCCGACCACCATCCCGTGATCGGGCAACCGCGTACCGAGTTCGGCTCTTCACCAACCCGGTGCGCTTGCCACCGCTTGTGGCGTTAGGACCGCCAATATGGTGAGTGTGAGCTTGGGAACGCGAGGGGACCGGCACCGGGCGGGGTCGCCCGAGATCGAGATCAAGACCGCGCTCGGAGGCCGGATCGCCCAGGCGTTGTTGCTAGGCATCGGCGGCTTCATCGCCGTGCTCATCACGATCGCGCTTATGGGCCGGGGTACACCATGGGCGGCGCTGGCGGCCGCTTCCCTGGTGGTCTGGATCGCCTACCACTACCGGCTCCTCAGCATGGCCGTCGTGGTCCGTGGCGACGAGCTCGAAGCGCGCAACCTCTTCTCGACTCACCGCATCCACCGAGCCTCGGTCGGTGACGTCAGCCTCGGGGAGAGCTCGGTTGCCAAGAGCCCGAACCAGACCGTTGTGATCCGGTTGTCTAACGGGCGCCGGATCCCGCTCGACGCGTGTGCCCGAACCCAGCAGTCCCGCCGAAAGCGCCGCCGCGTCGAGGACTTCCAACGGCGCCTCGCCCACTGGTCCGATGTCGGTGAGAATCGTGGTTCCGGTCCGGGCGCGGACGACTCTCAGCCGGCAGGCGAGCCGGGGTCGTCCGAAGCCGGGGAACCGGACACTCGGCTCGCATCACAGCCCGATCCTGCCGGCAGCTAGAGCAGCAGCGACGGGAGCGCCGTCACGTCGTCGAGGATGTGGGTGTGCGGAGCGGTCTGCAGTTGCTCTCTCGTATGGGCGCCGGTGAGAACGCCCGCCACGACGCCCGCCCCGGCGCGGTGACCCGCCCACAGATCGCTCGTGGTGTCGCCAGCCACGGCGACGCTGGCGACACTGCTGATCTCGAGCCGGATCACCGCCGTGAGGATCATGTCGGGCCATGGTCGTCCCCGGCCTGCATCCGCGGGTGACAGCACCAGATCGACGAGCTGGCTCCAACCGAGGCGGTCGATGATGGCGTCACGCGTCCCACCCGAGAAACCCGTCGTCAGGCACACCTTGAGTCCCCCACCCCGGAACGCCTCGATGGCGTCGAACGCGCCGTTGATCGGCTGCACCGCCCCGCGGCCGACGGCCCGCTCATAGGCGGCCTCGAACGCGCCGTTGGCAGCCGCCGCTCTTGCTGGATCGCCGTAGAGAGCGGTGAAGACCTCGATCTTCGACCGGCCCATCGTCCTTCGGACGTAAGCGAGAGGATCGCTCGCAGGATGGTCATCGGACTGATCGGGTGGCTTCGGCACGCCGATCTCATGGATGGCCGCAGCGAACGCCTCCTCCACCACTCCCCCGTCGGCAACCGTCGTCCCGGCCATGTCCAGGGCAACCAGCTCGAAAGCGCTCACGTCCCCCTCCCGTCGAACGTCTCGGCTGCGATCCCCGTCGACAAGCGTTCGGTGTCGGGCGCAGTCTGCATCATCTGCAGTCGGCAGCGCTTGATCGGAGCACTGGCGAGCATGGCCCCGACGGCACCTCCGATGCCGCTCAGCTGTTCGCCGATGCACAGCACGATCCGGTCGCCGTGATGGGTATCGCCTCCGTGGTCCGTCACCGAGCTTGCCCGGACCTCGAGGACACGACGACTCGGGAGCCATGTGTAGCCGTCACTCGCGGCGAGATGCCGACGATGACGATGCGCTCAGGCCTCACGGGGTGAAGTTAGCCGTGCGCACGTTGTGGGGCGTTGGCGCATCTCAGTCATCAAGGAAGCGCTGGACCAGGTCGAGGAACTCTCCCTCGTACTGGAACAAGAACGCGTGGCCCGAGTCCGGGTACAGCGCCAATTTGGCGCCGGGGATCGCGCCGGCCAGCTCATGGTCATTCGCGACCGGCACGAGCTCGTCGTCGAGACCATCGCCGATCAAGGTGGGCGCAGTGATCTGGCTGATCTGTCGCCCGGCCGGCTGCTTGCCCTCAAGCCACGAGACGAGCGCTCCCAGCTGGTCCTTAGCGGCCGCGGGCGACGCTACGTAGAAGTTCGGAAATTCGCTGATCTGCCCGAGGTACGCGCTGAGTGCCTTCTTCTGGTTCGCCGGGAAGAGGAGGCTCAGCAGCGCCGGAGCGTCGGCCTTGGAGGGGTTGCTCAGTGCCTTGGCAGCGGCAGAGGAGGGCAGCGTCGCCTTACCGTTGCCGGGCAGCGTGGCGCACAACACGAGGCGCCGGACCAGGGAAGGGTGCAGTACGGCAAGGGCCTGGGCGATCATGCCCCCCATCGACCAGCCGAGCACGTCCGGCTGATCGAGGCGGAGAGCCTCGATCAGTGCGGCCGTTTGGTTCGCCATCGCCGTGATCGTCAGCGGCAACGGGAGCGCCGAGGTACGGGAGATACCGGCGTTGTCGAAGATGACGACCCGGTGAGCGCGACCGAGGGCGTCGACGAAGCTCGGCTCCCACGCGTCCATCGATCCCGAGTACCCCATGATCATCACCAGCGGAGGTCCGGCGCCCACCTCCCGGTACCCGAGTGATCCGTCGCTCGTGTGGGCGATCAGCACCGGCGCGCGCACAACGGAGACCGCGTTGGCCGGCAAGGTCGTCGAGGTCGTGCTCGTAGAAGCCGCCGGAGTCGAGGTTGTGAACCGCCCAGCAGCGGTGGAGGAGCTCGTACGACCACCCGCCGCCCCGGTCGAGCAAGCGGCAACCGCTGATGCGAGGGCGAGCACGGCGAGACCCCGGCCGAGGCGATGTCTCATGAGGCGATTCTGCAGGAGCGTGCCTGAGAGCGCACGTCGACCAACGTCCGTGCAGTCGATCAGCCCTGGTGGGAATGCAGGACGGCCGTCCCACGTTGGCGACTCCATGGCGACCGATGCCCGACCCCTGGCGCGCCGATGAGCCGACGGGCACCCGACTGGATGATCCTGGCGCTCGCTTGCGTCGCCCAGTTCATGGTCCTTTTGGATGTGTCGATTGTCAATGTGGCGCTGCCGTCGATCAAGCACAGCTTGGGTTTCTCACAGTCCGAGCTCCAGTGGGTGCTCAACGGCTACACGCTCACGTTCGCTGGCTTCCTGCTGCTCGGCGGTCGTACCGCTGACCTCTTCGGGCGGCGGCGCATCTTCCTCGTCGGCCTGACCGTGTTCACGGGTGCGAGCCTTCTCGGGGGGTTCGCGCAGGACCAGGCGATGCTGATCGGAGCTCGTGCGACCCAGGGCCTGGGCGGGGCGATCCTCTCCCCCGCCACGCTCACGATCCTCACCACCAGGTTCACCGATCCGAAAGCGCGGACTCGGGCGATGGGCATCTGGAGCGCCGTGGCGGGTGCAGGAGGCGCTACGGGGGCTCTGCTGGGAGGCATCTTGACCGAGGAATTGTCGTGGCGGTGGATCCTGTTCATCAACGTGCCGATCGGGGTGGTGACGTTCGTGGCAGGTCGGGCGTTCCTGCGGGAAAGCCGCGCCGTCGGCGAGCGCCAACCGCTCGACGTAGCCGGCTCGGTGCTCATCACCGCTGGTCTCACGGCTCTTGTGTTCGGGGTCGTGCGCACGACGAGCGTCGGCTGGGGCTCGTGGCAGACGCTCGTCGCCTTGGTGGCCGCGGCTGGGCTCATCGGCTCGTTCGTGCTGCACGAGGGCCGCGTCGCCAAGGCTCCCCTCATGCCGCTGTCGTTGTTCCAGCGCCGCTCGATCTGGACCGCCAACCTCGTGATGTTCCTGCTGTCGGGGTCGCTGTTCTCCATGTGGTTCTTCGTCTCGCTGTACCTGCAAGAGGTGCGCGGCTACACACCGATCGGGACCGGATTGGCGTTCATACCGCAGACTCTCACGATCATCATCGGCGCCCAGCTTTCGTCCAGGCTCGTGCTCAGGCTCGGCCCTCGTCCGATCCTCATCGCCGGCTGCCTGTTCGCAGCAGCCGGGCTGTTCTGGCTCTCGGGGGTGGGCACGGTCACCGGTTACTGGTCGGACTTCTTCGTGCCGAGCTGGATGATCACCCTCGGCCTCGGCCTCTCGTTCACGCCGTTGGCCTACGCAGCCACTGCCGGCGTGGCGCCGCGTGAGGCCGGCCTGGCTTCGGGTCTCGTCAACACGTCGCGACAGATTGGGGGCGCGGTCGGCCTGGCCGCGCTCGCGACCGTGGCGACGACTCGCACCCACGATGTCCTCAACGCCGTCGGCGTGCTCTCGGCGATGACGTCGGGCTACACGCTGGCGTTTCGCATCGCGTCGGTCATCGCCATCGGTGCAGCGGCGGCTGCCCTCCTCGTGCCGGCGCGGGCGCGGTCGATCGTCGAGGTCACTGGATCGGTCGCGCCGGCCGTCGCGCCGGCCTCGGACTAGGCGGCCGGGCGCGGGCTAGACCGCCAGCTTCGGCCTAGATCTTCTTAGATCTTCTTAGTCCACGGGTCTCTGGATCTTGTGACAAGTTTCAGGCTGCCGCTCCGAGTCTTGCGTTCGTGACGTAGTCACCAAACACACGTTCGACGGTGGCAAGCGCGCGCCGCAGCTCAATTGGTGCGGGAGGCTTGTCGGCGTCGAGCAACGGCCCAAGGAGCCGGGCGTGAAGCTTGGTGTACAAGACGGCCACGCGGATGCCGTCTGGAGTGAGGTTGTAGGAGTTCGTGCCCGGCCGTCGCTCGATCAGCCCGTGCAGGCGGAGGCGCCGCAGGTCGCTGGGTTGGCGCGCCATGCTTGATATGCCCTTGACAACCCCGCGCCCTGTCGCCAGGCTCTCGCGGTGACGTCGTGTTCCGAAAGAGCTGTTCGTCACGTGAGCCGGAGCCTTCCTGGTAGATCGACGAGATCGTCGCCGAACTCGGTGACGCCATCGTGGAGGTTGGCGCCCGTAGCGCTGGCCGGTCGGTAAGGGCGCTCATGCGCGCACGTGAGTTGGGGATCGTCATCGGAACGGGAACACCTGGGCCCTTCAACGCCATCACGGATGTCGGCGGAGTTCGGGTCGGCCAGACGACCCTCATCTCAGGCGACGGCCCCCTGGTTGTGGGCCAAGGACCGGTCCGCACTGGCGTGACCGTCGTGCTGCCTTGCGACGAGGTCGGCACAGCGACGCTGTTCGCCGGGTGCCACCGCCTGAACGGCAACGGAGAGTTGACGGGCCTCGAGTGGGTACGGGAGTCCGGCCTCCTCACCTCCCCGATCGCGATCACGAACACGAACAGCGTCGGTGTCGTCCGCGACGCGCTCGTCGCCTCCGCGATCGGGAGCCAGGCGGCACGTGGCATCTACTGGAGTCTCCCAGTGGTCGGCGAGACCTGGGATGGCGCACTCAACGACATCAACGGCATGCACGTGTCGACCGAGCACTGCTGGGGAGCAATGGCTTCCGCGGCGAGCGGCCCGGTGGCCGAGGGCAACGTCGGTGGCGGGACTGGAATGATCTGCCACGGGTTCAAGGGCGGCGTCGGCACATCGTCTCGCGTCGTCGATGCTCGACGAGGCGGCTACACCGTCGGTGCTCTCGTCCAGGCCAACCACGGCCGTCGTGAGCGTCTGACCGTCGCGGGTGTTCCCGTCGGCGTGGAGATACCGGTGACCGACGTTCCCGCGCCGGCCGGGCCGGGGCCAGCACCGGGTGCGGGCTCGATCATCGTCGTCGTGGCGACCGATGCCCCACTGCTCCCTCATCAATGCACGCGGCTGGCTCAGCGAGCGGGGTTGGGCATCGCCCGCGTGGGTGGCGTCGGAGAGCACTTGAGCGGTGACCTGTTCATCGCCTTCGCGACCGGGAACGTGGCGCCTCGCGGCGGTGGAGGCAGCGGAGGCGAGCCGGACCGGACCCGCGACCCACTGACCTCCCGAGTCACGATGCTGGCCGACGAGAACATGACCGCGCTGTTCGACGCTGTCGTCGACGCCACTGAGGAGGCGATCGTCAACGCGCTCATCGCCGCCGAAACGATGACCGGCCGCGATGGCGTGACCGCCCACGCGTTGCCACATCTGCGTCTCGTCGAGGCGATGCAGAAGTACGGCCGGGTGTGAGCCGACGGTCGGCCCTATCGCCACTTCTGCCGCTGCCCGCGCGACTGGAAATCGTCGATTCCGACCGGTGGACGGCACTCCGATCGATGCGGCCCGTCCTCGTTTCTTCGAGAATACTACGAACATTTGTTCGCATCTGTGTGACTTTCTGGGTATACTGAGTGATATGGCGATCGGCGTTGCAATCTCCAAACAGGAACGCCGCAGCCCGGTCATTGTCTGCGCTCTGGACGACGTTGGCGAGACACTCACATTGACAAGCTCCATGGACGAGCTCGGTGCGACTTCCGAGGGTGGGAGCGAGCCGTGGGAGCTGCAGGCAACAAGGGACTCGTGCGGAGGCGGAGGCGGCAGCGAGCCGAGCGAGCCGATCGACGTCGTCGACTTTGATTGGCCCGAAGTGGTCGAGCCTCTGCTGGAGGCGGAGACCCAGGAGACGGAACGCACATCAGGCGAGGTCGTCGACGCGCTTGATCAATTCTTCGGGTTGATGACAGCTACAGAGCGGAAGTTCCTTGAGGAGCTGCGGTACCTCGACACCAACGAGCTGTACCGAGAGGACGGCGCCCGCTCGGCGGCGGACTGGCTGGTCGAGCGCTACCGGATCAGTCGTGAGCGGGCTGCCGGGTTCGTGTCGGTGGCGACCAGGTTGCCAGACCTGCCGAATCTGAGTGGGGCATACGAGGCGGGCGAGCTCTCCATCGACCAGCTGAAGCCGTTGGTGAAGGTGGCCGACGAGGAGAGCGACGAGTTTCTCGCCCTGGAGGCCCCGGGTTGGTCGGAGCAGCAGTGCCGCGTCGTCGCGCGACGCCTACGACAGATCGACGCACGCGAGGCGCACCAAGAGAGGCGCCAGCGCTCGCTCCGGACGTTCTGGGAGGACGATTGGCTGGTCCTGTACGGCCGCATCCACGGCGACGCCGGAATGGTCGTCGAAGAAGCGCTCCGTCGCGTTGCTGATCAGGCCCCCAAAGACACCGAGACCGGTCACTTCGAGCCTTACGACGCCCGGATGGCCGATGCGCTCACGCAGATCGCCTCACAATCCCTAGGGTCCGACGCCTCGGGTGAGGCGGATGCCGCAACAGTCGTCTGCCATGTGGATGTCCTGACCGTCGCAGGGCTTGACGGCCATGCGGAGCTGGACGGCTTTCATCAGATCTCCGTCGAGACGGCACGCCGGCTGCTGTGCGACTGCAGATTCCAGATCGTGAAAGAGAACGAGAGCGGCGAGGCCGTCGGTCTCGGGCGGATCACCCGGATTGTGCCGTGGTGGCTGAGACGATTACTGCACCTCCGAGATGGAGGGTGTCGATGGCCCGGCTGCCCGAGAACCGCCTGGGTGGACCGGCATCACATCGAACACTGGGGCGACGGCGGCCCCACGGACCCGGACAACCTCCTCGAGCTCTGCCGGCATCATCACGGCTGCGTACACGAGGGTGGCTGGCTGGTGGAGGGTGAGCCTTCCGGAGAGGTGCGGTTCGTAAGCCCAGCTGGCAGGGTGCTGGCGTCGCGACCGACGCCGCTTCGACCTGACATCGCCAAGCGGTTCGGATTGACGCGCAGACCTGCGGCTCCGGACACAGCGGCTGCCGAATTCCGCCGTCCGGGCGCGACTCACCCAGCCCAGGGCTACCCGTCGAGGCAGCCGCCTGGCGAGCCCGACGATGACTGCTCCCGGGGCGAGCGATGATGGGGGTGTGAGCCGCCCACCGAATTCACATGAGGGCGTGGCGCCCGATGAGCCGGTTGAGGGGGCCGGCGGCGGCGAGCGTGCTGACGACGAGGCCGGTTGGGCAGGCGGGGCCGGCGGCGGGGCCGACGACGGCGGGCGTGCCGGCGACCTCGAGCGCGGGGCCGGCGGCGGGGCCGACGACGGCGGGCGTGCCGGCGACCTCGAGCGCGGGGCTGGCAACTGGGCGGACGACCAGTCCATCTCGGATGGGCTGGTCGAATTGGTGATCGGAGCGCCGGCAGCAGGCGGGGGGTGCGTGGCCCACCTGGATGAAGGACGGGTGGCGTTCGTGCGCCACTCGCTGCCCGGTGAGCGCGTCCTGGCCCGGATCACCCAGGAGACGAGCAAGTTCGTTCGCGCGGATGCTGTCACGATCCTCGAGCCCGTAGCCGGCCGGGTGCGGCCGCCGTGCCGTCATGCCGGTCCCGGCCGGTGCGGCGGCTGCGACTGGCAGCACGCGGCACTCCCGGTCCAGCGTGAGATGAAGGCAGCGTTGGTATCCGAACAGCTGCGGCGGATCGCCGGGATCGACTATCCGGTCACGGTGGAGGCTGTGGCGGGCGACGACCGCGGCCTGAGATGGCGTACCCGCGTGCGCTACTCGGTACTCCCGAGAGGGCGCCTCGGGTTCCGCCGGCACCGCTCGCACGAGATCTATCCGGTCGACCGCTGCCTGATCGCCGCACCAGGCATCCAAGCGCTGGCGCCGGAACAGCTCCTGTGGCCGGGCGCGGAGGAGGTCGAGGTATTCGCTCCCGAGCCTGACGGCGAACGCGTGGTCGGCGTCTGGTCCAGACGGCACGCCCGAGTCGACGTCCCCCGATTGGATGCCGGTCTCGTCGTGGACGGCCGCACGGTGCGAGAGCCGACCCAGTTGCAGGTCCAGGTGCTTGGGCATCGTTTCGAAGTCAGCGCCGGCGTCTTCTGGCAAGTGCATGCGGGCGCCGCCGTAGCTCTCGGGCAGGCGATGCTGGAACTTGCGGCGCCACAGCAGGGTGATGGTGTGGCCGATCTCTACTCAGGCGTCGGGCTGTTCTCGGCGCTGCTCGCCGACGCCGTGGGCGAAGGTGGCCACGTCCTCGCAGTCGAACGCGATCGACCGGCTGCCGACGATGCTCACCACAACCTCGCCGGCTACCCGCACGTCGACGTCGTCTGCGCTGCCGTCACGCCCGAGCTGATCGTCCGCGAGCTCAAACTGGCGGATCTGGCGGTTCTGGACCCTCCCCGGCAAGGAGCCGGTCAAGCGGTGACGGCCACCCTCGCGGCTATGAGGCGCTTGCAACGGATCGTCTATGTCGCTTGCGACCCTGCCTCGTTCGCCCGGGATCTGCGTGTGCTGCTCGACGCAGGCTGGGCGCTAACAGCACTGCGAGCGTTTGATCTGTTCCCCATGACTGAGCACGTCGAACTCATGGCGGTCATCGACCGGCCGTCCGGGGTGAGTCCTTGAGCGGTTGGCAGCTCAGCTCGGACTCCCCGCTGCTCGGGCTCACCGATCGCGGTCGCGCCCAGTTCGCCGTCGACCCCGAACCGGTTCGCGAGCTCGCCGAGGTCGACGGTCTGCTCGCCGGAGCCGCCGAAGTGGACATCACTCCCCCACCGGGGATGCCGAAAGCCGGGTACTCGAGCAACGCCACCGATGGGATCGGCTTCCGGACGAGGCTTCGCGCCCGGGTTCTCCATCTGAGAGCCGGCACGTCGTCGCTCGCGCTAGTGCAGTGCGATCTCCTCGGTGGATCGGCTGTGTTGCAGCACCTGGTGGCCAAGTCTGTCGCCCAGTCGACCGATGTCGACCTGAACGGGCTGTTCATCGGCGCGACGCACACGCATGCAGGCCCCGGGCAGTTTCTCGGTACGGACTTCTACAACCGCTTCGCCTCCAATCGGCCCGGGTTCGATCCAGCCTGGTCTCACTTCCTCGTCGAGCAGATCGCCGGCGGGGTTGTCGAGGCGGTCGAGCAACGCCAGCCGGCGCGGCTCGCTACCGGCTGCGTCCCGGTCTGGGGTTGGACGCGCAACCGATCACTCGAACCACATGTCACCAACGAGTCCGTAGCCGACAAGCGGACCGCCGCCCACCGCAAGTTCATGGCGATCAACCCGCTCCTCCACCTCGTGCGCGTGGACACCAGCGACGGGAGCCCGCTAGCCGCCATGGTGCTCTTCTCCGTCCACGGAACCGGAATCTCGGTTGCCGCACGCGAGTACAACGCCGATGTCTGGGCGTACGTCACCGGTTCGCTGGCGGACCATATCGAGCGATCGCACGGTACTCGTCCGGTCGTCGGCGCGGTGCAGGCCACGCACGCGGACGTCGCGCCGGCGATCCGACCGGGAGCTGCCGGGTATCTCGAAGCTCGACGGGTCGGCTGTGGCATCGGCGAAGAGGCGAGCGCGTTGTGGGAGACGCTGGAGCCGCACCTCACCGAGCACGTTGTGCTCGGTGCAGCCTTGGACGAGGTCGACCTCGATTCCAGCTCGACGATCGATGGGATCACCCTTCCGCGCCGGCCCGCCGTCGGCGCCGCCCTCGTGGCCGGAGCAACCGAGAACACGACGCCGGTGATCCACCGCATCCCGCCGTTTCGTGCCGGTTCACCGCGGCGCTACCGGCCTGACGACGAGCACGGCGCAAAATGGGTCCTCGGATCGAGGTGGCTGCAGCCGCTCATCCTGCCGTCGAAGCGGTTTCCCCGCGTCCTGCCGATCCAGATCATCCGGATTGGTCATCTCGCCGTAGTCGGGATGCCGTTCGAAGTGACCGTCGAGGCCGGCCGCCGCATCCGAGCGGGTGTCGCCGCCGAACTGGAGCACAGCGGCGTAGCGGAAGTGACGGTGTCGTCGGTGGCCAATGAGTACTGCGGCTACGTCACCACCGCCGAGGAGTACGAGCTCCAGCACTACGAGGGTGGGCACACGTTGTACGGGCCAAAAACGGAGGGTTTCTTGACCGCCCACGCCGAGCGCCTTGCCCGCCAGCTCGCATCAGGTCGGCGCGTTGCCAGGGGAAGTCGCCGCACCTTCGATCTGCACCTGCACCGGTACCTGCCGCGGCCTACCGGTCGGGCGACCGTCGGCCGGCACTTTCTCGGCGCCGCCAGCTTCACCGATCCCAGGCGGCACACCGACGGCTTCTGGGCGCTCGAGTGGGTTGACGTCGCGCCCGGTGACCTCCACTGGCACGAGCCCCTTGCGCGTGTCGAGGAGCGCTCGACGGGCGGTGCCTGGGAGCCGGCCCGACGGCAGCGGCGTGTCGTGGACGACGGCGGGTGGGACCTGGAGCTCACCTACCAGGGCGAGCGGCCCGGTGACAAGGGCCACCGTTATTTGCTTCGCTGGTTCGACCCTGAGTTGCGGGGCGACCGCGAGCACCGTGTCCTGCTCGCGGCGAATGCCGGTCAGCCGGAGACCGCGTCCGAGGCCTTCTCCTGACGCTCGCAGACTCCCAGCCGGTCAGTCGAAGGAGTCGTACCAGAACGTCGTGTGGCCGTTGCCCTGCCAGGCGAGGTAGAGGTTGGCACCGGCGGCGGTGAGCCCCGGCGAGGCGCCGGTGAGGGCGTACGGGACGACGTGCTCTTGGGTCCACCCGCTTGCAGTGAGCAGCGCCCAGCCGATCTGTTTCGTCGTGGCGCTTTTCCACATGAGGTACGTTCCGGCGAGGGTGACCGCCAGCGCCGGTCCCACGTTCGTCGATGCCTGCGGCTGGGCCGAGACGGCGGAGAAGCTGCTGCCGAAATCGATTGAATAGTAGAGCTTTCTATTCGTCTGGCCCTTCCAGGCGAAGTACACGTTGCTGCTGTCGGGCAACGCTGCGATCGCCGGTCCCGCGCTCGAGGCGGCCGACGGCACGAACTGCTCCGACGACCACGAGCCGGTATTGATCGCGTAGGCGATCTCATCGATATCCGGGGTCTTCCAGGCGAGATAGACCGAGCCGCCCACGTCCGCGAGGGCTGGCGCCGCGTCCGAGAAGGCATCCGGCTCCTGAGCCCCAGTGCCGCCGTAACTCCACGTGCCGCTCGTCGTGTCGAGCTCGTTGTAGTTGACCGTCAGGCTCGCCGTAGTCCACGCCACCCAGAGTGTCGAGCCGACAGCAGTCAGGGCCGGTGCGAGTGACGACGAGCCGCCCGGCACCGTCGCCGTCGACGACCACGAGCCGGTGAGAATGTTGTACTGCTCGTACGAGATGGTGTTGTTGACCGTCTCGGCTGCGTAGATGTTCGGGTAGATCTCGGTGAGTGCCGGCCCCGCGCTGGTCGACAGCTGCGTCTGGCGCTGCTGGGGCACCCATGGCCCGGTAAAGGCGACACCAAGCGGATCGCTGCCGACGGGGATCGTTGCAACCGGCCCGGTACCGATGTCGGTGCTGAACACGCTGACGCTGCCCGCCGAGCCACAGGTCGCGTCCGAGCCGCAGCTGTTCACGGCGTACATCGTCGTGTCATCAGGGCTCGTCGCTGCGCCCTCCGCCGAGCCGGGCTGGGCGTTGCCGATCGACGGGTCGAAATCGACCGTCATCGTGGGCGCGTAGAGCGTCGTGACGTTGGCGGGATCGTGGCCGTTCACGTCGGCGCAATCAGGTCTAGGCAGCGGCTTGGGCGGTGGCGTGACCGAGGGGCCGCAGGAGTTCACGACGTACAGCGTCTGGGCGTCCGGGGTCATCGTCACGGCGACCGGCGCATAGCCGACGGTGATGGTCTTCGACACCGCGTTCTTCGACACGCTGATCTGACTGAGCGTGCCCGGCGAGTTGCAATACGGATCCTTGCCGCACAGATTCGTCACGAAGGCGTACGCACCGATGGGACCGACCGTGACGGCTGATGGGAAGTAGCCGACCGGGATCGTGGTCGTGACCGAGTTGGTCGACGTGGCGATGACGCTCACGGCGTGCGACAGCTGATCGGTCACGTACGCCGTGGCGCCGTTCGGAGTGATCGCGATCGCACCGGGCGCAGTCCCGACCGGGATCGTGGTGGTCACGGTGTTCGTGGAGGTGGCAATCACACTCACTGAATTCGTGCCCGAGTCGGTGACGTAGGCGGTCAATCCGCTCGGCGTGATCGCCACGCCGGTTGGTGCACTACCGGATGCGAGCGGGATGGTGGCAGTGACGGCCTCAGTCGCGCCGCTCACGACACTGACGGAGTCCGAATCCGTGTTCGTCACGTAGATGGCACCACCCACGGGGTTGACGGCGACCCCGGTCGGCCCGGAACCGACCGCAACAGTGAGCGTGACGGTATCGGTTGCTTCGTCGATCACGCTCAGCGTGCCGGATCCGTGGTTGGCCACGTACGCGGTCGGATCAGGGAGCGGAGCGGCGCCTGCCGGCGTGCCGCTCCCGGCGAGGTACCCAGCCGTGCCGAGGGCGCCGGCCACACCGATCGCGCCCGCCGTAGCGGTGCCGACGAGGGCGGCGCCGAAGTACAGAGCGACGGAGGTCAGAGTTACCAGAGGTCTCCGCACCGATGCCTTGTGCATCTCCCCTCCTTGTGCGGCAGCGCGCCGGAGCCCGTCGCTCACCCCGTCCCATCTCGTCAGGGGCGCCACTCCAACTCGCACCGTACTGCCCTGCGACTCGATCGTCCAGGGTTCGTCTCCCACCCTTGACACGAGCAGTCAGAGGGTCAAAGCTGCGACGGCGGGCCGCACGGTGGTTCCGCGGGGAGGCAAGCGCGATGGGGGACGACGCTCGCAAGATTTCGCGTCGGAGTGCTCTCAAGATCTTTGGTGGGACAGGGCTGGTGGCGGGGTTCGGACCGAAGGTCCTCCGTCTACGCGCGCTCGCGGCTGCCGACGAGCGCACCGTCACCCAACGTCTCGCCATGCTCGAGGCCGCCGCCGGCCAGCTTGGGCAACTGACCGGCTCAGCCCTCGCACCAAGCCTCCAGGTCTACCTGTACCGGCGCGAGGATCTGCTGAACCTCCGATTCGACTTGTACAACCTCGAGCTCGACACCTCGGGCGCGACTCCCATGCTCGTCCCGATCTCGACGAGCACCGCTTCGTGGCTCGTGGCGGTCTTCCCGTTCCAGTCGATAGCGGAGTACGCCCTGCCCGTCGGCAGCAAGCCGCCCGCCTCGTGGCCCACCACCCCCGTGCAGGCGCTCGCCTCCGGCCCGAGCCAGCTGGCGTTTCAGGTGCCGAGCGCTGGCATCCCCTATACGACCGCCGGATTGCTCGGTTGGGACTCGATGTCGAAGCTGCTACCGGCGGTGTCGACCAGCGGAGCAACCGTCGCAGCCACTGATCCGACCGGCCCACCGACGTCGACCAGCCCGCCGCTCACGTACATCGAGATGGCTTGGCAACTCCTCGTCGCGCCCGATCCGGTATCCCAATGGGATTCGCCGACCGCGCCGATCGCCAACGGGACCTGGACCGAGCTCTGGCAGGCTCGTCTCGAGCCGGGCCTCCCCGTCTTCACGCCGCTGATTTACGCCGTCTGGACGCCGAACTACAGCGTGACCGGGGGTGGGCTTACCAGCGACCCGTTCAACACCTCGTTGACAGACGCCGGCACGAACCAGTTCCGCCTCGATCTGGTCGCCCTCTCGTCCCGGGCATTTTCCGTCAACGGGGTTCCGACCGACGGCACGCCTGCGTTGGCGAAGCTCTTCATGTTGACGCCCTTCGGCGTGTCGGCCGATATCGAGGGCACGTATTCGAGTCAGGTCGCGGACCTCGTCTCGTGGAAACACCGGATGAGCACCGGGCGAGACAGTTTCGTCCGGGTCGTCCTCGCGGGCTACCTCTACCCGTTCGGCCATCGGGCTGTCCTGATTCAGACGACCGATCGTGAGTTCCAAGTGTCGCCGAGCGGCGACACTGTCGCCTACCTCGTCCAGCGCACCACCGTCGAGATTACGGAACCGCTCGTGACCTACCCCTACCTGGACACCGGTGCCGTTCCCCAGGCTTTCGGCGGCCGCCAGAACCCGTTCGCGTCCATCAAGGCGAAGACCCTCACCACACCGCCCATCGATCCGGTCGGCACGAAGGGCAACCCCGGGTCGCCGAGCGTGAATCTCGGTTCTCCCAAGGTGGCAGACACCACGGCCATCTGGATCAACGTCGAAGGCTCGCCGTTCCCGTTCGCGTTCGTCGGCACCGACATCGAGGGCCGCACCGTCGACTTCACGGCCTGGGCGATCTGGGTGGCCGAGGGTGTCGGCCAGACCGACACGAACAACATCGCCGCCAACTACACGAGCAGCAAGAACTTGGTCTGGCGCAGCCCGTCGCTCGGCGGCCAGTTGCTCGCCTTCGCCCCGCCGACGTCGTCCAAGCCGGGTGCCACCGCTCTGCACGTCGATTCGATCGTCCTCGACACCGCTCCGTTCGGCCAGCAGACCTGGAACGGCAGCGCGTCGCCCACTTCGCCGCCGTGGTACCCCGTGCTCTCGGCCAAGTACGGCGCCTATGTGCGCCTTCCGGCAGTCGCGGCGCTCACGGCGTCGGCGGGTGACGACGCCACGGGAAGCGGCTCGCAGGTGCTCTATGAGACGACGACGTACCTACCGAACGGCCTGCCGTACCCGTCGGGAGTGCCGGAGGTGTTCCTGACGTTCGGGAAGACGAATGCGCCTGCGTTGAACTTCACGAAGGGCGGCTCGCAGTCCGCCCAGGCCGGCTCCAGCCAGTCAGGCGGCCTCGTCGCACCGAACTTCAACGTCCGCGGGTTCGCCCGGGATCTCGGGCCCGTGTCGGACATCGCTGACCTGCTCGCAGGCAAGTTCAATCCGGCGACGTTCTTCGCCGGTCTCGATGCCAAGATCCTCGGCGCCATCTCGCTCTCGGACATACTGGCGCTGGTCGCTGGCCCGATGCGCCCCGGCCCCAGCCCGACGGACAGCCCGAGCGCCGGGAATCAGTCACCCACGATCAACAGCGTGCCGGTCTACAAGAGCGGCCAGACCGCTCCTGTCGCCGTGAAGACGACCATCGACTGGACGCCGACGATCGGTGCTGCGCTCGACAACCTCTTCCAGCCGGCGGACACCAACGGCCTCAAGATCCACGTCCTCATCAACACGCCGCTCGACGGCTCACCTCCGACCTCCACAATCGACGGAGAGCTGTCGAACTTCACGCTTAAGCTTTTTGGCGACTCGGCGCCTTGCGTGCAGATCCACTTCACGAACGTGCATTTCAGCCAGCGCACGGGATCCAAGTCGGACGTCCAGGTCAATGTCGACACGGTCACGTTCATCGGAGCGCTGTCGTTCATCCAGGATTTCGAACAGCTGTTCGCGTCGCTCGGCGGCCCGAGCATCGACATCGAGCCGAGCGGGATCACAGCCAGCTACACCGTCTCGTTGCCGAGCATCAGCATCGGAGTCTTCGCCCTCGAGAACCTGTCCCTCGGCGGTTCGCTGAACATCCCTTTCACTGGCCAGCCCGTTCGTTTGACGGTGAACTTCTGCACGAGGGACAACCCCTTCCTGTTGTCGATCTACTTCTTCACCGGCGGCGGCTGGTTCGCGATCAGCCTCGGGGCTGACGGCATCGAGCTCGTCGAGGTCGGGTTGGAGTTCGGCGCGAGCATCTCGCTCGACCTCGGCGTCGCCAGCGGTGGCGTCTCGGTCATGGTCGGGATCTACTTTGCGCTCGCCACAGACTCGATCACCCTGACCGGCTACTTCAAGGCGAGCGGCAACCTCGAAGTGCTCGGCATCATCTCGATCTCGATCGTCTTCTATCTCGGCCTGACCTACCAAGCCCCGCCTGGTGATGCCTACGGGACGGCCACCGTGACCGTCACGGTGAGCGTCCTGTGCTTCTCAGCCAGCGTCGATCTCACGGTCACGAAGCAGCTCTCGAGCAGTGACCCGGTAATCCCGTTCGCCACGGCCATCTCAGCGACTGACTGGTCCAACTACTGCGCGTCGTTCGCGTGACCATCGAGGAGCGACCAGCATGAAACCCGTCCCCAGCCAGTTCCTCATCTGGACGGCGCTCCCGAACGGGACGCTGCCGGGCAACCCGAACGTGTTGCAGCTGTCGGTCATCGTTTCCCCGCGACTGATGTCGTCCTCGAATGCCGCCCAGAAGCTCGGCGCGTACTCCGACTGGCTTGACTGGCCTGCGACGAAGGTGAGCTTCGCCGTCAACATCGGCACCGTCACGATTCCCGCCAGCCAGGTGACGGTCGTGCCTCCCCCCGTGCCGCTACCGACGGGCGTGACGTCGTCCCAGCTGTGGAGCCTGTTGTTCAACAGCTCGACCGAGGTCCTTCCCGCCAATACCTTCTCCAGCTTCGCCGGGCGGCTCATCCGCTCGTACCCGGCGTACAACGTCCGCAACTTCCTCTACAACACCTACTCCCAGATCGCCTCGCAGTACCCGACCGACTACCCGTCGTACTCCGCCCTGATCGGCCCGACCGCGCCGCAGTGGTTCGGACAGCTTCCCATCAACCAGCAGGCGCAAGCCGCCGTGATCCAGCAGATCAACTCAGCGCTGACCTCGAGTGGGGGCGCGATCCCACCGGGCAGTCCCGACCCTGCGACCGACGTCATGCAGGCTTGGCTGTACAGCCAGCCTCTCGGCAACGGCACCGAACCTCCGCCGCAGCCCACGCAACCAGACTTCCACCAGATGGTGAGCACGCTCGGCAAGTACCCGGTACTCCTGCGGGCATTCGGCCTCGTCTTCGACCTCCAGGTGGCCCTGCCGAGCGGGCTGCCGGCCACAGTCGGAGTCAGCGTGACGCCGACGTGGACTCCGCTGCTCACCCCGGCGACTGCGACTAAGAATTCGCTCCCGGCGGTGCAGGCGACGTCGGCGACGTTCATCGCCGCGCCCCGCACCACGAACCCGTTGATCAACAGCGGCCTCTTGCGCTTGAGCGACACGCTTGCCACCGGTGAGCCGATCTACCCGCTCACCGAAGTGGACCTCGACGGCGGGGCGATCAAATCGCTCAACTTCGTCCAGGGCATCACGAACGCCGTGACCGTCAAGCCATCGCTCAGCACGCCCATGAACTATGCGGTCCCGTCATTGCGGTCCGGCGGTGTCACGCTGGTGCACACGGGCACGGCGGCTGAGTTCGCGAACGACCAGACCGGGGAAGGGTCACTGAACTCGCTCCTGACCTCCCTCTCGCCAGTGGCGCTCTACGCCGAGGACGTCACCCAGGGCTACCGGATCGATGCGCTCGATGAGACGACGAACAAGTGGTACCAACTCTGCGCCCGCGTGGCCGCCGGCACGGTTTACGGCGGCTCCGCGCCGCTCGGCTACGTGATCGGCACCTCGCCCTCGGCACAGACGATCTCCCTTCCCAGCGGCAACCCAGGCACCCCCGGCCCGGGACCAGGCGAGACGGGCGCGCCCTTCGACGAAGGCTGGGTCGAGCTGAGCCTGACGCAGTCGCCGCCGAGTGTGCACCCGACGAGCGACCTGTACCTCCACGAATCCTTGTGCCGCTGGGCCGGCTATTCGCTCGTCGCGGACCGCCCGGGAATGCACTGGGCCGAGGACTCGAACACCGCCGCGCCGAACCCGTACAACGCAACCAACCCCACCGCTTTCCCGCTCCAGATCGCCCACGCGCCCGCACCCCACACCTTGCCACTGTTGCGGTTCGGACGCGTCTACCGGTTCCGGGCGCGCGCCGTCGACCTCGCCGGTAACAGCCTCGTCTTCTCGTCCGCCGCTCCAGCCTCCTCGCTCACGTACGCTAGCCCTCCGTTGACCTACGGACGTTGCGAGCCGATCGCCACACCGGTATGCATCCCAGCGGCCGCCCGCACGCCCGGCGAGCACCTGCTCAACATCGTGATCCGTAGCGAGACGTACAAGACACCGCCGAGCTCGGTCGTGCCGAACACCCGTCACGTGGTGCCCCCGTCGCTGGCCGCGGAAATGGCCGAGGCGCACGGCCTCTTCGATGTCGGTGGGCTGCCGAGCGGCTCAGCAGCGACGTACGACCTCATCGCCAATTCGGTGGGGCTCACCTACGCGTCCCCGTCGGTGGTCAGCGACCTCGGCGGCGTGGCGGACACGAGTTGGGTCAACAGCCTGTGGCCGGAGCAGGTCTACTACTACCCGTCGACAAACCTCGGATGCCCGTACCTGCCGGAGTTGTTCGCCCGTGGCGCCTCCTTCCAGAACCTGCCCGGCTCGGTCGCAGGCGGCCTGCCGTTCCAGGTGTCGTTCGCTGCCGGCTCGAAATGGCCGGCGGTGCGGCCACTTCGGATCGTGTTCCACGCCGGGACCGCGAAGCCAAAGCTCGCGAAGTCGTCGTCCGGGAACGTCCTCAACGTCCACGCGCCAGCCGGCACGATCACGACGAGCCGGCTGTCGGCCTACTTGCATCTCGGCGACCTCCCGCTGATGACTCTGTGGCGCTGGCTCCAGGACGCCGGCCTCGCCACCGCAGCGCTGCAGTCCGACATCACGACCGGCCAGCACTGGATGTTCACGCCGTACCAGGAGGTGACGTTCGTCCACGCGGTACGGACGCCGAACCCGCCGGCAATCACCGCCGCGTCAATCCAGCCCCGTCTGCCGGGCAAGACCTACGAGCTCTTCTCCGGCACTATCGATGTCGACTTCGGTGGCAGCTCCAAGGTGGACCTGCTCTCGTCGTGGACGACACCATTCGACGACGGCACGAACCCGGCCGGCGCCGTGTCCCTGCCGGGAAATGCCCACCTCGCCGACCTACCGTTGCAACTGGCCGACCCGGTGCCGCAGTCGATCACGGTCAGCGACGTTCGCCACGACTTCGGCGACACGAAGTACCGCCTCGTGAACTACCAGGCGCAGGTGACGTCTCGCTATCTGGAGTACTTCCAGGAATACGCCAACGTCACGTTGAACACCTCGACGCCCACGACGATCAACGCCGGGGGCCTCGCCACCGGCGCCACGGTCGTCTCCGCCACCCTGATGGTCGGGACGCCTCCGCAGCAGACCACCGTCACGTACCAGCCCGGTGTCGACTACATCGAGGACGACGTGGCCGGCACGCTCATGTTGACAGCCGGCAGCGCCATCAGTGGCCCGGTGGACGTGCGTTACGTAGCGCCACCGGTGACCAACGTCAGCCCGGTTGTCCCGCTCGCAGTCGTGAGCACGGCACGCCCGGCAGCGCCGGAGATCGCCTACATCCTGCCGATCTTCTCATTCGACACGAGCTCCACCTCGAGCACGGTGACGAGCACGCGGACCGGGAACGCTCTGCGTGTCTACCTCGACCGGCCTTGGTACTCCTCGGGCGATGGCGAGCAGTTGGGTGTCGTGATCTGGCCGGGCGGGTTCGGGGCGCCGCCCCCGCCAACCCTGGCCCCCTTCGTGACCGGCTATGGCCGCGACCCGATCCGCACGACAAACCTCCAGTTGAAGCCGCCGCTCCTCACCGACTTCCTTCTGGCGGAATCGACCGTCACGAGTATCACCCTCGAGGAGACGGCCGGTCAGACCGGCACCAACGTCTCCATCGCCGGCCACTCCGTCCAGTGGGAGGGCACAAATCACTTCCTCTGGTACGCGGACATCGAGATCGACACGTCGCTTTCGGAGGTGTACTCGTACTTCCCCTTCATCCGCTTGGGGCTCGTGCGCTACCAGCCGAATTCACTCGCCGGCTACGAGGTCTCGCGCGTCGCCGTGGCCGATTTCGTGCAGGTCGCGCCCAACCGGTTCGCATCGCTGACCTTCCCGACCTCAACGACCGTCGCCGTGACGCTCTCGGGCGTCGGCGAAGCTGCTGGATCGCCGCTCGGCCTGCCGCCCAGCTCGATGACGGCGACCGTGCAAACCCAGTTGAGCGGTGTCAGCGATCCTGACCTGCAGTGGGTGGACACCCCCGGCTCGACGGTGACGCTGGGAGCAAGCGAGTCGCCCAACTACTCGTTCACCTGGTCCGGCACGGTGACCCTGCCGGCCGCGCGAGGGTCCGAGTCAATGCGCATCCGGTTGACCGAGACGGAGTACTACCTCTACGAGCCACCGGGCGGCGTTCCGACCTACGCGTCCCGCATCGTCTACCTGGACACGCTGATTATCTGAGCGCCGGGGCGTCGTCCATCGCCCGGGCTAACGTTCCTGTACATGCGGCGGGTTGGTACGTTCGCCGGGCGCTCGAACGCTCGCCGCGGCGCGCCACCGCACGTCCACGTACCCTCCCGCCAGGCCGATCGCCGGTACCTCGGGGCCGCACTGGCGCTCATCACAGCGTTCCTCGTGGGCGAGGTGATCGCAGCGATCCTGGCCGGCTCGCTCGCCCTGCTGGCTGACGCCGGTCACATGCTCACCGACGCCGGCGCGCTCGGAATCGCCATCTGGGCAACACGCCTGGCGGAACGCCCAGTCACCGATGTCTGGACCTTCGGCTTCAAGCGAGCTGAGATCCTTTCAGCGGCAGTCAACGGTGTCGCCTTGCTGATCATCGCCGCGCTCGTCACGGCCGAAGCCATCGACCGCCTGCTCCACCCCTCCGGAGTGAAGGGCCCCGTGCTGGTCATCGTCGCCATCGTCGGCATCGCCGTGAATGTCCTTGCGACGTGGGTCCTGGCGAAGGCCAACCGGACGAGCCTCAACGTTGCCGGCGCTTTCGCTCACCTCGTCACCGACTTGTGGGCGTTCATCGGCACGGCCGTCGCGGGTGTCGTAATCGTGACGACGGGTTTCTCACGGGCCGATGCCATCGCCTCCCTCGTCATCGTGCTGTTGATAGTCCGGGCCGCCCATCACCTGCTCCGGGACTCCGGCCGAGTGCTCCTCGAAGCGGCGCCGGCCGCTGTGGACCTCACCGACGTCCGGGCACACCTCCTCCAGGCCACACACGTGACCGATATCCACGATCTCCACGCCTGGGTCGTCACTTCGGACCTCCCGGCGCTATCGGCCCATGTCGTCGTGAGTGAGGATTGTTTTGCCGACGGCCACGCGCCGCAGATTCTCGATGAGCTGCAGGCGTGCCTCATGGGCCACTTCGACGTCGACCACTCGACGTTCCAGCTGGAACCACCTGGCCACACCGAGCATGAGGCGGCAGGTCACTGAGCGGATCCGGCCTCGCTCGGTTGCGTACGGCGATGGGCGGAATAGTTGATACATCATCTATGTTGGAACGATCACCGAGACAGCGAAGGGACGCGATGGGAACAAGCAAGCTGGCGACTGAGATCGACATTCGGCGGGCAAGCAAGCGCTTTTCCACCGAGATCGACTGGCTCAATTCCAAGCACTCGTTCTCGTTCGGCCCGCACTGGGACAGCACCAACACCCACCACGGTCTCCTCCTCGTGAACAACGACGACCGCGTCCTGGCAGGGACGGGCTTCGAGACGCATCCTCACCGGGACATGGAGATCGTGACCTGGGTCTTGCAGGGCTCGCTCGTGCACCAGGACTCCGAGGGCAACAGCGGCGTGCTCTATCCGGGGCTTGCGCAGCGCATGAGCGCTGGTACCGGCATCCGCCACTCGGAGAAGAACGACTCCTGGCGCATCCAAGGCGGGCCGAGTCACGACGAGACCGTCCATTTCATCCAGATGTGGGTCGTGCCCGAGGAGACCAGGATCACCCCTGGCTACGAGCAGCTCGAGATAGACGATGAGCTGCTCCGCGGCGGTCTCGTGACCGTCGCGTCCGGCATGCCCCGCCACGATGGCGCCTCGGCTATCCGGATCAAGAATCGCTTCGCCGCCCTTCACGCCGCCCGGATGAACCCGGGCGAGCAGCTCAGCTTGCCGGACGCCCCGTTCGTCCACTTCTTCGTCCCCCGGGGCAGCGTTGAGCTGGAAGGCGCCGGCCCTCTGGCCGAGGGCGACGCCGTGCGACTCACCGGCAGCGGCGGCCAGCGCGTCACCGCCCGTGATCCCGCGGAGATCCTCGTGTGGGAGATGCACGCGACGCTGGCGAGCTGACTGAGCGCCGAGCGGCTTCGATCAGGGCAGGGCGTGCGGGCTGACGATTGGCCCTCTCGTAGTGCGCACGTGCGCGCCGGACTCTTGGGCGCTCCGAGGAACGTGGCCGGCAGCGGACATTTCCATCACGAATCTGGTGGCGGCGTTCACGCCGTTGGCGAACAGTTGGTTCTGCTGAGCGGGCGACAGGTCGAAGTCCGTAGCAGTGAGGCCGGCGTTGTCGACGAAGATCGTGCGTGCCGCGGTCGTCGCGTCGATCTCGTAATTGTCCCACTCGTTCATCATCGTGCGAACGCAATGGATCCCGACGGCCAGTGCACTCTGGCAAGCTTCCGTCGCCGGCCAGTGTGTCGGCAGTGACGACAGTTTGATGCCGATTGTGGGCCACCGCGGC
>JBEKLQ010000039.1:0-32207 GCA_050010115.1 Acidimicrobiales bacterium | reverse complement strand
TGCGTAACCATGTCCAGAAGACCGTCGGTAAGCCGTGTGCGGGAGAACCGCACGCACGGATTGAAAGGGGGATGGGGAACCGGGTCTGCGTTGCAGGCACCGCGCCCCTGACTACCAATGACTCGACGAAGGCGACTTGAGTCCCGTAGCGTGCGGCCGAAGGGCGGGCGCCATCCCTCGATCCGGTGCCTCAAGAGCTGGCCGCGACGATCGAGGCTCGGTTCAGGATGAGTGAGGTTTCGTTGGGGGACATCTCGTGACAGCTGTCGGCGCTCCCATAGGCCGGCGGAACTTCCTGCGAGGCGTCGCCAAAGGGGCGGCGTGGGCTGTGGCCGCGCCGTCGCTAGGCGCCCTGGCAGCCGGTTGCGAGTCGGAGCGGTCCTCGAATGGCCCGAAGCCTCCCGTCACTGGGACCCGGCCATCCTCGATGGTGCCGCCAACGATGAAAGTCGGGGGAACGACGTTGAGGCCGCCGGCGGTGCCGCTGGCAGTGCGCGACCCCTACGTATCGGCATGGCTCTGCGGTACGGAGCTAGGCGGCTCCTGGGCAACCGGGTGGGGCGGAGCGCCGATGTCCGTCTGCGGCCTGGCCCGAGTCGATGGGCACACCTACGTGTGGTGCGGTGATCCCCAGCTGAGCGGTGTCAGCCTCCGGCCGATGACCCAGTCATCTCTCGAAGTCACCCCGACCTGCTCGATCTTCACCTTGGAGGGCGGCGGGGTGCGGTTGGCCGTCGAGTGGCTCTCACCCATCGAGCCCGGTGATCCGAGGCTCCAGTCCGTCCCGCTCGCGCTGCTCACCGTCACCGTGTCATCGACCGATGGGTCGCACCACGACGTCGAGGTGTACTGCGACCTATCCGGCGAGTGGGCGAGCTGGATCGACACCGACCACGTCGTCTGGCAGACCTCTCAGACGGCGTCGCGCCACTGGGCCATTCAATTGGCCCGCCAGGATCCCTTCGCCGAGCGAAACGAGATGGCGGCCTGGGGCTCGGCCGTCTTCTCCACGCAGACCAGTCCAAGCTTGACGTACGAATCCGGCGGGAGCACGACCGTGCGCGAGGGCTTCGCCACCACAGGGAGGCTCGCCAGCAGGACCGATACTCGCTTCCGGGCGATCGACGACGACACGCCGGTGTGCGCCCTTGCCCACGAGCTCGATTCGATCGCGACTACGCCCGCGTCTGTCCAATGGTCGGTAGGGCACTTCGAAACACCCGCGGTCCAGTACCTCGGCCAAGCGCTCGATCCGTTGTGGACGGCGTATTGGCCGAGCTGGGAAGCAGTCGTGGATGACTTCCTCGCCTCAGCTCCAGCCGCCCGCTCACGTGCCGCCGCTCTTGACACCGAGGTGACGGCAGCCGCACACCAGGCCGGTGGTCCGAACTACGCAGCTCTCTGTGCGCTTTCGTTGCGCCAGGCATACGGCGCCTGCCAGCTGGTGGTCGGTCCCGATGGTCAGCCGTGGGCGTTTCTCAAGGAGCTGAGCAGCGACGACGACGTCTCCACGGTGGACGTGATGTTCGACAGCTGCCCGGTGTGGCTCCACCTGGACCCCGGCTTATTGGCCATGCTGCTCGAGCCCGTGCTCACCTACGCGGCGTCGGGACGTTGGAGCGGGGAGTATGCGCCGCACGGGTTGGGTTTCTGGCCGCTTGCGAATGGAAACCCGATCGGCGCCTCCTCCGAACCCATGCCAGTGGAGGACTCCGGTGCGCTCCTCGTCATGGCTGCCGCCTACGCGTCTCGTGTTCCGGTCGATGTCGCGCGGTCCTTCCTCGCCCGCTACCAAACGCTCTGGACTCAATGGGCCGACCTGCTGGTAACGCAGCTGCCGTCTCCGCCGCTCCAGCTGACCACGGTCGACTACCTCGGACCTTCCGCCGGCAATACGAACTTGGCGATCCTCGGGATGGTCGGACTGGCGGCAGCCGCAGGCCTCGCCGCCAGGCTCGGCGACGAGGCAAGCGCGAGGACTTGGTTGGCTCAGGCCAAGAGCTTCGTTTCGCACTGGGCCGAGCTGGCCATGGACCCTTCCAAGTTGCACCTCGACGCCGCCATCGGCGCGGTCGGATCGTGGTCGGACCTCTACAACGCCTTTTGGGACCGGGCGTTGGGAACCGGCCTCGTCCCCGAGACCGTGGCTGCTACACAGGCAACGTGGTACCGCTCACACCGCAGCGCGTTCGGTCTTCCCATCGAGTCGGCCACCCCGATCCTGGCTCGGCTGGATCAACAGATGCAAACGGCCGCGTGGCTCTACGACTACCCGGTCGGACCGGAGATGATCGAGACCCTCGTTCGATACCTGGGTCACACCGGGTACCTGGCGCCGCTCCCCGACACCTACGATCCCCAGACCGGCACCCGCGGCCCAAAGTACAACTGGCGGGCAAGACCGGTGGTCGGAGCCGTGTTCGGGCTGCTCCTGGTGAGGTGATCGGCCGGCGACGTCGTTCGCTGCGGTCAGACGATGTCAGCGCACTCGGACTCCGTCCACGTGCTCCACCATTCGATTGGTACCATAATGGTATGAGGACAACCATCGACAAGGCAGGTCGGCTGGTCATCCCGAAAGCAATGCGTGACCGTTTGGGGCTCCATCCCGGCGAGGTCGAGCTCACAGCTGATGGAGCTGCCCTCCGAGTCGAACCGGTTTCGGGAGATTCTCTTGTGGAGCGTGACGGCCGCATGGTCATTCCGTCGTCCGGCTCCCGCTTGACGGACGACCTCGTGCGCGAGCTGCGAGATGCCGACCAGAGGTAGGAGCATCGACGTGCTTGTAGACACCAGCGTGGCTGTGGCCATCGTTGTCGAGGATCACGAGCACCACGCGGCGACGCTGCGCGCCGTTGGTCGCCGCGGCGTTGGTCTGGCGGGGCACGCGGCATTCGAGACATTCTCGGTGCTGACGCGCCTACCGCCCCCGGCTCGCCGATCGCCCGATGCCGTTGTCCAGCTGATGAGAGCCAATTTCCCCCGGAACCGGTACTTGGCAGCATCCGCGGCGGAAGCGCTCCTACCGAGACTCGCTTCCCTCGGGATCGCCGGTGGATCCGTCTATGACGCGCTCGTTGGCGCAGCGGCCGCCGAGAGCGGACTGGTCTTGCTTACGCGTGATCGGAGAGCGCTTCCGGTGTATCGAGCACTGGGCGTCGACGTGGAGATGATTTCCGGATAGTGCTCGCGCAGGCGCATCGGCCCTATCTGACGTCGCTAAGCATCAGTCCTGGCGTCCACCGTGGCACCGTCGCCACGAGCACCATCAGCACGGAACCCTCACAGAAGGTGGATCCGCTTTCGGGTCCGGTCAGCTGCGCCTTCGACTGCGGACTCAGGCCTGGCCGTGGTCGAATCGGGTGTGGTGCTCGCCCAGGAGATCGGCTCCGTAGTCACCGCCGTTCGGTGTTCGCAGGACCGTGTGGATGTGATGGCGCGACGGCTCGGGATTGTCGAACGCCACCCCGGGGAGATGCTCGAACTCAATCAGCACTACGGGACTGTGGAGCCGGTAGTAGAAGGGGTCGCTCGGACCCGTGCCGCCCATCCAGGCGAACCATGTCTCGTCCAGATGCGTGGTCACCTCAGCCAACTTCACCGTCGCGTGGCTGTGATCTGTCCGCCCGATGTAGGCCATGATCGCTTCCACCAGCCTGGCCCTCTGCGCATTCGAGAATGCGTCGGCCCGAATACCGCGGTGGGGGACGACGGCGTTGTCGCGGAAGGCGCCGGTCTGCGTCAGGTGGTCGATCGGATGGCGCAGGTGGGCCGGGATCGAGTCGGGCATGATCGACGCATACTGGATCGCCACCTGTTGCTGATCGGCGTCGAGCGACCGGAGCAGGTCGAGGCCGGCCTGCTGCTCGTCGTCGAGCACTCGAATCCCGGCGAATCGACCGGCTCGGACTTCGCACGGCTCGGAGCCCATGAACATCGGTGTCATCGCCAGCTCGTCGCCAACGGCGACGCAGTTGATCGCGAGGTGGTGGCCGTCGAGCTGGAATCCCCAGGGCGCGTCCACCGAGGGCACGCCGAAGAAGGATGCGAAGTACGGCCACTCTCCGAAGTCGTCGGGCCGGGCGGTCACCTCGGCAAGCAACTGGTTCAGGCGCATGATGTCGCGCGCCTGGTCGTAGCCACGGGGCGACAGGGTGACGCGGAGCAGGTCGAGGAATCTGCTCCGCCGGGCACTCGACAGCTCCTCGAGCATGACCCCGTGGCGATAGGCGTTGAAGTGCGGGTTGAACCACGACCACCACTCGTTGGACTCGAACGGGAAGCTCAACCGCGTCCGCGTCGGCGTGTCGAGCGAATCCAGGAATGCCGCGGCGGCCTCGCGGATCGCCTCCGTCGCCATGCCCGTGCGCAATGGGTTGCGGCCTCGGACGACGCCGTCCGTCGTGACACCGCGGAATGGCTCAGCGAGCGCGGCGTCCGTCTCGGCGAGAACGGCCGAGAAGATCTGGGCCACCTCCGGGACCCCTCGGACCGGCGATCGCGCCGAGATCGACATGCCCTCGCGAACCCCGAAATCGGTCCAGTCCCTCACCGTCTCCCTCCGCCGCGGCCCAACTCGCGCCGATCGGCGCGGAATGGGCGGTCCCTGCAGAGCACGAGCCAAGGGTGGTGATGGAGTAGGTGCCGCGGGGCCGGGGAGTCGCGGCCGGCTGAGGCCCGCGTCCGCCGTGTTGAGATTGGGGGTCGGCAGGGAAGCCAACTGGGCGGCGGGGCGTGCGCCCGGTTCCCCGCAGGTTCGAACCCTGCCGGGCCCACGAAGACCCACGAAAATCCACGAAAACCACCAGGCCCACCGACTCGAGTCCAGCTCACTGGCTATGGCGCTCTACAGCTTGCTGAACTTGCGTGGCGCGCCTAACCCTGTGTCGGGCAAGCGCCTGGAAGACACGTCGATGCACCGGTTGGAGGAACTTCCAGTAGAGGAACCCGGGGACTCCCTTCGGGCGGAGTGAGCCGACTTGGACGAGCTCCTCCTCCGTGCATCCATAGCCGAGCCATGCTTCTCCGGGAAACCAGCGGATCGCGCGCAACACGAGAGCCCCGGGTTCACGTCGAACGACGAGCCACCAGTCAACCTCCGCGCCTTGGACTATCTCCTGTGGGGCGCTGAGCTTCCAGTACTCCCCGAAGACACGACCGATCAGCGCACGCACGCTCCACGCGAGCGTCAGGCCGTACCAGCGCTAGCTTCCTCCGATCCGGTCGAGATCGGCGTCGAGCCGCGTCGGCATGGCACTCGAAAGAGGGGCGACGACCCGCAGCGTGTGGACACCGTCTCGTAGCCCGCTGTTGCGATTGAGCAGGTCGTGATCGAGCTCGAGCGCCTGGTCATTAAGGGCCGTTAGGAGCGCATCGGCAAGACCCATCGGCTTTACATCGAATGCCGCGTCGGTTCGCCTGTGATCTTCGACGACGACCTCGGTCACGAGACTCTCGATGAGCGCGTGACTGACGCGGCGATCGACCGGGGTGACGAGATCCAGCCAGTACGACGACAGTCGAGGCGTCAGGTACGGCACGTCGACGATGCGCCGACGACGCAGACCACGCGCCGTCGCATACGCCGCGATCATCTCGCGATACGACGTGACGTCGGCGCCGCCCACCTCGTACACGCCGGGCTCGACGTCGATCGCGCCGATCAGGTACCGAATCATGTCGGCCGAGGCGATTGGTTGGATCGCGGTGCGAACCCAGCGTGGGCAGACCATGAACGGAAGCCGCTCGGTGAGATACCGCAGCATCTCGAAGGAGATGCTGCCGGCACCGAGGACGACCGCGGCTCGGAGCTCGACAACGGGAACGTCGCCAGACGCGAGCGCGGTGCCGACTTCCTGGCGGCTCACGAGATGCTCGGACTCTGGGTCACGCCCAAGCCCACCGAGGTAGACGATGCGTCGAAGACCCGCGGCTGAAGCAGCTCTCCCGAAGGCCGCCGCCAGCTGCCGATCACGAGCGCGAAAGTCTTCGCTGCTGAGCGAGTGCACGAGATAGAACGCGATCTCGCAACCAGCCAACGCAGCCCGTAGGGCCGCCTCGTCGGCCACGTCGACCGAACGTCCTTCAGCGCCGGCGATTTCTGGACCACGACGCGCGAGCGCGATGACGTCGTACCGCGCCTCGACGAGCGCAACCGTGAGCTCCCGCCCAACGAACCCGTTTGCCCCCACTACGGCGATCCTCACCGCTTCACCATGCACCACGACCGATCAGAAAGGTGTGCAGCTTCCTTTTCGCCTGTCGCGGCAGTCGAGCACACATCTTTGGCGCGGGCTCTGCGGGAAGCGGCTCTCGATGGCGGCGATGAGCCCACGCCTGTCCCAACAACTGGATTGCAACTTGTGGCATGTCGTTGCAGAGGGTCGGAGTGACCGCCGTCGCGCCGGGTGTTCACCTGCGAAAACGCAACGTGGCGCAAGCCGAAGCGGCCAGACACGCCGCTCGAGATTGGACTCATAATCCTTCGGTCGCAGGTTCGAACCCTGCCGGGCCCACGAAAAGTCCTGGTCAAAGTGGGTGTCGGAAGCTAATCGGGTGGCACAGTTCCGGTGTGTCCCAACAATTTGTTCGCCTCCGCTGGTGACAAGGCCGCCATGGAGTCGACCCTGTTGCAGAAGCACACCCTCGATCGCAGGCGCGGGTAACGTTCAGCTCCTCTTCGCGATCGTCTTCTGGATCAAGCAGCAGACAACCGGCGTCGCCGTCAGCGGGCGCTCGGCAAGCACACCCCTGTCGACTCCGAGCTCGCACTGCATCCGACGCTGGACCAACGAGTTCGACGGCAGTTCCTGCTGGGGAGTACGACGAGCCCTGTTCGCCGCGAGAAAGAGCAGTAGAAGTCCGCGTGCGGATACTCTCTGACTTGAGTTGATGATGCGGTGGCTGTGGATCTAATGAAGTGGGCGTTCGGTCCGCGTTAACTCGGATCAGAGGTCTCGCACTACTCGTCGGTTCATCTTGAGCCATCGCTGTCGTGCTCGCCCGAGCAAGGGCTTGAGTCGTCTGACTTCTTGATGGTCACCTTCCGCGGCAGCCGCCTCCATCTGTCCGTGCAGAGTCAGATACTTCTGATGGAGAGCTATCTCTTCGGCTCGAGCTTCGTTGCCGTGCGCGAACTCCGAACTCACCGGTGCATTATCTCAGCGGGCGCAGGTTGAAGCCAGAGATGGCAACGCCCGGTGGTTGGTCGATGACGCCCACGGAGCCGTCGGATGCTGTTCAAACTGTGAGTATTGGGTTTGCGGTCGATCGGTCACTCGGATCACCCACCTGATCGACTGATCGCGCTGAGCTGGGCGCTGGCGTTTCCGACCCAGACATGTGTCCCGTCCGAGGCGACGTCAAAGGCGCCGTTGAACCCGAAGCTCGGACCCGAGAGCACCTTCACGAGCGTTCCCGTGGAGGCGTTGAGGTCGGTGACCGAGCTGCTGTCCTCGTTCGCCACCCAGACATGGGTTCCGTCCGAGGCGATGGCGCCGGGGTCGTCGAAACCGATGCCGCCCGAGAGCACTCTCAACAGCGTTCCCGTGGAGGCGTTGAGCTCGGTCACCGAGTTGCCACTCGCGTTCGCGACCCAGACATGGGTCCCGTCCGAGGCGATGGCAACGGGGCCCTTGAAACCGAAGCTCCCGGCCGAGAGCACCTTCACCAACGTTCCCGAGGAAGCGTTGAGTTCGGTGACCGAATTGTTGTCACGGTTCGCGACCCAGACATGGGTCCCGTCCGAGGCGACGGAATCGGGACTGTTGAACTCAGGAAGGACCGTGCCGGAGCGCCAGGGCGCTGGCGCTGCTTGGACCGCGTTGCGAGGCCACCAGGATTGGGACCTGCCGAGGTCACGCCGCTTCTTGTCGAGAGGCCGGCGCCAGCGACCCGCCGCGCTGCAGCCACCTTGTGCTTGTCGCGGGTCAGCACGGAAGGCACAGAGACGTCGTACGGACTGCTCGCCGAGAGGATTCGCGCCACCCGCTCGACGACCGGTCCGAACGCGCCGCCGCCCACGTCGGCATAGCTTCAGCGATCCGGTGGGCCAGCGGAGGGAGCACGCGGAGCACGCCGCGCCGGTCCTCGGCGAAGTCGGCCTTCGTGAGCGGGCGGGCTCGGAACAGGTCGAGCACGTAGCCGTCCACGACGGGCCGGACCGCCTCCATGACGTCGAGCACCATCGAGTCGCGGCCCTTCACGTCGGCGTGCAATATGCCAAGGCCGGGGTCGAGCCCAACGGCGAGGCAGGCGAGCCGTCCCTCGGCTTCGAGCAACCGATAGCCGTAGTTCAGCACGTCGTTAGCCGGGTCCGTTGCGGACCGGGAGGTCCCGACGTTCACGGCCGAGCGCCGGCCCTCGAAGGCTCGCCAATGGTCAGCGACGCGGGGCACGTCCTTGCGGACGAACGGCACCTCGATCTCCGACCAGGCGTTCCAGTAGACGTTGGCTGCGACGGCTTCAACGTGGCGAATCTCCTCCAGCGACGGTGCTCTGCGAGTGCGCCTGGGCGGTGAGCCACAGCGGTGACACATACTTCGCCGCCCAGTACCGGCGCTTCAAGCGTCGGTTCGGCAAGAAGTCCGAGGGCAAGGCGATCTTCGCCGTCGCCCACTCCATGATCGTCGTCGCCTGGCACGTCCTCCACGATGCGAAGCCCTACGCCGACCTCGGCCCCGACTACTTCGAACGACGCAACGACGCCGCCAGCCGCCAGCGGTACCTGATCCGCGAACTGGAGCGCCTCGGCGTGCGGGTCACCGTCGAACAAGCGGCCTGAGCCGTCACCAACCAGGGAGGAGTCGGGCCTGACGGCCCGATGCTGGCGCGCCCAAGGTCCTGTGAGTGCAGAGCAAGTTTCGTCTCAGAGGGCTCGTTGTACACTGCCCGGTCAACCCGCTTCAGCGGCGTCCCAACAATTCTCGTCAGAAGCCGTCGACATCTCTTGAGAAGTCGACGGTCCGCCATCGTTCAGGCCGCATCCTCACGGCGACGTCGTCTGAGGCCACAGCCTCGGTTCGCCGTAAATACATCGTGCCCTGCTCGGGTGAGAGGTATCGCGCTACCATCGCCTCTCGCTCGCTCGCTGGAATGGGCTCGATCGCGACGATCGCACCCTCAGCGCTCACATACCGGTAGGGGACCTGGTAGGTCTGGATGCAGACGGAGAAGCGACCCGCGCGTCTCAGCAGTTCTGTCTTCAGCTGACCACGTGCCGTGTGGATGCTGACAAGAGCATTGTCGTAGAGATACCAGACGGGCACGACGAGCGGAGGTCGGTCTGCCTGCTCGACGGCGAGCGCGCAGAGGTGAGGCTCGGCCAGGAAGGCCTCTCTCTCGGTCGGCGTCATCCGGAGCGACGACATCTGCTCCACCCAAGTAACCCCGTTCGCCACACGCCCAGAGCCTAGCAACGGATGTCTGACATCCGAGGTCTCTTGACAGGCACCGACATGACTTCGTAGCATCGCTTAGCACAAGGGGAAGGGGATGAGCCGAGTGGCTGAGTGGGAGAGCCGTCTTCTCGAAGCAGCCGATCACAGCACTGATCGGCTCGTCACGCTTCTGCAGGAACTTGTTCAGATACCCAGCGTTTCCGGGGACGAGGGCCCAATCGCCGCAGCGGTCGCAACGTGGGCCGCAAGTGGCGGGTTCGACCATCGGATCGTGGAACCAGATGGCGAGCAACTCAGCCAGCACCCCGCCTTCACGCCGCCGGCTGCTGAGACATTCGAGTCCCGCAACGACGTCATCGTCCATCTGCGATCTGGCAAGCCAGGTCGGTCGATCGCTTTGCTCGCCCACACTGATGTTGTGCCTGTGGACCCGAACACGACGTGGAGCCACGACCCGTGGTCGGGCGACCTCGAGGATGGGAAGATCTACGGCCGGGGATCGGCCGACTGCAAGGGTGGAGCAGCGGTTGCCATGGTGGCATTTGAGATCTTCCGAGACCTCGGAGTGCCCTTCAACGGTGATCTGCAGGCTCAGTTCGTGATCGAGGAGGAGCAGGGCGGCAACGGCACGCTCGCCGCCATCCTCGCGGGTGAGCGAGCCGATGCCATGATCCAGCTTGAGCCTACGAGTACGGACTACGTGCTCGTTTCGAATCGTGGTGCCCAGTTTTTCCAGGTGGAGGTTCCCGGCGTCGAGGGCGGTGTCGAGTACCAGCATGACTTGGCGAGCGCCATCGACAACGCGTTCGTCATCATCGAGGCGACGAAGGCGTACTCGCTCATGCGAGAGGCCCAAGCGAAGCACGACCTGTACGAAGGTCGGTACCGGACCAAAGTGCCGCTCGCCATCTGCCGGATCGCTTCGGGCGAGTGGCCCTCTACGGTGCCAGGTAAAGCCATCCTCGAGGGAACGATCGAGTGTCTCCCGGGGGAGGACATCGAGATGGTCGTCGACGACTTCGAGGCCTACTTGCGTCGGGCCGCTGAACAGCACCACTGGCTGAAGGATCACCCGATCGCCTTCAAGCGGTTCGGGCTTCACTTCGAGGCAGCCGAGACTGCACCGGATTCGCCAATTGTGAAGACGATCATGCACGCCTCGAAGTCTGCGCTCGGTCGGGCGCCAGAGGTCGTCGGCGGTGGCGGGAGTGACCTTCGGCTGCCCGTGCTCTACGCCGATTGTCCAACGGTCCTGTACGGCCCGGGTGGCGGCATGATCCACAGTGTCGACGAGTACGTGACGGTGAGCGAACTCGTCGACTGCCTCAAGGTGACGCTCCTGGTGGCTTACCGATGGCTAATCTCCTAACCGCAGACAGGCTGTCGCGTCCGCCGATCGTGGTCGCGACGCTTGAGCTCACCCAGGTCGACGTTGAGCGCTACGACCTGAAGGAGGCGGTCCGCCGTTTGGCCGACAGTGGTGTCAACGCGGTCGTGGTCTTCGGCATCGGCTACCTGGGCGGTGAGGCGTATTATCCGAGTGAGATCGCGCCGTGGCACCGTGAGCTTGGCTCGCGTGACTTCCTTCAGGAAGCATGCGATGTCACTGCCGAGGTCGGCATCGCCTGTATCGGGTACGTGAATTCGATGTTCGCAGGACCGGATGCGTACGGACCCCACCCCGACTGGGTGCAGGCGCGAAGCGACGGGACACCGACGGTGATGGCCGACGCACGGGCCATGTGCCCCAACTCGCCGTATGGGGACCGCATTGTGCAGCTCGTCGCAGAGATCGCCGAGAGGTACCCAGTGCAGGGCCTCTATCTCGACGAGCCGAGCTTTCAGACGTGGTGTGCCTGCTCGTACTGCCGCGCTGGCCTCTACGAGGAGACCCGAGCGGCGCTCCCCGTCACAGCAGACTGGTCGAGCGATGTCTGGCGTCGATTCCTGTCCTGGCGCCACCTGCGTATCACGCGATTTGTCGGGCGGGCTCAAGCTGCGCTTAAGCAACACCGTCCAGACGCGGCGTTCCTCTGCCAGCACGCGTTTCCGCTCGCTTCAACCGCGATCCCGTTCATGCGCCGCCGTTTCGACGGGGTGGTGCCGGGTCGAGTACCCATCGACGTCGAAGGCTGGGCACGGCCGCTCTTCTACGGCCAGCAGCTGGAGCAGATTGAGCAGCATGTTGACGTACTGTCGGCCGAGTTGTGGCGACGCTTCGTCGATCGTCCGATCTGGTGGGCCGGCACTGCTACGAGCTACCTGTCCTCGCTCGCCGGTGACCGGCCCGTCCTTGCGTTCCTTGAGTACCCGAACTTCCCGTGGTCGCTCCAGTGCCTGCCGGCGGATGAACTCGCCTACGTCATAGTCGATGTGCGGGCAAACGGCGGCGACCCGTGGTTTCCCGTCTACGCACCAGGTGAGTCGGACGAGAGCGGGTGGGGAACCATCCGTGAAACGAACTCCAGTCTTGGGACCCTGCCATCCGGCGCACGACCCGTCGCTGAGATCGCTGTCGGACACTCGGCCGCCTCCTCCAATCTCGCCAGCCGCCACGACGTTGAAGCCGGCTACTTCGATGGCGTCCTCGGGACGATCGAGTTACTCCGTGGGTCTCACCGGTCCTATCGAGTCGTCGCCCTCGATTCGCTGAGGCCTTCGATGCTGGACGGGGTCACACATCTTGTCCTCGTGGACTCGAAGGCGATGTCCGACGAGACGCTGAAGGTGGTCGGCGGTTTCGTTGAAGAGGGCGGCTCGCTCGTGCTGATCGGGCGCAACGCCACGCACGATGCCGACGGAACGCCGAGGGACCGATCTCCACTTGAACAGCTGGCGGGCGTCGTCATCAGCAAGGACGAGCAGTTCGTGGAACTCGGTATCGCATACCTTGACTTCCCTCGGACTGGCGTCACTGTGCCGGTTCAAGGATCTGTCCCCCGCATCCAGGCGCCAAGCGGCGCTGAGGTTGTCGGCGAGGTACGCGCGGGCTACCAGATGTTCGAGCAACCCTCAGCCAGCGGCGGAAGTATCCCTATCGTCTCCCGAGTGACAAGCAAAGACGGCCAGGTCACCTGGTCAGCACTCAACCCGGGGCTGCTGCACCGACGATATAGGACACCGCGCATGGCAGAGTTCCTCAGCGAGGCGGCACCGGCTTGGCGCCACGACCTTCCCGTCGTCGAGGGGCCACGCACTGTCGCCACGTACTACTGGTCGACCCCGGGGGTCGATCCCAGTTGGAGCGTCTTCCTCCTCAACGAGACCGGAATTGATGAGGGAGGCCTGGTAATTCCGGTCGGGCCGGTATCGGTCCGGGTCCACGGCAGGGCGAACAGTGAAGAGTTGCCAGCGGTGACCACCCGCCCGGCAGTTACACACGATGTGAAACGGGTCGGAGACGAACTCGTCGTGACCATTGAAACCATTGGAGTCTGGGCAGTCGTACAGATCGGAGCAGATCAATGACAAAACACAAGCAACAGCGCAGGTTCAAACTGTCCGCTGCTTTCGCGGCGCTCGCACTTGTGACGGGTGCCTGCAGTTCCACCTCGACGCCCGCGAGCAAGAAGCCGGTTCAAGGGGGCACGATCGTCACATCCCTCGACGGTGTCGCAGCCGCTGCGAGCGCTCCCAACTATCTCTTGCCCGTCATCACGTTCAGCACCTTCACGGGCCCGAACATCGGTGCGCAGAGCCTCGTCTGGCGCACGCTCATCGCCTACTCTGACAGTCTCGGAATCGACTGGGCACACTCCATCGCCTCGTCGGCTACCGCGGTAAGCGGCAACACCGGCGTTCTCGTAAAGATGAACCCGAAGTGGAAGTGGAGCAACGGCGAGCCTGTTACCGCGTACGACGTCGAGTTCGATTGGAACCTCATCAAAGCGTCGTGCCCGAGTTTGTCAAACTGCAGCTATGGCGCCTCGACGGCGATCTTCCCCTTCGACGTCAAGGCCTTCCAAGTTCTCAGCAACTACGAGTTTCGGATCGAGTTTACGCGCCCCTTCTATGTCGCCGGCTGGATCCTTAATCACTTGGTGCTCTTCACCCCCCTTCCCGCTCAGGTCATGGACAAAAACCCAGCCACCGGGACAACCTACTGCCATGACATCTATTGCAACAACCAGGCCGACGCTGCAGCTGACTATAAATTTCTCACGAGCGTAGCTGACCAGCCTAGCAATCCTGTCTGGCACGTAGCCGATGGCCCCTGGACGATCGGACCATGGGTTACCAATCAGTCCTTCACCTTCCTGAGAAACGATCATTATACGGGGGGCCCTCTTGCAAAGGCTACCAAGCTCGTTTGGCAGTACTTCACAACCGACGAGGCAGAGTACAGCGCGCTCCGGGCTGGGACCATCGATCTTGGCTACGTGCCGACCGACCTCGCAAACAAGGCTAATATCCCCGGCTACCATCTTTACCAGCTACGGCCCTTGCTCGCCGAATTCATCAACCTGAACCAGGGCAGCCTAACCTGGTCCTCCGCCTCTGCAAAGTGCACCCGCCCAATCTGCAAGCTGTTCAGTCTCCTGCCTGTTCGCGAAGCGCTGCAGATGGCGATTGACCAAAACGGATGGTCGAAGACGGTGTTCAGAGGCATCGGCCTTCCCCACTGCAGCACAATCTCCGTCGTCACCCCGCAGTACCTTGGGCCGAACGCAGACTACTGCCCTTACCCATTTGATCTTGCCAAGGCAAAGGCTGTGCTTGAAGCGCACGGCTTTAAGCTTGTCGGTGGAGTGATGACCTACGAAGGTGCGACGGGCGGCATTCTCCCGCCGAAGGGGTCCCGGCTTTCGTTTAGCCTTGTGTACCCCTCCGGTGACGCCACAGCCGCCTCGGAGATTCTGCTTTGGCAGGCGAATCTGAAGGCGATTGGCGTGCCCGTCACCCTGAAGGTCGAATCGTTCGACGAAGAACTGGCAGAGATCAATCAGTCTAAGTCGACGATCAATTCCTGGGACGCCGCCGACCTGACCAATCTGTGGTACCTATACCCGAACATCTATCCAACGGGCGACATCGACTACGAGTGTGGCGGCGGCGGCAACTTCGGCGGCTACTGCGACCAGCACATGAACTCACTCATCGACCAGCAGCTTTACGGACCGAACGGGACTCAAGCAACGTGGGCTTACGTGCGATATGCTGCGCAACAGCTGCCAGGGATGCTAAATATTCCGACGCCGGATACTCTGATCGAGGTCAAAGATACTGTGGGCGGGTTTGCGCAGATTCAGCTGAACCCCGCGGACTCGGGTATGCCATATCCTGAGCTTCTCTACCTGACCAGCTGAGTCGAGCAAAGAATGGTCCGAGATTCTCCTGCAGGCTGAAGCGAGCTTCGCTGTCAGGCAGGCTGCGGCGTCCGCGCGTCGCGCTTGCCCGTCAGCGCGTTAGACCAGGCCGCGATGGCTGGGTACATACTTCGCCGAAGTATCCAGTCCCTGATCACCGTTGTCGGGGTCACGGTGATCGTGTTTGTCCTAGTTCATCTGCTCCCGGGTGGCCCCGCTCATGCGATCCTCGGTGCTCACTACACAGCCGGGAAGCTTAAGGCGCTTGATCAGCAACTGGGTCTTACCAAGCCTGCGTATCTACAGTACTTCGTCTGGCTTGCCCATCTCGCACAGGGCAACCTGGGTTACTCCTATATCCATCAACTACCTGTCACCTCGCTGATTGCGTCCGCTCTTCCGAACAGCGTCCTTCTTGCGGGTCTTGCCGTTCTAGAAGCTCTATTCTTGGCGATCCCGCTTGCAATCTTTCAGGCACTCAGGCCGAAAACCCTTCGAGACTACGTGCTCACCACCCTGAACTTCTTCTTGTACTCGATGCCGGTGTTCTTCCTCGGTTCGGTCGCCATTCTGTATCTGGCGGTGGACCACAACATCTTCCCGGTCGGCGGTGTCCTGCCGCCGGGGGCCACGGGACTGGATCTCGGTGAGCGCCTCTACCATGTGATCCTGCCGTCCACAACCCTCGCGCTCGTGCAGCTCGCGGCATGGAGCCGCTACCTGCGAGCGTCTCTGCTCGACGCGCTGGTGCAGGACTACATGAGGACGGCGAGGGCGAAGGGCCTCAGCCTGAGGGCGGCGGTGCGGAAACACGCTCTGAGAAACGCTCTGCTGCCGATCATCACCCTGCTGGGGCTCTCGCTGCCAGCACTCATCGGGGGAGTGGTTGTCGTCGAGAGCGTGTTCGACTATCCGGGAATGGGTTATCTGCTCTGGCAGGGTGCTCAGCAGTACGACTTTCCGGTCATCCTTGGTGTGGCGCTGCTTGCAAGCGTTGCCACGGTGATAGGCAACCTCCTGGCAGACCTGTGCTACGCGATAGCGGATCCTCGGATTCGGTATGCATAGGCCTGCAGACGTAGACGTCGAGGTCGGGTTCTCACGGCCCGCTGGATCGGGAGTGATGAAGCGATTCATGAGGAATCGCAGCGCGCTGTTGGCTGTCGTGGTCATTGTGCTGATTGCGGGCTTCTCCTTTCTCGGCCCTTTGGTCTACCGGACAGGTCCCAACGCGGTTGACCCATCATCCATTTTGGCGGGGCCCTCATCCCTGCATCCGCTCGGGACGGACGGCGTAGGAAGAGATGTACTCGCTCGCTTGATGTTCGGTGGCCGTATCTCGCTCATCGTCGGTGTGTTGGCGGCCGTGCTGGGTGTCGTGACGGGAATGGTCTACGGGGCTATAGCGGGAGTCTTTGGAGGTATCGTCGACGCCTTACTGATGCGGCTGGCTGACATCGTTCTCTCGTTGCCCGTTCTTGTTCTTCTTATTGTTCTTTCGGCGGAGTTTCGCCCGAGCGAGCTGATGATGGTGGTGGTCATTGGGCTTACGACGTGGCCCGTGCCTGCCCGATTGGTTCGAGGCGAGACACTTAGTCTGATGCAGCGGGAGTTCGTACAAGCGGCGCATCAGATGGGCGCCCGCCGGGGTTGGACTATTTTCCGGCACATCCTTCCCAATACTGTGGGAACTATCGTTGTGAATGCTACCTTCCAGGTCGCCGATGCCATTCTCTTGATTGCTTACCTGAGCTACCTTGGACTTGGCATTCCTCCCCCCGCCCCTACCTGGGGTGGTATTCTGACCGACGGGCTGACTTACCTCTATGAGGGGACCTGGTGGCTTATTTGGGCTCCTGGCCTCGCGATCTTGGTGACGGTGGTGGCTTTCAACTATCTTGGTGACGCTCTTCGGGATGCGTTCGACCTTCGGTTCGAACGAGCTGGACGCATCGTGTAAAGTGATGGGGTCCTATATCGAGCTGGTCGGCGAAAGCGGAATCGAATGAGTGATCGCATCGTGGATCGTGACCGCCGTCCGTTGCCTGTGCAGGTTCATTCGTGGCTTTCGGAGCGGATAGCGAGAGGCGACTATCCACCTGGCGGGCGCCTTCCCTCGGAGGCGGAGCTTGCTGCGCTTCTGGGTGTTAGCCGGGTAACGGTTCGCGAGGGTATCCGGATGCTGCAGCGAGACCTGCTCGTCGAGTCTCTCCATGGCCGTGGCCACTACGTGCTCGGGCCGCCTCGGCTCGTGAAGAAGCCCATTACCGAGCTCGAGAGCGTGACTGAGCTTATGGAGGGCCTCGGGTACCCGATCGAGACGGAGGTCTTGAGCGTCGCGACGCTGCCCGCTGGAGGATATGCCGAGCACCTCGACCTCGACACTGAAGCATCGGTGGTGAGGCTGGAGCGATTGAGGACCTCGGAGGGCGTGCCGATGATCTATTCGCTCGACGTCTTTCCAGCCGAGCTTGTCGTGGACCCTGAACCCGACTGGGCAGGGTCACTGCTCGGGATCCTCGAGCACGGAGAGGTACGAATCGCCTTTTCCCACGCGACGATTCGCGCGGTCAGGCTTGATCCCGCAGTCGCTCGGCGGATCAGGCTTCCGCCCTCGTTGCCGTGGGTGCTGATGCAGCAGATCAATTACACGCCAGGCAACCGGAAGGTCTTGTTCTCGCTCGATTATCACCGAGGAGAGAAGTTTGAATTTGAGACGCTTCGCCGTCGTCGGGAGCCTGGCGAGGCCAGGCCGGGGTCGTGATCGCCGTCAGGCTGGGCGCTAAGCACGGCTGAGTGCTCAGGACAGCCGGGCTGCTCCAAGTAATGCGGCGCCTGTCAGGGCGCTTTTCTCGCCGAGTGCCGCAGGCACGACATCCATTGCCGCGCCGGTTTCAACCATACAGAGCTCTCGGGCACTGGCGGTGACGGCTTCGACCCAATCAGGTTGCGCGAGCGCAACGGAGCCGCCTATGACGATGCGCTCGGGATCCGCAACGGCTGCAAGCGCGGCGATGGCACGGGCGACTGCGTGTCCGGCAGACTCCGCGAGGGCGGCCGCGCAAGGGTCTCCACGACGGGCGAGGTCGAAGACCTCCTCGGGCGTTCGCGGCGCCGGCGTTCCGTCTTCGAGCAAGCGCTCAGGCCAGAGTTCTGCCGCTCGACGGGCGAGGCAGAGCCCACCGGCGAAGGACTCCACATCACCGTTGCGGCCACAGCCACATCGCGGTCCGTCGGCGTCGATCACGAGATGTCCGATCTCCCCGGCGAGGCCGTGCGCGCCGCGGAGGAGCTTTCCACCGCTAACAATCCCGGCGCCGACCCCGCTGCTCACGGTCAGGTAGACAATCGGGTCCAGTCCGGCTCCCGCTCCTTCGATCGCCTCCCCGAGTGCTGCCGCAGTAGCGTCGTCCTCGAGCACGACAGGGGCTCCAACCCCCGCAGCCAAGAGGCTTCCGAGGGGGACATCGGTCCAGTCGCGGTTATGGAAGTTCAAGAGAACGCCGGCCTTGGTGTCGAGCGGCCCGGGTGCCGCACAGCTGACGACGCCGAGCACGTACCCGCCGACAAGCTCGCTCAGGGCGCTGGCCACCTTCTCGACTAGCCTCGCCGACTCGCGGGGCGTGTCGAAGCGGATGAGCCGGTCGGGATGCAGATGACCCCTGTCGTCCGCGAGGCCGACGAGCACCTTCGTGGCACCGATGTCGACCGCGCCGACCATGGCGCTCGTTGCTCCGGTCGCGCCGGCTCGAGCTTCGTTCACGATGCTCATCGACAACCCAACGTGGTTACGCCGGCTTCGGGCCGTCGGAGGGCTGGAGCAGCACCTCGGTCAGAGCCTCCGCTTGACGGGCGGTCGCCACCATGGGATTGGCGAGCAGCGCCGCGAGAATCCGCGTCCTGTCCGGCCACGCGGCGGCTTCGATCGCCAGTTGCTCGTACGTGGCGTGTCGGTACAGCAGGGCCGATGGGATCGCTGGCAGAGGCACGACCTCCAGCGGTTCGATCCGGCCCCGGCCGGGAAGGCGCGTGGGGCCCTCGATGGTGGCCTCGTTCGGCAGGGTGGCGATCCGGCCTGTGTTCGCGCAGCCGAGGATCATGAGGGTCTCCGACCCATTCGCGAGACCGTCCAACGTCGGGACGATGCCGAGGCGGTACCAGGGCGCTGGGCGCTCGTAGGCATCAGGAGTCTCACCTGCAGCCAGACGGCGGAGCGCTGCCGCCTCGATCTCCATGAGCTGTTCGGCTCGCGTCGGGCGACCCTGTTGGGCATCGAAGATTCGGTCCTGGTCGAGGTAATAGCGCAAATACCCGAGTGGCACGGCCCGGTGGGCCAGCACGACGTCGGTCCCAAGGGCCTGGTCCGAGGCCAGTGCCTCCAGTTCGGACGCACCTTCGGGCGTGTACCAGCCGACGTGGTTCATCCCGCAGTAACGACGACCGACGTCGGCGGCTCGCCGACCGAGCCGTGCTGCGACACTGTCCACGAACGTGATCGGCGAGTCGCATACTTCCACGGCGCGAAGCCCGTGTCTCGCTGCTGCCTGCCGCACGATCCCGGCGGGGTTCGTGAGGATGACGACGATCGCCTCAGGACAGACCCGCCGTAAGTGCGGCCAGGTCTGCTCGAGTGCCTGCACGGTGCGGAGTGCGTTCGCGAACCCGCCGGGCCCAAGTGTCTCCTCGCCTGGCAGTCCGGCCAGCCACGGGAAAGACTCGTCGAACGAGCGCGCGGCGAGCCCGCCTACGCGGACCTGTACGAGGACGACGTCCGCCCCGGCCAACACTCGCTCGAGGTCGAGGCTCGACCACACACGAGCGCGGTGTTCCGCCACGCGGGCGAAGCACGTCGTGACGGCAGTTAGTTTGGCCTCGTTTCGCCCGTGGAGGGCGAACTCAAGTGGCGGGCGCCGTTCGTCGCCCCCTGGCCAGTCTGCGAGCGCGTGAGCGAGTTGGACAGTGGCGACGCTGCTCCCGCCGAGCACAGCGACGCGCACGCTAGGAGACGAGCCCGTAGAACGAACGGATGGCCGTACCGACCCGGTCGACCTCGTCGTCGGTCAGCTCGGCCCACATCGGCAGGTTCAGGATGCGTGCGGGTAGCGTCCTCGCGACCGTCAAGTCGCCGAGCGCTCGCCACGGATGGTCGCGGTAGGCCGCCTGGTCGGGCACGAGCTTCGGATAGACAACCTGGGTACCGATCGAGTGCTCGGCAAGGTGGGCGACGAGCGCCTCGCGCTCGGTACAGAGCACCGTGTACATGTAGTACGCGTGCCGTCCGGTCACGTCGTGAGCGGGCAGTATGAGCGGCGTCTCCTTGAGCAGCTCGGCGTAACGCAGCGCCACGCGACGCCGGCCGTCCAGTTGCTCCTCTTGGTGGCGCAGCTTCACACGGAGGAACGCCGCTTGCAGCTCGTCCAGTCGCTCCTGATACCCGAGGATCTCATGGTCGTGCTTCGCGCGGCGCTGTCCCATGTAGCGAAGTTGGCGTAGCGCCGCATCGAGCGCGTCGCGGCTCGTGGTCACGATGCCCCCGTCACCGAGCGCGCCCATGACCTTGGTGGGGTAGAAGGAGAACGCGGCCAACTCACCGAGCGAGCCGGCCCGCTGTCCGCGAAGGTCCGCACCGTGCGCGTGGGCGGCGTCCTCGAGGATCGGAATGCCGGGTGCCGCAGCACGGATCGCGTCGACGTCCGCACACTGGCCGTACATGTGGACGGGGACGATCGCCTTCGTCCTCGACGTCACCGCCGCAGCGACCTCGCGTGGATCGAGGTTGAATGTGGGGAGCTCGACGTCAGCGAACACCGGGGTCGCTCCCACGTACGTGATCGCGAACGCTGTCGCCACGTAGGTGTTCGGCTGAGTGATCACTTCGTCACCTGGCCCGACGCCCAGTGCCCGCAATCCGAGTGTGAGCGCGGCCGTCCCACTGCTCACCCCTACGCCAAACTCCGCGTCGCAGTATTCGGCAAACTCGCGCTCGAATGCGGCCAGTTGTGGGCCGAGCGTGAATCGGGGTCCAGGGAGGACGTCCTCGAACGCGACCCGCAGCTCGTCGGCGATGGCGGCGTGATACCGGACGACCGTCTCAGCCGGGATGTCTACCCCGGATGCGGCCGGTGCCCCGGGCAGAGTGCCGGTGAACATGTCGCTCACTGAGATGCCCCCTGATCGGTTCTACGCAGCAGATCGAACGAGAAGCGGTCGCCACGGTGGTAGTCGTGTGAGTAAATGACCGGAGTACCGTCCTCGATGAGGTTCAGCTGCACCATGAGCAGCCAGGGCAGTGAGGGGTCGAGTGCACAGGCAGCTGCTGCGTTCTGTGGCAACCGCGCGGCTCTGATCGTGGCGACGGACGTGACGGGAGCGAGCCCGCGCGCCCGTAACAGCTCGAAGAGGGAACCGCTCCAGTCGGCGTCCTCTAGGTCGGGCAGGCAAGCGGCTGGCAAGACGTCGACCGAATAGATGAGCAGGTCACCGCGGTGCAGGCGCAGCCGTTCCAGGCGAACCACGGTCTTGCCGGCCGAGAGTTTCAGATGTGCTTGCTCGTCGGCGCTCGCCGCACGTGACTGGACGGAAAGAACCCGGTTCTCGACGGCATAGCCGTGGCTTGCAAGCAGCGATGTGACGCTCTCGAGGCGGGTGATCGGTCGGTGGAGCGCCGGGGCACTCGACACGAAGCGTCCTCTCCCGCGTCGAACGACCACCGCTCCCTCGTTCTCGAGCTGCTTGAGGGCTTCGCGGACGGTCGTGCGCGCCACTCGGAATCGGTCGGCTAGTTGCGCCTCGGTCGGCAGCTGAGATCCGCCCGGTAGGGAGCCATCGGTGATCATCTGCCGGATGCGGTCGCCCAACTGGCGGGGGAGCGAGCGGTTGTCCACCACGCTGGGAAGGACTCGCTCTGACAGGTTATGGGCGGTTGTTGCCACGTCAGACCAGATCTCCGACAAGCTCGGCGAGGGTGGGCCCGTCGAGCGGTCTCTCGTTCACGACGCTGTGGGGAAGGCCCGACTGCTCGACGAATTCCTGGAGGCCGCGGAGGGCGTCCGTGAGCTCGCGCCGAGACAGCCGGAGCTGCGCAGGTCGCCATTCCACGCCCGACCGGTCGGCGATCCCCTGTGCGCGAGCCGGATCATTGCCCTGTAGGCGGCTCATCAGTACCGTCCCGAGTGCCACGATCTCGCCGTGGACGAAGGCACGCCCGGTCAACTTTTCGAGGAAGTAGCCGAGGTAGTGCTCCGAGCCCTCCTCCATCTGGGCGTGCCCAGACGCGACGGTCATGTCGTTGATGTCCGCATACCCGACGAGCATCGCCTTGAGCGCCTCTTCTGTGACGGACGCGATCTCGTCGGCGAGCGCGTCCACGGTGCCGAGCACGGCGGCCGCGAGCTGGGCGACCCCTTCGTCGAACCGGGCAGCGCCCACTCGCCCACCCGACGCCCAGTCCCACAACGCCGTGTGGATCGACAACAGATCGCCGATGCCCGCCCGATTCAGTCGAGCAGGAGCGGTCCGCACGAGGTCGACGTCAAGCACGATCCGGTCGGCTTCGATGAAGCCCTGGTAGCTCACTGTGCCGCGGTCGCGCACCGCGACGCTATTGGTCACGCAGGCGTCGACGCTGAGAATGCTGGGGACGAGAACGAGCGGCGAGCCCGTAGACAACGCGAGCCACTTCGCGGCATCCATGACCACGCCGCCTCCGATGCCGACGACCCTAGAACGGGCAGGCGCCGCGGCGACGAGATCGTCAAGTGCCGCTCGGTCGAGAGACACCGCCTCGAAAATTGCCCCCGCTCGCGCGAGGTCGATCTCCGCGAGTGCGGCGCGAGGACCTGGCTGAGTGACGAGCGTGAAGCCGGGCCCGACTGCCTCGATAACCTCCGAGAGAACGCCGCTGCCGATGAGTAGCGCCTCACGAGTCGGGCGACTCAGCACCCTGCCGGCAAGAGCATCCAACATGCCACGAAGCTAGCAAACCGGTAGCTGTCTGACAACAGATGTCTATTGAAGATTCAACTCCAGGCACAGTCTGTTCAACGCACGTGGCTTGAGGACGATTCGCATCCCCCGGCTCCCTCGAAGTGGCTTATCCCTGAGCCTTCGAGCTGTCAACAGCATTCGGCCGCGCGCGTCCCAGCAATTGGCCTGCAGTTCGTCGCACGCGGCTGCAGCCTGTTCGCGGCCAGTCGCGCTGCATTCCCGATGACCTGCGACGACGCAACCCGGCGCCAGCCGGCGCAACCGGACGAGGTTCTCCGGCCGGGACTCATAATCCTTCGGTCGCAGGTTCGATCCCTGCCGGGCCCACGCAATAAAGCCCAGTTCAGTGGCTATTTATGTGAAGCCACCGGCAGGGTCGTCACGGGGGCGTGACCCAAGCGTGACCCACGGGAATCGGATGAGGCGGCGCGAGCGGCTCGTCCGAGGTCGTCGAGACCGACTGTGAGGCGCTCGTCGATGCCCGGCAGGAGGTGGCCGTAGGTGCCGAGTGTGACCTGGATCGAGGAGTGCCCGAGTCGCTCCATGATCGCCCTCGGGTGGGCTCCCTGAGCGATGAGGAATCCCGTAAAGGAATGTCTGAGGTCATGAAACCGCAAATCCGCCGGGAGGCCCGCTTGCAGCACTGCGGGCTTGAAGTGGCGGCGGTAGAAGTTGTTGTGCCGCAGCGGACCACCCTCAGGTGCGGCGAAGACGAAGCTGTCCGGATCGTGCGGTCGGGTCCGGAGGAGAGCGGCGAGGTCGTCCCTAAGGAACGGAGGGAGCGGCACGGCACGCCGGTGATAGTTCTTGGTTGGCCCGTAGACGAGCTGGCCGTTGACCTCGGTCGCCGATTCTGCGACTTCCACGGTGGAGCGGAGGAAGTCGAGCCTCCCGACCCGCAGGGCGCCGATCTCGCCCGCCCTGAGACCGGTGTAGGCGGCGAACCGGATCAATAGCCCGTACTCCGGGAGATCGGTGCGCCAGTGTGGTCCGGCGCCATGGCCGGCGGTCTTGGGCGCGGGGACGGCAATGGTCTCGGCCAGGTCCTCTACTTGGTCGGCCGTGAGGAAGTGCATCTCCAGGCGTTTCGGTCGTTGCACCTTGATGCCAGCGCAGGGATTGACGACGATGGCGCCGGCCTCGACCGCCGTCCCGAGCAGCAGCCGAAGCACGGCTCGCACGCCGAGGATGGTCGCAGGGCTGACCCCGTCGGCGGCCATCTCGGCCACGAAGCGGCGAATCGCCGGCGTGTCGAGGCTGATGACCGGAACGCCGCCCAACCGCGGCAACACGTGGGCTCGCAGCTTGCCCTCGTACCCCGCACGGGTCGAGGGACGCAGGTGCACCGTTGTCTGCATCCATGCGCCGGCCCAATCGGCGATGGTGATTTGTCCAAGCCTCGGATCCATCCATGCGCCGCGCCGGCGATCAGTCTGCTGGGCCGCCAGCCACGCGTCGGCATCTGCCTTCGTTCGAAACCCACTGGTATGGCGGTGACCGTCGGGCCCGCGGTAGCGAGCTCTCCAACGGCCGGAGGGCAGTCGGTCAACCGATCCGGAGAGGCGGCGACCCATGGAGATACCTCCCGTGCGTAGTGCTGTGAGGACTGGTTGCTACGGGCTGACCGTCGTGAGAGGTCTGCGATGTGGGCACCACCGTAGTCCGCGGCTGTGTCAGCCGGTCAGGCGCTGCGGTGCCCATCGACCCGAGTCCGAGCGAGCCAGCTGGCCACGTCGGCCGGGTCGAAGCGAATCAGTCGACCGACCTTGAAGTACGGCACGCGGCGTTCGGCGATGAGCCGGCGGATGTGGCGGACATTCACGCCGAGGTGGTCGGCGAGCTCGTCGATGGTGAGGAGGTGAGGAAGCGGGTCTGGCGCGGTCATGGCTGACTCCTTTGATGACGGTTTGTCCGCCGCTGCCCGACGGCTCTGACGCATGACCGTGTGCCGCTCCACATATGGACCGATGGCGGCCCGGCAGGAGCCGTCAGTCGCCTCGGTCCTACAATTACTGCGCGATGGCACATCCAAGCTATCTGCGCGACCGGCTCAGCTCCTTGCTCACTGCCCCAGCCCCAGCAGCCACCCGCCATCACCAATCCCACCACTTCTTCCTCACCATCATTTACCATTACTCACCGCTACTTACCGCTCACAAATCAACCCCTTTACATCCCTCACCAGCTCCTATATACCCAACTAGAGCAGAACACGATTGCAACCTTTGAGGTTGCCAAAGGCCGGACCGTCGTACGGAAGTGGTGACAGAGCAGTGGCGTGGATGCGGATGATGGGGGCCGAGTCGGTGGAGTACCACCGGGCCACGGTGCTCGAACGCGCCGACGACTTTCCCGGCATGGCACTTCAGTACTACGCCTCTCGGGGCGAGACTCCGCTCGTGTGGGGCGGCTCTGGCGCGATGTCGCTCGGTCTGTCCGAGTCGGTATCGCCCGAGTCCTACGAAGCAGTCTTCGGGGCGGGTGGTGCCCGGCATCCCGCCACGTTGGATCGGCTGGTGGCCACCCGCCGTCCGGGCATGGAGCTCGTCATCTCGGGCCACAAGAGCGTCGCAGAGCTGGGCGTGATCGGCCGAGCCGAGGACATGCACGCCATCATGGACGCCGAGCGAGACGCCACCCTGGCCTATCTCGACCGGGTCACCCGTCAGATGGGCGGCCGGCGAGGGAGAGCCGCAACGGCGAGCCAGACGGGAGGGCTCATCTACGCCCACACCCGTCACGCCACCTCGCGGGCAGGCGATCCCAGCCCGCACGATCACGTCCTTGTGGGCAATCTCGTCGAGATGCGGGACGACCGTGGCGGCTGGAAGGCAGCCGACACGACCTTGTGGCGAGAGCACCTGCATGCCGCCACCATGGTGGGGCGGGTGGCCTCTGCCCGCGTAGCCGTCGGGCTGGGTTATGGGATCGAAGCCGATCCGGGTCCGTCCGGGAAACTCGGACACTGGCGGATCGCCGGCATCCCCGACGAGGTCCTCGCACTGCACTCGAAGCGCGCAGCCGAGATCGAGGCCGAGTGCCAGCGCCGCGGCGCGACGTCCTATCGCGCCCGAGGCATCGCCGCCCGCACCACCCGGTCCTCCAAGGAGCACGAGGCAGAGAGGGAGCTGGTGGACCGCTGGCGCGCCGAGCTCGAAGCTGCCGGCTGGCCGGTCGAGCGGCTGCTGGCATCGGTCGAGGCCGCCCGGGACGAGGTTCGGTCGCTGACGCCCAAGGATGGCCGCCGGCTCCTGTCCGAGGTCCTCGGACACGACGGCGAGCTTGCCCGCCGCAAGGTGTTCTCCCGGCGACACGTGGTCGTCGTCCTTGCTCCCCACCTCTACGGGCGGGGACCGGCCCTCCTCGACGCCTTCGTCGACCGCGCCCTCGCCGATCCCGAGTGCGTCCCCCTCGTCGGGGTGAGCGGCGCCAGAGAGCAGGTGTACTCCCTCGCCTCGGTACTTGCCCGCGAGACGGCCATCGCCGAGAGCCTGCAGCGCCAACTCGCACGCGATGACGCCCCGGCGGTCACCGAGGTCGAGGCGGAGGCGGCTATCGACGAGGCCGAGGCGAGCCTCGGGGCCGAGCTCTCGGAGGAGCAGCGCTCGGCGGCCGTGGCCATCTGCACCTCCGGTCGAGGCGCCGAGCTCGTCGAGGGAGTCGCCGGCGCCGGCAAGACGACGATGTTGAAGGTGGTGGCGGCCGCCTTCACCGAGGCCGGCTACCAGGTGCTCGGCACCGCCACCTCGGGCCAGGCCGCTCGCACCCTGTCGAGCGAAGCCGAGATCGGCGAGTCGCGCACCCTCGCCAGCTTGATCTGGCGACTCGACCACCATCAACTCAGCCTCAGCGAACGAACGGCCGTCATCCTCGACGAGGTGGGGATGACCGACGACGTCGACCTCGTCCGCCTGGCAGCCCATGTGGAAGCGGCCGGCGCCAAGTTGATCCTCGTCGGCGACCACCATCAGATCGGGCCGGTCGGCCCCGGCGGCGCCCTCGGCGCACTGGTATCCCGCCACCCGGATGCCGTCCATCATCTCAGCGAGAACCGACGCCAGCACGACCCCGAGGAGCGCCAAGCTCTGGCGGCACTTCGCGACGGCGAGGTGGCCGAGGCGATCTCGTTCTATGTCGAGCGCGAGCGCATCCACGCCGAAGCCGATAGAGGAACAGCCTTGCAGGCAGCCGTGGACGCCTGGAGCGCCGATGTCGCAGCGGGGCACGACGTCGGCCTCTACGCCTGGCGACGGGCGAACGTCTCCGAGCTCAACGAACGGGCGAGGAGCTGGATGGACGCAACGGCCCGCCTCTCCGGCCCCGAGCTCGTCTGCCCCGGCGGCAACGCCTACCGCGCCGGCGACGAAGTGGTCACCCTCGCCCCAGGCCCGGGCGGCAGACTCGTCACCTCCGAGCGGGCCGTCGTGCATGCCGTTCATCCAGCCACCGGAGCGATCGATCTCCGCACGAGCGACGGCCGAGAGGTCCGGCTCACCGGCGAGCAGGCCGGCGCCGAACGCCTCGGCTACGGATACGCCACAACGGTTCACCGCAGTCAAGGCGCCACGGTGACCCGAGCCCACCTCTTCGCCGACGGCGAGGGACGCGAGCTCGCCTACGTGGCCATGAGCCGCGGTCGCGAATCCTCACACGCCTGGACCGTTGCCGACGGTCTCGCCCAGGCCGCCGAGGACCTGAGACGTGACTGGTCGACGCAGCGCACGCCAACCTGGGCCATCGACACCGGTCTGCTCGATCACGAGAAGCTCACCGCCGAGGCCGTCGCCGGTATGGGCGACGAGCAAAAGTTCCAGATCGCCGCCATCGTCCACGCCGAGACCACGATCGTCGCCCAGGCCAATGCGAGGATCAGACCGCCCGATCTCGCCCCGGCCCTCGGCGAGGCTCAAGCTGCCTTGGGCCAAGCCCAGCAGGCCAGGGCCGATCTGGACACAGGTTCGGGCAGCTACGCGTACTCCGAGGCCGGCAGCGCCGTCGTCGATCTTGCCGAGGCCACAGTTGGGATGGCCTCGGCACGCTGGCGAGCAGAGCACGCGAGTCGTTGGCGCGAACGCCGTGTGGCCAACAGAGAAGCAGGCAGCTGGGCCGAGCGGGCGAAGGACGCCGAGCAGCGCTCGCAGACTCACGTCGTCCCCGAAGCCGCCCGTCTCGACGCCGAGATCGCTCGCCACCGAGGAGACGTCGAGCGGCTCGCCGCCCGCCTGGAGCGCCAGGAAGCTCGTTCCCGCCTCTCGCGCGAGCGAACGTGGGATCTATGTCGGACCGCCGATGGACTAGCTGCCGGCCTCGATGCCCACCGGGACCGACTCGACGGCATCCGAAGAGGGTCAGCTCCCCAACCCGTACCCGCTGGGAACCGCCAGCTACGACGCCCCGATCCGACACCCCATCACGAGCCGCCGCGGCCGCAGCTCGGCCCGGGGCTGTAGCCGTTTCTCAGGCTGCGCTGTGCAGAATCGTCAGCGGGGAACTGACCCCTGGCCGGCGGGGTCATCCACTCGAAGGACGACGGCAGTCCACGGAGTTACTTGTGCCCGACGGCTGGCAGTTGTGCGACGACGGTGCCGCGGCGGGATGTGGGCAACTTCGTCGCCTGCGATGCGGGAGGGTTCTCGACGGTCACATGCAAGGTTCGGCATCCGAGCCCAGCCGCTGGTGAAGGGGGTCCGTATCCGTCAGGCCCTGTTAGTGGCCCTCGTGATGGCAGCGCTAACCGTTTGAGGCGGTACCTCGGAGACGCCGCCGCTTCCGACGGTCCAGAGGTCTCCATCGCCGTCGGCAACGACATCAAAATATCCAGGCGCGCCACAGACTGTCCCCTCGGTGGACGTGCCCGGACCGGGAGCGTCTCCGCTGGGGCCGCAAACCTGGGCCGACGGAATGAACGTCGACTCCTCTGTAGCTTGGGCAACAGAACTTGCATCGTCGGGAAACGCAACCAGTCCACCTTGAGCGTGTCCGACTAGGACGTCGCCGCCTGCGACGACAAGGGGCGTCATTGGCTGCCCGCTTCCCACCAAGGCACTCGGTGAATTGATGCTCGTGATAGTTCCAGAAGTGGTCGCCAACTCAGGCGATTCATCTCCGACGACAAAGCTCGACGATCCTAAGGGGGCGATGTCCCAGGCTGATCCCGGTGTGAGAAGTGAGTAAGTTGCGGCTTGACCATTAGGGCTCAGGATCATCAGGTTGGAAGCAGTACCGCCCGTGCCTTCCTCGACTGCTGAGAAGCCAATGCACAAGGTCCCGTCTCCTGAGAACGCCGCAGCGGTCGGAAGGTCGTCATCGGTCGGCATTGAGATGCTGTCGAATTCGGACGATCGAGGGTCGAATACCTCAACTGTGCTCGAATTACTGGTCAATATGGCGATCGTCCCCAAAGGGCTCGCCGCCAAGCCGGTCACTGCGATCTCAGCCGCGCCCGACGGTTCGAAGCTAGCAGCCGCGAGATTTGCACTCGGAGTGGGAATTGTCCAAGTCTCCGTGGCTCCCGTCGCCGGGTCCAACTCGATGAGCGTCAGGTTAATAGCCAACCAAACGTTGCCTTGCGGGTCGACTGCCAACCCGCCCGCCTGTTCGCTCTGCTGAAAGTTGCTACCCGATAGCACAGGCCACTCTGAGATATTGCCTGCGCTTGAGTTGAAAATCACGTCTTCGTTGGAGGTACTGTCCCAGAACCAGGCGCCAGTTCCGTTCGGGTCACCGGTCAGGCTCTGCAAAGTGCTGAATCCGGCTGGGAGCAACCAAGAAGGTCCGTTGGCTGGCACAACTGTTGACCGAGTGAGATAGCGGTTCGCAGCTTGGTTGGGTGGTTTGCTAATGCGGGAATGACCGTTGCTCGTTTCGATCCCTCTTCCACATGCGGACAGCGTCACGGCGCAAAGGCAGACGATACCCAGAATTGCTAGCCTATTACGCCTCTCCCTGTCCGGTGATCCAACTCGAATCACGGGGGTCCACCCCCTGGGCCGTTAGTTTGGAAATCAGCTGGCCAATGACCTCCTTCAGTTACCCAATAGGGGCTATCCGAGAAGGGAGCACTGGGTCCATCAGCAGTCGACCACGGACTGAATGTATCGGTCGAGGAGTTCTCGACCTGAAGTTTGGCGGATCCACCATCCCAGCTACCATCGACTTGATCGCCGAAGTGCTGATACGGCGAGCCATCGGTTAGCGTGGGACAGGTTGTATCGCTCCCAGTGTGAATCTCTGCCTGTGCTTCCGCGTGAATGTCGAGGTAGTAGAGGTCACCAGTGCCGATTTCAACGTAGTGGTCAGAGCTGTCGACAACCTGAGATTCGTATTGGTAGCCTCCATCGATATACTCGCCTGTCCAGTTGTCTTGAAATGGAACAGCGTCGCTCGTATCAATGTCGACAGTGCTCAGCACGTCCGCGCAACCGTTGATATCGTACCGTTCGAAGTAGACCTCGTAGCTCGTGTCCGAAGTCGTGGTCCGCGGATTGCCTGGGCAATACGGATCTCCGAACCTGCCCATTGCTAGGCCTACCTGGGTCCAGCAGTAATGGGTAAGCTCGCCATCCAAGTCACAGTAGTAACCCGTAGGAGTGGAATACTCTTCCATTCCAAGCCAAAGCAGCAGCGCCTGATCATCTGAAGTATCAACTTGCGAGGGACCTGGAGCCGTAAGTGAACCAATGATTCCAACGAACAAGCTGCCTGTGTTCTGACCGACATTGAGACTTTCGCCCAGCTTCCCAGAGCAAGAGTACGCAGAGGAAAGTGGCACATTAAGCGCCTGGGAGATCATAAAGACCGTTACAGTTAACATCGCGACCATCCCAGTCCGCCTCACGCTGGGAGTGTACGCGCAAGCGAACGGCGCGTCAAGGAGCTCGTGAGCCTTCGCCGCTAGTCTGCCGTTGACGGTCCGCGGTTGTAGCTCGCTCGGGGCCGCGGACAGGGTTATGGCTCGACGTGCTGGAGGTGAGCTTGGCGTGTTTGCATGCGCCCAGACGCGGACTAGCGGAATACCCGGCTTGGATCGTGCAAGGCCTGATGGCTGAGTGCGCGCAGACGGTGGCGTCGATGGACGTAACGGAAAGTTGGCGTCATCTGCCGAGCGACCTCGGGTGGTCACCGGAACATGACTGTGGTCGAGGCTCCGGAGCCCCGGAACTGCTCATACAATCTTACAAACACACCAATCTGAACGTCTATTGATAGGTGTAGCGGCCTATTTCCGAACGAACTGCTGTTGACAGCAAACCCCGTTGAGCATTCGGCATAGGGGCCACCTCGCCGTGTGGGTCGCCGGCCCTGAGCAGCCCGACGAGCTTGGTACGCCCTTTGTCGCTCAGCCGCTCGTCGGCCCGCGTGAGCAGGCGACGGCACCGGTAGAGGGGGTCTCCCTTCCGTCCGCGGTGGCCGAGGACGTCGTTCTGCACACGGCGGCGGCAGTCGTCGAGACGTTCGTTGGCGAGCTTGACGACATGAAACGGGTCGGCGACGAGGACGGCATCGGGAAGCACCTCCTCGAAGACGGCCCGGTAGGCGCCGGAGAGGTCCAGGGTGCCGTAGCGGATCGAGGAGCGGAAGTCCTCGCTGCGACTGCGCAGCCAGGCCGCCGGCTCGGCCCCGCCCCTGCCGGGCACGACGTCGAGGAGCTGGCCGGCTCTCACGTCGACGATCGAGGTGGAGAACTGGGTGACCCCGTAGGGGGCCGCCCGTACGAAGGCGACCTCGTCGAGACCGATCGCCTCCACTTCGCCGAAGCGGCCGGGCGCATCGACGAGTGCTCGCCCATATGCCATGACGGCGTCGTTCAGGGTGTGCCAGTCGCAGCCGAAGCTCTTCGCCACCTCGTTGACCGTGCGGCCGTGGAACCCCACCTCCTTCGTGGCGGCACGTCCGGCTCTGTCGGTGAGCTTCATGCGCGGTGCTGCGATGCGCCGATCCTCCTCGGTGACGTGCCCCTTTGGGCAGGCAGCCTCCACACAGGAGAAGCGCCGCTTGTGCCAGTGCAGCCTCGTCGGCTTGGCGAAGGCCGGCAGGTCCGTGAGGAGTACCTCACGGAAGCCCTTGAACCTCGCCACGACACCGCACTCGAGACAGCCGGTCGTCTCGGTTCGCGTCTCGACATGCAGCTCGGTGTGGGCCTTGTCGACGAAGATGCCGAGCACGTTCACCTCCGGCAGTCCGACGAGGAGCTCGAGAGCCTTCGCCGGGTCGGTCTCAAGTCGGGCCGGGAGCTTGCGTGTGGCGGACATCGCCCAACGCTGGCAGCGGGCTCAGGCGAGCTGGTGGATCGTCATGCCCCCGCCAATTCCGAAGTGCCGGTTTAGCTGTTCGCTGCGCATGTCTTGGCTGGGCTCAGCAGCCAGTGGTCAGCTCTGATGCGCTATAATTCTGTACATGTTGCGTCCTGGAAACTGGACAAGGCCAGCGGGTGCGAGTCCCGTCCGGGTAATCGCCGGAGAGCCCGGTAGCAGGCCCCGGTCAGCGGTCGAGAGGCCGCGGGCTGAGCGGGGCGTCA
>JBEKLQ010000038.1:0-32870 GCA_050010115.1 Acidimicrobiales bacterium | reverse complement strand
GACGAAGGGAGGCACCCGCCGCTCGATTGACTCTACGATCCAGCAAAGGCCCGTCCTCGAAGGCTCAGTGCCCTGTGCAATTTCGATGATCGAGGCTGTACAAATTCGGTGATCCTCGGCAGGCACTCGCACGCTCTCGCTGCCGGCACCAATCGCAGAAGCTCTCAGCGATCATTTGGCTGCGTTCGTCGGCGCTGAGCCAGACGCCTGGGTGTTCACGAGGGCATCGGGGCTGCCGCTCCGGCGATCCGATTTGTCGACTGCATGGCGAGCGGCCTGCGTGGCGGTGGGGGTCACGGGCGTGCATGCCCACGACCTGAGGCACCACGCTGCGACCGTCAGCGCTCGTGATCCCAACGTGACGTTGAAGGAGCTGATGGTGATGATGGGCCACTCGAGCCCTCGTGCGGCGCTCATCTATCAGCACGCCACAGCGGAGCGCGACCGGGCCCACGCCGGCTACCTCGAGAGCGTCATTTTGGAAGCAGAGCGTTCGCCAGAATCCGGCACTGTTCGCCTGAGTCCCAAAATGTCCCGCGCCATCCACGCGCCAACGAACGACAATTTGCGGGGAGAGCCTGGGACCGACAAGTCCCTGACCAGGAGAAATACTTGAGGCGGCGCCCAGAATCGAACTGGGGTACAGGGCTTTGCAGGCCCTTGCCTAAACCACTCGGCCACGCCGCCGGCGCCCGTCACCATAACTGGTCCGGCGCCTCGGTCTCACAGCCCTTGGCGATCGACTGCACGTCTTCGTCACCGAGCACGACGTTCATGTGTCAGTCGCCGAGGACCCCGAGGCGTTCGAGGAGCTGTGGTGGGGAAGGCGACTCTCCGGCCTTCGCGTGCACCTCGGCTCCGCTGACCCGATCCGAGTCGAGGAGCTGCTGACCGAGGCCTGGTTGCGGAAGGCTCCGAGGAAACTTGCCGCCATGTTGGACACCCGCCGCGACGAGGGGCGCCCCCACACCTAGCCGGCGAGGGCTGGCTATTGCTTGACGCTCGCCTCGATGGCCGAGAGAGAGACCGAATGCGCCGGCGCGGCAACCGTGACCCCGGTCGGGTACGAGATCGCCAGATTCAGAGCGAAGCTCCCTGACGACTTGGTCTCCGAGTCCGACACGGCCAGCGGGAGGGCCGGCCCGCCCGCCGCGACGAGGATCTTGGCGCCGGTCGTGGAGTTGATCTGAACCCCGCCGGCTCCGTTGAGCGACTGGTTACCGGCGTTGGAGAGTGTCCCCTTGGCGCTCGTGATTGTGTCGGCGACGAAGACCTTCGGCTCGGACAGTCCCAACGAGTCCTTGTAGACGTTGTCGGTGCTGGTGGCGGGGAGCGACACCCACTGGTTCACGATCTTCGGGAGCAATTCGGCCTCGAGGTGCACGGCTGTCGCCGTTTGCTTCCCGAAGAGCGACTTCCAGAACACGGAGCCGGCGTTGACGTAGGTCGTCCCGCCGATCGTGATGTACTGCGTCGATCCGGTGAAACCCATCGCTGGCCCCTCGAGCTTCAGCGTGCCCGCGCTCGTGCCGGAGGCTCCCGCCGAAGTCGCGTCGACCGAGACCGTGTCCGTCGCTGAGCCGACCTTCGACACGACGGTCCCGGTCACGCGCACAGCGGGCACGTTGGCAAGGGCAGCGGCGGCCTGCTGCAGGAGGATCGGACCCGAAACTGCCGCTCGACCGGTCGGGCTGCTGCCGCACGCTGACGCCCCGAGACCGAGGCACACGGTGGCGATCACTGCGCTGATCGCTGCGAAGCCGCCCGCGGGACTCCGGTGCGCTCTGGGGTAGGGCCGAGGGGCCACGTTCGTCTCTTTCCGGTCGCTCTCGGGACGGCCGAATGGTAGACGGTCGTTGAGTCATCTCCGTCCCGGGGGCTCTGACTCGCAAGCTGGCCGCTTCAGGTGCCCGCCAGTCGGCACCTGAAGTAGTCTCGGCGTCGCGGCGTAGGGAACCCGGTGCCGAATCCGGGGCTGTCCCGCAACTGTGACCGGGGAGCGAACTCCGACAAGGCCACGGCCCGATTGGGCGGGAAGGCCGGAGCGAGCGTCGAGCCGGGAGCCAGGAGACCTGCCCGCCGGACCGCCAAAGCGGCGGAGGAGGCTCGCGTGGACGACATAGGTCATCGGCAGTGATCTCTCTAGTGCTCGGTGGCGCGCGCTCTGGCAAGTCTGAGGTCGCCGAGCGTTTGGCGACGCGCCGCTGCGGCGAGATGCCGGCGGCTTCGGGCGCCACAGTGACGTACGTGGCGACCGCGGTCGCCGACCGAGGTGACCCCGAGTTCGATGATCGGATCGCCCGTCACCGAGCACGGCGGCCCGACGGCTGGGTGACGGTCGAGGTCGCGTCAGGTGAATCGTTGTCAAACCCACTCGGCGGCGACGGGGTCATGCTGGTGGACTCGCTCGGCACCTGGTTGGCTGGTCACGACGGCTTCGACGTCGATCTCGAGGAGCTGGCAACCGCGCTCGAACGGCGACGCGGGCTGGGGCGACCCACGGTGCTGGTCAGTGACGAGGTCGGGCTCGGTGTGCATCCGGAGACCCACGTCGGCCTGGCGTTTCGCGACGCTCTCGGTGTGCTCAACCGCCGGCTGGGCGAGGTGGCCGACGACGTCCTTCTGGTCGTGGCCGGGCGCGTGCTCGAGCTCCCCCGTGATGGCGGCTGAGATGTCCGGACGCGGCCGCGATGGGTTTGCCAGCGCCCTCTCGTTGCTCACGATCGTCGGTCGGGGTGCCGGGGCGGGCCCCGAGGCGGTCGGGTGGTTTCCTGTCGTCGGGGCGGCGCTGGGAGGCGGCCTGGGGGTCGCGTGGTGGGCGTTCGGCCGGGTGCTGCCGCCGCTCGTCGCCGCCGGGCTCGTCGTCGCCGGTGACCTCGTACTCACGGGCATGCTGCATGCCGACGGTCTGATTGACGCTGCCGACGGGTTGCTGCCGCATTTGGAGCGCGCCCGGCGACTCGAGATCATGGCTGAGCCCCAGGTCGGCGCGTTTGGCGTGACCGCTGCGTTCGGCGTCTTCGTCGTGCGATTCGGTGCCCTCGCATCGATACCCCATGCGTCGGTTCTCGCGGACGTCCTGCTGATAGCGGCGATCTGGGTGGCGAGCCGAAGTCTCATGGCTCTTTCCATGATCCGTCTCAGCTACGTCCGTGACACGGGGATGGCGGCGGCCTTCGGTGCTCGCGGCTCGTGGACCCATCCCGTTGTCCCGGTGGCCGGGCTCGTCGCCGCCCTGGCTGCCCTCCTCGTCTGGCGACCGATCGCCGGCGGGGCGGTGCTTGCTGCGGAGATCGCCGCGTTCGGTGCCGTCCTCCTCCTGTCCGAGCGCCGGCTCGGCGGCTACACCGGAGACGTGCTGGGCGCGGCCGGCGTCGTGGGGGAGACGATCGCTCTCGTGCTTGCGTCCGCCAAATGGTGAGCCTGAGACCCCGGTTCGCACAGCGGGCGGCCAGCACAGCCGTGGCGCTCGCCTTGGACGCCTGGTTGGGTGACGAGCCCTTGCACCCGCATCCCGTGGCGCTGTTCGGCACGACGATGACCGCCTTTGAGCGGCGCGTGTGGGATGACCGGAGGTGGCCCGGTGTCGCCTACGCCGCATGTGGGGCCGGCGGTGCAGCGGCGGTTGGGTCGTTGCTCGGCCGCCTCCCCGGCGGGACGGCTGCGGCGGGCTACGCCACCGTCGCAGGGCGAGGCCTGTGGGACACTGCCGCGTCGGTCAGCTCCGCGCTGGAGCAGGGGGACCTCGGCCGGGCGCGCGAGCTGTTGCCCGCGCTCGTCGGGAGGGATCCGGCCCGTCTGTCAGAGGCCGACATCGCCCGGGCCGTGGTCGAGTCCGTTGCCGAGAACACAGTCGATGGGATCGTCGCGCCGGCGCTCTTCGCTCTCGTCGCCGGGGCGCCGGGAGCGCTCGCCTACCGGGGGATCAACACGCTGGACTCGATGGTGGGCTACCGGGATGAGCGGTACGGGAGTTTCGGTTGGGCGAGCGCCCGGTTGGACGATCTCGCCAACCTGGTGCCGTCCCGGCTGACAGCGCTGCTCGTGGTCCTGGTCTCCCCTGCGGCGGCCGGAGAGGTCTGGCGCGCGGTCCGCCGTGACGCTCCCTTGCACCCTTCACCCAATGCCGGGGTGGCCGAAGCAGCGTTTGCTGCTGCGCTCGGCGTGCGTCTCGGCGGCCGAAACCTCTACCGGGGACAGGTTTCCGAGCGGGCGTCGATGGGGGCCACCGGCGGCCGAGCCCCGGAGGCAGGCGACATCGATGCGGCGATCCGGTTGTCACGACGAGTGACCGCCGTCGCCTTCGGCCTCCTCTGCGCCTTGGCTGTCAGCTCAGCGGCCCTGGACGCCCTGCGCCGGCGCCACTGTGTGGTCGACTCGGGACACATGTGTCCCGACATCCACCGACAGTCGCCGACCAGCCCCCCCGGCTCCGTCGGCAGCCCCGCCGGCAAGATCCACCGGGGAGGACAGAAGTGACAGCCCGGGCTGTCCCACCGGCCGGCGCCCATGGCGACGACGCGCTGCGGGTGGCTGCAGCACTCGGTCTGCAGCCTGAGGACGTGCTCGACCTCGCCACCTCGATGAACCCGGTCGCTCCGGACCTCCGGCTGATCGTCGCTGCGGCCGCCGATTCCGTCCGGCGTTATCCGGACACCACAGCCGCCACGGCCGTTCTCGCCGCCGCGCTCGGCGCCGAGCCCGCCGAGGTGCTGCTCACGAACGGCGGCTCCGAAGCGATCGCCCTTGTAGCGGCCGAGCTCGGTCGGGGTCGGGTCGACGAGCCGGACTTCTCGCTGTACCGGCGCCACCTGTCAGAGGTCGCGCCAGATGCTCCCCGGTGGCGCTCGAACCCGCACAACCCGACCGGTCGGCTCGCTTCGGCGGGCGAGCAGGCCCAGGTGTGGGACGAGGCGTTCTACCCGCTCGCGACCGGGAGCTGGACCAGGGGCGACGCACGCACCGGCTCGGTCGCCCTCGGCTCGCTCACGAAACTCTTCGCCTGCCCGGGACTCCGCCTCGGCTACGTCCTCAGCGAGGACACCGACCTCATCGGGCGCTTGGCGCACCGCCAGCCGCGCTGGTCCGTGGGATCGGTGGCGTTGGCAGTGATCCCTCGGATGCTCGAGCTGTCCGACCTCAGCCACTGGGCGAAGCGGATCGCCGGGCTCCGTGCCGACTTGGTGGCGGTCCTCGCCGAAGCGGGCTTCGCAGCGGCGCCGTCGGACGCCAACTTCGTGCTCGTCGAAGCGGCACCCGGCCTGCGCGACCGGCTCGCTCGAGAGGGAGTCGTCGTCCGCGACTGCACGAGCTTCGGCATGCCCGATGCCGTGCGGATCGCCGTTCCGCCTGCAAGCGGCCTAGAACAGCTTGCCGTCGTTCTCGGCGTCACCACGCCGTCGGGGGCGAGGGCCAAGCCGACGGCGACGGGCCGCGCCGCATCGCCCACCGCGCCCACCGCGCCCGAGCTCACCGGAGCCCTCATGGTCTGTGGCACGGCGAGCGACGTCGGCAAGAGCCAGATCGTGACCGGGCTCTGCCGGCTACTGGCGCGCCGAGGAGTGCGGGTGGCGCCCTTCAAGGCACAGAACATGTCCCTCAACTCCTTCGCCACGCCATCTGGTCACGAGATCGGGCGCGCTCAGGGGATCCAGGCGATCGCGGCGGGCGTCGATCCCGAAGTGTCGATGAACCCGATCCTCTTGAAGCCCACGGGGGAGCGCCGTAGCCAGGTCGTCGTGATGGGCAGGCCGACTGCCGAGCTCGATGCCGCCGCTTACCAGGCGATCAAGCGGGACGTCCTCCTCCCGGTTGTGCTCGATGCGCTGGCGGACTTGAGGGACCGCTATGACGTCGTGATCTGCGAGGGTGCCGGGAGCCCGGCCGAGATCAATTTGCTCGACGGCGACATCGCCAACCTGTCGCTCGCGAACGCGGCCGGCATTCCGGCGGTGCTCGTGGGCGACATCGAGCGCGGCGGTGTGTTCGCTTCGCTGTTCGGCACGATGGCGCTGCTGCCCGGCGAGCTCAGCCGATGGGTGGGCGGCTCGATCGTGAACAAGTTCCGCGGCGACGTCTCGCTGCTCAGCCCCGGTCTCGACGAGCTCGAGCGCCGCACCGGGGTTCCATGCCTCGGCGTCCTGCCGTACGTGAAGGGCCTCTCGCTTGACGCCGAGGACTCGCTCGGCCTGGCCGCCGCCATCGGTGGAGGCATTCCCGGCGAGTCCAACGGCGCGACGAGCAGCGGGTCGTGCATCGACGTGGCCGCCATCGCCCTTCCCCACCTCGCCAACTTCACCGATCTCGACGCCCTCGCCCTGGAACCCTCGGTCACGGTCCGGATGGTGTCGACGGCGGCCGAGCTGGGCGACCCTGATCTCATCATCATCCCCGGGTCGAAGACGACGGTCGCCGACCTCGAGTGGCTGAGGACGACCGCGCTCGGCCCCGCCATCACGGCGCTCGCCCGCGCCGAGCGAGGCCCGACCGTGCTGGGCATCTGCGCCGGGTACCAGATGCTCGGGGACACGATCGTCGACGGCGTCGAGTCGCCCACTCATCGCGTGGAAGGGCTGGGCCTGCTGGGTGTCCGCACCGAGTTCGAGGCCGACAAGCTCGCCCGCCCCCGGCGCGGCCGGGCGCTCGGCGAGGAGGTCACCGGGTATGAGATCCACCAGGGCCGGCCCGTGCCGACCGACGCGAGCACGCAGAGGTTCGCCAGCCTCGACGACACCTTCGGCGCCGACGCTGAGGGTGTCTCGACCGACGGCGGCCGCGTCGCCGGGACGAACCTGCACGGCTTGTTCGAGTCCGATCGGTTCCGCCACGCCTACCTGGCTGCGGTAGCCGAGCGCGGCGGCAAGGCCTGGCAGCCGAGCGGTGTCAGCTTCGCTCGAGCCCGAGCGGCCCAGATCGACCGTCTCGCCGACCTCATCGAGGAGTACCTCGACGTCGAGACGATCCTCGCCCTCATCGCCACCGCAACGCCAGGACCCGCCCGATGATCCTCTTCCTCACTCACGCCGACACCGAGATCCTCGGGTTGCGAGTGCTGTCGGAGGCGCTGCCGGAAGGGTTCCCCGTGGTGAGGGCGGCGAACCCGGCGATGCTCCGAGCGGTCCCGAAGCTCGACGAGGCCGAGGCCGTCATCGTCCGCCTGCTGGGGGGTCGACGGTCCTGGGAGCCATTCGACCAGCTCGTCACCGAGTGCCGCCGGCGGGGCGTGCCGCTGCTGTGCTTAGGGGGCGAGGCCGTACCCGACGCCGAGACCATGGCGGCTTCCACGGTGCCGGGCGGCGTCGTGACCCAGGCGTTCGAGTACCTCGTGCAAGGGGGGACCGGGAATCTCGAGCAGATGGTCCGTTTCGTGGCCGACACCGTGCTCCGGCACGGCTTCGGCTTCGAGTCCCCGGTGGCGGTGCCGGTCGTCGGCGTGTTCGGCGAGCCTCGGGTCGCTCCCGGTCGCCCGACCGTCGGCGTCGTCTTCTACCGGGCGCACGTGCTCACCGGCAACACGACGTTCGTGTCCGACCTCTGCGCTGCCGTCGAGGCCCGTGGGTGCAACGCCGTCGGTGTCTACTGCTACTCGTTGCGCGACAGCGGTGCCGAGGACGAGCCGAGCGTCGCCGGGCTCCTGGCGAGCTACGAGGTCGACGCCGTCGTGACGACCGTGCTCGCCGCCGGCAGCTTCGCCCCCGGCAGCTTCGCCCCCGGCAGCTTCGCCCCCGGCAGGAAGGGCTCGTCGCGTGCCCCGGCAGACGCCACGAGCCCGGAGGGCTGGGAGGAACAGGCGCTCGCGGGCCTGGGCGTGCCGGTGCTGCAGGGGATCGCCTCGATGAGCTCGTCGCAGGCCTGGACGGAGTCATCAGCGGGCCTCGCACCGCTCGACGTCGCCTGGCAGGTCGCTCTCCCGGAGCTCGACGGCCGCATCATCGGGGTGCCGTTCTCCTCAAGGAGGTGGTCGACGACGGCGAGGATCTCGGGTCATCCGTGGCGGCCTACCGCTGTGTGCCCGACCGGCTGGAGCGCGTCGCCGGGCTCGCCTGCCGGCTGGCAACGATGCGCCGGGTGCCGCCCGCTGAGCGCAAGGTGGTGGTCGTCCTGTCCGCCTACCCGACGAAGCGCAGCCGCCTCGGCAACGCCGTCGGCCTCGACACCCCGGCATCGCTGATCGCCCTGCTGGGTGACCTTCGAGCCGCCGGCTACCGCGTGGACCGCAACCCCGAGGATGGCGACGCCCTCATGGCCGAACTGGCGGACGGCCTTGGGTATGACTCCGAGCTGCTGCCGGCGGGCTCCGAGGACCGGGTGCTCGGGACGATGGCGGCTGACGACTACCGCGACTGGTTCGCCAGCTTGCCCGCCACCACTCGCCAGGATCTCATCGGTTCCTGGGGTGAGCCGCCGGGGGCGGTCCATCTCACGGCTGACGGGGCGCTGGCGTTCTCCGGCGTCGATCTCGGCGGCGTCATCGTGGCGATCCAGCCGCCCCGAGGCTTCGGCGAGGCACCGATCGCCACCTACCACTCGCCGGTGCTGGCGCCCACGCACCACTACCTGGCGTTCTACCGGTGGCTCGACCGGACGCTCGGGGCGCATGCCATCATTCACCTGGGCAAGCACGGCACGCTCGAGTGGTTGCCGGGGAAGGGGGCGGGGCTGTCGTCGACGTGCTACCCCGACATCGCCCTCGGCGACGTGCCGTTCATCTACCCGTTCGTGGTGAACGACCCCGGCGAAGGTGCCCAGGCCAAGCGCCGCTCGCACGCCGTGGTCGTCGACCACCTCGTCCCTCCGCTCACGCGGGCCGACAGCTATGACGACACCGCCCGTCTCGAGCAGCTACTCGACCAGCACGCCCAAGTCGCATCGCTCGACCCCTCGAAACTGCCGGCGATCCGGCGCCAGGTCTGGGAGTTGCTCGTCGAGGCGGAGATCCATCGGGACCTCGGGCTCGATCGGCGCTATGGGACCGGCGGTCCCGAGTGGGAGGGCGACGCGTTCGACCAGCTCGTCCTCGAGGTCGACGGCTACCTGTGCGAGCTGAAGGACGCCCAGATCCGGGGCGGCCTCCACGTGCTCGGCCAGCCGCCCGACGGTGACGCCCTCATCGATTTCGTGCTCGCGCTCACCCGCCTCCGGCAGGGACCGGTCCCGTCCCTCAGGGCGGCGGTGGCGGGCACGCTCGGGATCGATCCCGGGGCTGCCGGCCGGGTCGAGACCGACCAACTCGACACCCACTGCCGCCTCTTCGTCCAGCACCTCGCCGACGCAGGCTGGCCGGTGGGCGGGGTGGTGGACGGCGCGCCACGCGCCGGCGGCGCCCACGAGGCAGTCACGCCGGGCGTCGACCGGCAACCTGCCGGCCGGACGCCAAGCGACGAGATGGCCACGACACTCGCCTGGATCTGCGACTGGCTCGTGCCGGCGATCCGGGCGACGCCCAACGAGATCGGTTCGTTGCTGGGCGCTCTGGACGGTCGGTTCGTGCCGCCCGGGCCCTCCGGAGCGCCGAGCCGTGGGATGGCACATGTGCTGCCGACCGGGCGCAACTTCTACTCGCTCGACCCGAAAGCGGTCCCGTCGCGGCTGGCGATGGACGTGGGGGAAGCTCTCGCCGCTCGACTGTGCGAGCGCCACGTCACCGAGGAGGGTGAGCTGCCCCGGTCGGTCGCGGTCGTCGTATGGGGGACTGCGGTGATGCGCACCGGCGGCGACGACATCGCCGAAGCCCTCGCGCTGTTGGGCGTCCGGCCTCGCTGGTCCGCGGAGTCGGGCCGGGTCGAGGGGCTCGAGGTCGTGCCGCTCGACGAGCTCGGCCGGGCGAGGGTGGACGTGACGTTGAGGGTGTCTGGTTTTTTCCGGGACGCGTTCCCGCACGTGATCGCACTCGTCGACGAGGCGATCGAGCTCGTGGCGGGCCTGGACGAACCAGCCGAGCTCAACTACGTCAAAGCGGCCGGCACGGCCGACCCGCGGATCTTCGGGCCGGCGCCGGGCGCCTACGGTTCAGGCATTCTCTCGGTGATCGAAACCCGCAACTGGCGCAACGACGACGATCTCGCCGCCGTCTATCTCGCCTGGTCCGGCTGGTCGTACGGGCGGGCGGCCATGGGCGCGCCGGCGGGGGAGGCGCTCGCTCGCCGGCTGGCCGGGACAGAGATCGCCGTGAAGAACCAGGACAACCGGGAGCACGACATCTTCGACTCCGACGACTACCTCCAGGACCATGGCGGCATGGTGGCGGCGATCCGCTCGCTCAGCGGAGGAGTGGCGCCGAAGGCCATCTTCGGTGACTCCTCCGACCCGACCCGGGTCCGCGTGCGGTCGCTCGCCGAGGAGGCGGCCCGGGTCGTGCGTAGCCGTGTGCTGAACCCGAAGTGGATCGGCGCCATGCAACGACACGGGTACAAGGGCGCCTTCGAGATGGCCGCCACGGTCGACTACCTGTTCGGCTACGACGCCACGGCGCACGTCGTCGAGGACTGGATGTACGAACGGGTCACAGCCGCCTACGTCGGCGATGCCGAGGTGCGCAAGTTCTTCGAGCAGTCCAACCCCTGGGCGCTGCGGTCGATCGCCGAGCGCTTGCTGGAGGCGGTGGAGCGAGGGATGTGGGACGCGTCGGACGCTGCCCTCGAGACGTTGCGCTTCGCTGTGCTGGAGGGTGAAGGATGGGAGGAGGACCGGTGAGCGAGTTCTCCGAGCCGGTCGGTTTCCCGTTCGTGGCCGTAGTGGGGCTCGACGACGTCAAGCTCGCCCTGTTGATCGGCGCGGTGGAGCCTCGCCTGGGTGGCGTGCTGCTGCGGGGAGAGAAGGGCTCGGCCAAGACGACGTTGGCTCGCGGCTTGGCTGCGCTCCTGCCGGGCGACCCGCCGCCGCCGTTCGTGGACCTGCCGATCGGCGCCACCGAGGACCGGGTGGTCGGGACGCTCGATCTGTCGGAAGTGCTCCGAAGCGGCGACCGGAAACTCCACCCGGGGCTCCTCTCGGCAGCGCACGGGGGCCTGCTGTACGTCGACGAGGTCAACCTCCTGCCCGACCACCTGGTCGACGTCCTCTTGGACGTGGCCCAGTCCGGTGTCAACCGGGTGGAGCGGGACGGGGTGAGCGTGGGGCACGAGTCGCGGTTCTTCCTCGTGGGCTCGATGAACCCCGAGGAGGGGGAGTTGAGGCCGCAGCTGCTGGATCGCTTTGGGCTGGCGGTGGACGTGGCGTCGTCGTTGGATCCCTCCGAACGTTCCGAGGCCGTGCGCAGGCGGCTGGCGTTCGATGCAGATCCCGCCGGCTTCGCTGCTTCCTGGGCTGACGCCACGGAGAAGCTCGCAGCCCGATTGGCGGCGTGCGAGGTGGCCTCCGTCCCTCCTCCAGTGGTCGAGGTCGCAGCCCGGATGGCGGTCTTGCTGGGGGCTCACGGGCTGCGCGCCGATCTGTCGCTGTGCCGAGCGGCTGCAGCCTTCGCCGGGTTGTCGGGACGGTCCGAGACGGTCGTGAGCGACGTGCGGGAGGTCGCCGCCCTGGCGCTCAGCCACCGGCGGCGCCGAGGCCCGTTCGACCCCCACGGCGTCTCGGCCGAGGAGCTGGACGAGGCGTTCGCTGCTGCAGTGACCGAGACCCCGTCGCCGGGCCCTCGTCCAGACACGCCAGGTTCGGGCGAGGCCGCCGAGTCGGCGGGCGGCGGTCTGCCCGACGCCGGTGCCCCGGACAAGGGCGATACCGGGCCTGCCGGCGACCTCGCCGGCGACGGCCCCGATGTCACCCAACCCGGCGCCGCCGAGAGCAGCCCCGCCAGCCCCGCCAGCCCGCCGCCGCCCCCGAGCAGCGCCGAGGCGAGCCTGGGGGTGCTCTCCATCCCTCTGCCCGTCTCGGGACGGCGCAAGGCGGGACCGCAAGCGGGGACCACTGACAGTCGGGGTCAGGCGAGAGGGCATCGACCGAGCGGAGACCGGCTCCCGAGTGGGACAGGACGAGCGATCTCGTCCCAGGTCGCCGGCCCGGGCGCCCGCCGGATCGCCGTGATCCCGACAGCGCTCGCGATGGCCGCCCGCCACGAGAGCGCCGCGTCCGGCACACAGGCGGAAGGGTCTGCGACCGGTGCGTTGGGCGCCGGCCGGGTCGTCGAGACATCCGACCTGCACGAGGTGATCGCCGAGCAGAGGCTCGCTCACCTCATCGTGCTGTGTGTCGACGCGTCCGGCTCCATGGGTGCCGAGCAGCGAGCAGCCGCCGCCCGGGGCGCCGTGCTCCGCCTGCTCACCGACGCGTACCAGCGCAGAGACCGTGTCGCCGTCGTCAGCTTCAGCGGCGACGGTGCGAGCGTGGTGCTCCGCCCGACTGGGAGCATCGAGGTCGCGAGGGCCCGCCTCGCCGATCTCCATACCGGCGGCCGGACCCCTCTCGCCGAGGCCATCGTGGTCGCGCTCGAGGTCTGCCTCGCCCCGGCGAACGGGGGCTACTCGCCGATCCTGGCTGTCGTCTCCGACGGACGGGCGACATCGGCACCTGCCGGCCTCGATCCCGTCGAGGCCGCCCTCGATGCGTCGGACCGCGTCGCCAAGGCCGGCGTGGCGTCGCTCGTCATCGACGTCGAGACGAGCGCCACGCCGCTCCGGCTCGGGGCGACGCTGGCGAGAAGGATGGGCGCTCGGTACGTTCGCCTCGACGCGCCGACCGACGAGGGGATCGACCAGGCCGTGCGGTCGCTGCTGGTGGAACCGCCCGCGTGACCTGAGGGCCCGGACCACAACGGCGCAAGGCTGACCGTGAGGTCCTCGTCGACACCGCCACGGTCTGCCTCGCTGTACTGCCAGATGTCGTTGCGGCCAGCGCACCGTGGGAAGACGGCAGGCCACCTCCCTCGTGCCATCGCGGGCGCACGCTGCGGCGGTGTCGAGGCCTCGGTGTTGGGCTCGTTCTCGCTCGCCCACAGGTAGGAGTTGCGGATCCTCGGCTCTCGCCGGACGGCCTGGCAGTAGGCCGCCCCACCATCCTCACGCGGCAGCGCGTTCAGGTAGAAGCCCGGTGAGTACCCACCGGCAGCCACTGCGTCGTACCACGAGATGATGAAGGCGGCATTCGCCGGGCTGAGGTTCTCCAGGTCCTTGAAGATCGCCACCCCTTTCGGCACTCCGAGTGCTCGGGCTGCACGGACGGCGGAGCGCCCGTCGGCCGCGCCATTGGCGCCTCCTTCGTCGTGTCGCCCTCCCTTGTCGGCCACGACGAGCAGCAGGTCGATCCCGCCGGCGATATCCGAGCGAGCTTCGGGTGCGGTCAAGTTGCTCCCGCACCGCCGCGTGCAGTCGCTGAGGTATCGCCCCCAGAACGCCGGCGTGGAGTCGTAGTCCCGCTGCACAGCCGAGAGCCTCGACGGGACCGTCGCCACGGAGTCGACACCCCAGTACTGACCGCCCGGCGTGATCGCCTGCGACAGCCGGGAGGCCGCAGCGATGAGCCCGCAGCCGGACGACGCCATCATCAGGAGCGCCAATGCTGCAACGAGTTGGCGTTTCGGGCTGGAGGAGGGCGGTGGGGTTGTCAATTTCGGAAAGTTCTTACTGAGTGATAAGTAAGGGTTTCTTGGAATTGCCATACGTCTCGTGGAGGCAGGGAGCCGACAGCCCGAGCGAGCAGGGTCAGACTGCCACCGGGTGCATCGACGCCGGATCCCAGTAGGCGATCTGATCGGCGATGCGGCCGTCGTCATCGATCGTGAGGATGTCGTAGCCCTCGACCTGCAGCCTCGCCCGCCCCTCGCCCTCGCCGATGTCGATCTGGATCGTGAACATGAACACGCCTCGGTCGCCGGCGACGACCACGCGATCGGGCACGAACGAGACCGGCGTACCCATGGTGAGGACGCCGTCCCAGAACGTGGACGCACCCTCTCTCCCCTTGTGAACCGGCCCGGGGTACGGGTCGCAGACGCGAGTGTCGCTCCCGTAGCAGGCGAGGATCGCTTCCTTGTCGGCCGACGAGACGGCGGCTGCGTAGGCCGCCACAGCGGCTTGGACCTGGTCGCTACTCGGCACCCTCGATCTCCTCTCAAGCTCCGGTGGCGTGGAAGCCGCCGTCGACGTGGATCATCTCGCCAGTGGTTTTGGGGAACCAGTCCGACAGCAAGGCGACGGTCGCCTTGGCGACGGGCTCGGGGTCGTGGACGTCCCAACCGAGTGGGGCCCGATCGTCCCACACCTCCTCGAACCGCGCGAAACCCGGGATCGACTTCGCCGCCATCGTCCTCACCGGTCCGGCCGCGATCAGGTTGACGCGGATCTGCCGGGCGCCGAGGTCACGGGCGAGATAGCGGTTCAGCGACTCGAGACCGGCCTTGGCGACGCCCATCCAGTCGTAGCCAGGCCAGGCGACCCGGGCGTCAAAGTCCAGGCCGACGATCGAGCCCCCATTCGGCGCTTTCTCCAGCAAGGGGGCGAAGGCGCCGGCGAGGAGCTTCAGCGAGAACGTCGAAATCTGCAGTGCGAAGGCCACGTCGGGCCAGTCGGCGCGCAGGATGTCGCCGCCGAGGCAGGCCGCGGGCGCGTTGCCGATGGCATGCACGACGCCGTCGACCGAGCCCCAGCGATCTGCGAGCTCGTCGGCGAGGGCGTTCGCCTGCTCGGCGACCGTCACGTCCAGCTCGAAGACGTCAGGCACGACGGGGAGGCGCCGCGCCGTGCGCTTGGTCAACGACAGGCCGCGGCCGGCTCCGGTGAGCACGATCTCGGCACCCTGCTCGATCGCCAGCCGTGCCACGGAGAACGCCAATGAGGCGTCGGTCAGCACACCGGTGACGACGATTCGCTTGTTGTCGAGGATGCCCAACTCCACCACCTCCAGACCGGCGTCGATGCGCCGGCTCGTGGGTCGAGGCTAACCGTCTGCCGCCGCCGGATGAGGGACTCACGACCGGCGGCCAGGGCGCCTCGGGGCGACGGCTCAGCGGCCCCGCTGGCCCGGCTGGCCCGGCTGGCCCGGCCCGGTGTCGTCGGTCAGGCGGCGGTACAGGGCGGCGGTCTCCGGATGCACGATCTTCAACGGGTCGCCTCGCCAGTCCAGAGCCTGCGCGAGCGATCGCAGCACCGACTCCACGCCGCCCCGGTTGCCCAGCTGGTCGGCCGCCGCCATCCGCAATCGGTACAGCCGCTCATCCCAGGGAGCGACGGCGAGTCCGCGCCGGAGGGCCCACTCCGCGCCGAGCGGATCGCCCGCGCCAAGGAGGTGCTCGCCGAGCCGTGCAGCGACATCGACCACGGCCGATTCGATCGCTGCGACATGACCCTCGAACACCGTCCACTCACCCCTCGCCAGCCCCTCGAATGGTCGTCCGCGGACGATGGACAGCGCCTGGCGCCAACTGGCCGGCCCGGAGCCCGTCTCGGTCAGCCGGCGGAATCGGGACCAGTCCGTGCTCACGTCCGGCGCCAGCAGGTGGCGTCCCTCCGACCGCTGCAGGCGGGGCACGCCTGCCGGCGTGCTGCCGAGCGCCCGCCTCGTTTCGTGGAGGCGGTTCGCCAAGGTCTGCGGCGGGACCCGGCGCTCGGGCCAAAGCGCCGCAGCGAACGACTCGCTAGTCGACCCTTCGGGATGGAGGGCGAGGTAGACGACGAGCTCGGTGAGGCGGGGTCGTCCCTCGAGGCTCTCGAGCGCACCGGCGACCTGCACGGGCCCGAGTACGAGCACCTCGACACCGTCGGGGGCCGGTCGATCGTCGGTGAGGTCGGACGTCGACGGGACGAGGCCAGCGTCAGCCATCGGCGGCCGTTGAGCATCGAGGACGGGAGCGATCTCCGCCCGCAGTGACCGGACGAGCGGCTGCACCGGGACCCCGGTCCGTTCCACCCACTGCTCAGGGCTGAGCACGGCCGAGGGACCGGCTCGCCCGGTCACCTCCATGCGCAGCGTCTGGCGATGGGAAGCGACGTGCCAGGTGCAGTGTGCATGGACCGACGTGTCACAGCAGACCAACCCCGTGAGCGGGATCTGGTCGACCAGGCGTAGCAACTTGCGGAGATCGGCACCCTGGCCCTCGATCATCGGCGTGGGAGCGACGACGAAGCAACGACCGAGACGCTCCTCGAACGGATCGACCTCGGCAAGCAGGTCGACGGCGTCTCCGGCACTTGGCAGGTAGCGAACGTTCTCAAGCCCGTGCATCTCGCGGCCGAACCCGACGAGGTACACGTCCTCGAGATCGCACCAGCGCCGGGTGGCGAGCTCGACCACGATGTCCGACAGCGTGAAACCGACCGCGACCGGTGGCCCGTCGAGGACGAGCGATCGGGCTTGGACGATGTCGAGCAGGCACCGTGACTGCTCGTCCCGCCAGAGCGTGACGAGGCCTGACCGCCTGCTGGCCAGGATCGCGGCGCTCGGCGTGACGTGGTCGACGAGGCGCGAGTCCTTGGCGATCGACCAGCTCGAGCCCGCGGGTGTTGCCGTGAACGGGGCTGGTGCGGGTGTCGCCGACTCGACGAATGCGCAGGCGTCACTGGCGCGGATGAGCCACGCGAGCGGCACCTCCCGCCCGGGCGTCATGTCAGCCGCCAGCGCGAGCAACGCTCGGGTCCACTCCGGATCCTCCAGGTGGCGACCCGGCATGGTGGCGGCAGGGCGCTCGCTGCCGGGCGGTACCCGCACGGGTGCCACGAATGCAGGGGTCGCCGCCACCGGCCCCGCCGGCGCCGGGCCAGGGGCCGCCGCCACCGGCCCCGCCGCGCCAGGGGCGGCTGCCACCACCGGCGTCCCCGGTACGGCTGCCACCGGGACGGGGGCCACCGGCATGGGCAGGGTGACCGCCATGGGCAGGGTGACCGGCGCCTCGACGATCACGGGGTCGGTCAGCACGTCCTGAGTCGCTGCCGCGTGGTTTTCGCCGTCCGGTTCGGGTCGCTGTGCAGGCATCGTGGCTCTCGCTCGTGGGCGTTGCGCTTGGATATGTGGGGCCTCGCGCTGCCTTGGGCGGCGAGACGGTCGGACCCCGTCGCCAGGCTGCGCAAGTGGCGACATTGTGGCAGACAACGGATTCGACGGCGCAAGTCCGGGCCGCTGCCGGAGCGTCCGGGCGGTCGTGCTGCCCATCGTGACCGCTACGGCAAGCCAGGCGACCCATGACGAGCCTGAGAGGACCCTGGTGAGGACGCCATCTGCGACGTGGCGCGTCGGGGATGCGAGCATCGATGCCAGCGCCCCGAGGCCACGGGCAGGCGTTCCGACGAGGAGCAGGAGCGCCACAGAGGCCAGCGCCAGGCCGAGCATCGACGCGGCGGCGCGCCAGAAGTCGTTCACGATCAGCCCTCCCCGGTCCCAGACTTCAGCCCGCAACGGCTCGCGAGCTCGCGCTGGCGCCGACGGTGATGGACCCGATGCCGGCGAGTGCCAGCAGGGGTGTGCTCACGGCGAACGGCTTGACCGTCGCGGTCACGACGCCACCCGAATCCACCGCGGTGCCCGGGTGGCCACTCAATGCCATGAGGAACTCGGCGACGGCGATCGCCTCTGTGCCGCCGCTCGAGATCCCACCACTGCGGATCGTGGCCGGATTCAACGCCGCCGCGCCGGCGCGAGCAGCTTGCTCGGCTTCAGCCACGGCCGTCTCTCGAGCCGCCAGCACCTGGCCGCCCTCGGCGACCAGGCCCAGGAGGGCTGCCAGGCATACGCACATCAACAACACGAACGGCGTCACAGATCCGCCCTCAGGTCGATCCTGCCACTCGTTCGACAGCCGGCCATGCCCGTACCGAGTGCGCCCCGTCACGGCCCGATCTCCCTGTATGGCTCGAGACCGGCGCCGCGGGTGGCGCTGATCGTCACCGACCCGGGAACCCCGGTGAACGCGAGATGCGAGAACGGCACCTGGCAGGTCACCTGTACGAACACGGTCCCGCCGGCGACGAAGTTCGAAGTGTTCGTCGAGGTCGAGAGCCGGTTGCACAGACCGCGATCAGGTCCGAGGACGGCGAGTGTCGTGAGCGCGGCGAGATCGGCGGCGCTCTGGCCATCGGGCATGGTCACAGCGGCTTGGAGCGCCGTACGTGCTGCGTCGTCGACCTCGAGCCGGGCTAGCACGAGGCGACCAGCGAAGAAGAAGATGCCCAGCACCGCGACCAGAAGCGGCGTCAGCAGCACCAGCTCGGTGCAGGCGGATCCGCGCTCGCCGCCCTCGCGTCGACGGCACGGCTGACCGTCCGGGTTCATGTGTGTCTCTCCTCTCGATGTGGTCATCCGCTCGGCCGGAACCCCTGCACGGGTCCCGTGCTGACGGCAGCGACGCGCAGGTCGAGGCCCGGAACGATGCTGGGCACGGACCCGGTGGCCGACACCGCCACGAAATCGTCTGGCATTGCCCGGACGTGGACTTCGAGCGAGCCGACGAGGGACCCGGTGATGCTGCCGACATCGCGGGTCACGACCGCTTCGGCCGACGAACTGCTCCCGAATTCCGCTCGGGCCGTCGCCCCACCTTCGGCGACCGCAAGGCCGAGGGCGTGAGCCGCCAGCCCCCACATCGCCAGTTGCAGCCCGACCACGATCAGCAGCATCAATGCGGGAAGTATCAGGATCATCTCGATGGTCTCCGCCCCGCCCTCGCCCCGACGCCGGTGGGGCGGATTGAGCGGCCGCTCGACGGACGGCTCGGAGGGCGGGATCGCTCCCGGCGCCCAGCTCGAGGCCGGGACACCGGGTGCGAGCCCGAGTGATCGGTTGATCACGGGGCGCCGGCGATCGAGTGGGCGATGCGGGTCGCATCCCCGGTGACCGCATGGGTGATGAGCGCGCCCACGGCGATGGCCAGGGCGACGAAGACTCCGACGATGACAATTTTCTCAGCGACATCCCCGCGGGCGGGGTTGAGCCGGGCTTCGGCGACGCGGGTCGTGAGCACGTCGAACAGGTACATGATCACTTGGACTTCGAGCATTGCGGTCCCTTTCCATGCTGGGTGCTCAGGGTGCGAGCTGGTGTCTGAAGGGCGCGGGGACCCGCGCGAGAAGGGCCTCTTCGGGTTCGGGAGGCGACCGCCAACACCCAGCGGATCACAAGACGGCATCACAAGACGTGTGCGAGGCTCACACCCGCCGGGTACATGAGGAACACCATGAAGCCGATCGTGAGGACGATCGACGGAAGGAACAGGCGCTCGGTCGTGGCGTTCGCCCGCGACTCGGCATCGGACAGCTGGCGCCTGCGCAGCGAGGCGGACTTGGCCGTCAAGCTCGATCGGATCCGTGCGCCCTCGACGCCGGCGAGCCCCAGGCTGGCGGCGAGCTCATCCAGTTCGACGAGGCCCAGCTCCGAAGCGAGCCGGCCCATCTCCTCCCACGGTGTAGCGCCGGAGTGGCGGGCGCGCTCCAGCGAGCGGCGGATCCTCGAGAACGCCGGATCCGGAGAGATGCGTCCGGCCGCGTCGAGGGCGCCCTCGACGCCCATCCCTCCGGCCTGAGCGAGAGCCACAAGCTCGAGCCAGCAGCTGAGACCGCGAAGGAAACGCTCCCGCGCTCGTCCGGCAACTCTCCGCAGCTCGATGGTCGGCGCCATGAGCCCAGACAGCGCTCCGACGCCGGCCAGTGCGACGACCATTGCGGTGCTCAGGTGCCAACCAATCGTTGCCAGGAGTCCGGCCAAGATGACGGGAAGGGCGACCCCGACCAGCGTCGCCGTCGCGGTCGTCACGGCGTGGCGCTCCAAGGTGCGGTCCGTGACGGCGAGATCCTGGTCGCGCTTTACCGCTCGGTCGCCCAGGCTCATCAACCGGTCGAGCGCGCTGCCGAGGGTGCCCAGTACTCTTGCGGACGGGTCGACCGTCGCGGGCGTCGTGCCGTCCGCGAACATCGTGCCGGGGTCGTACCGGGCCATCTCGGCGGCGAGTCCCGACGAGCGGCGGACGAACCCGGCGACGACGAGGATCAGGCCGAGGCCGGCCACCAAACCGAGCATCGCGAAGTCGGTCGTCACGGCAGTTGGGCTCCGCTGATCGGCAGGCGTGGAAAGGGCCTGGGGCGCACCATGACCGACATCCACCAAAGCCCGAGGCCGTACAAGCAGCCGACGAAACCGAGCACGATCTGGCCACCCGTACTGGCGTAGGGACTCAGGTAGGACCGGGCGAAGACGGCCATGAGAGCGAGCAGCCCGAACGAGAAACCCGTGATCATCCTCACCGCCGTCCTCGACGATGACCTCGATGCCTGGATTCCGAGACGCATCGTGATCTCCTGGCGCGTCGCGTCCGCCAGCGCTCCGAGGAGGTCGGGCAAGCGTTGCGCACGCTCGGAGGCTGCCATGACGAGACAGGCCACCACCGTGTCGGCGGCGGGATCAGCGATGTCGTCGGCCAACGCGATCAGTGCCGGGACGATGGCGACCCCTGCGTGGAGGCGCGACGCCAGCGCGGAGACCTGTGGACGCAGTGGCTTTGGGGCGATCGGTGCCGTGGCCACGAGCGCCTGGGTGAGCCCCGCGGCTCCCGCCAAAGTGTCCCGCAGCATCTCTGTCCACGCTGCGATCGCTTCCAAACGTTCGATCGTCGAGCGCGAGGCACCGCCTGCGACGCCCCGGCTCCCGAGCACGGCCAAGGCCGCCAACGGGACGGCCATCGGCCAGCGCGTCACGACGAGCGCCCCGAGAGCGCACACACCCGCGGCGGCGATCTCCATGCGTTGACGGCTGCTGCCCGGAAATGACGGACGTCGCCGGGGTGCGATGGGCCCGTCCTCCCAACGGGGGGCGATGTCCCGCCGGGAGAGCGGCAACCAGCCGGCGCCGGCGGCGACGAGCACGAGACCGCAGCCTGACACCGTCCCGATAGCGGCGAGGAGTGAGACGATCACCACTGCCTCCCCCGGGCGAACCGGCGGTGGTCGTAGCCCTGCTCGGCCAGCGCTGCCGCCGTCACGTCGCGCAGCGGCGCGCTCTGGCGGGCGCGGCCGTCAGGATCTGGCTTCCACACCTCGTTGGAGACGATCATCGGCCCTTCGGCATCGACGACCTCGCGCACGGACGCCACCTGGCGGCGACGCGACCGGATATCCGGCGGCGTCGTTCGGTCAACCGGCACGTCGCCGACGTCCACGTGCACGACGAAATGGATCGAGCCCGCGATCAGCAAGTTGGTCGCTTCGAGCGGGAGACGCTCGGGAGCCTGCACGGCATAGGCGGCTATCCGGCGGAACACGCCGGCCGACGAGTCGGCATGGATCGTCGCCATCGACCCGGACCGCCCCTGGCTCATGGCATTCAGCATCGGGATCACCTCGTCGCCGAGGACCTCACCGACGATCACGCGAGATGCGTTCATCCGAAGCGATCGCCGGACGAGCTGGGCCATCGAGATCGCCCCGACGCCTTCGAGATTGGGGAGGCGCGCTTCCATCGCTACGCAGTCCGGGTGGCGGTCACGCTGGTGATCGAGGCCGAGCTCGAGCGCCTGCTCGATGGTGACGATCCGTTCCGACGGCGGGATCTCGGCGGCGAGGGCGCGCAGCAGCGTGGTCTTGCCGGCGTTCATCGCGCCGGAGACCAAGACGTTGCGCTTCGCCCGTACAGCGGCCGACAGGAAAGAAGCCAGTTCCTCGTCGAGCATCTTGAGAGCAACGAGATCGGTCAGGTCGTGGTCGGAGAGGCGGTGGCGGCGGATGTCGATGACGGGGTGCTCGGTCACGCTCATCACCGCTGACAGGCGACTCCCGTCCGGCAGGCGCAGATCCAGCTCAGGCTGAGCGCTGTCGAAGCGCCGCTCCGCCAGCCCGAATCGCGCTCCGGCTGCACGCACCGTAGCGATCAGCTCCTCGTCGCTCTCGGCCACGGGGCCGACGAGCTGCTTGGTCCCGTCCGCGTACGTCACGTATGCCTGCTCGGCGCCGTTCACGTCGATGTTCTCAACGGCGGGATCGTCCACCCAGAGCTGGAGGACGCCCAGTCCGAACAGCATCGCGAGGACGAGATCGGCCACGGCCCTCTCACCAGCGGGCGGCGGTGGGTCGCCGCCGGAAGCGAGGATCCCGGCGATCCGCTGGTCAAGGGCACGGTCGACCAATCGCCTGGCCATCTCGGCGGTGCTCGACCCGTCGAGGCGCTCGTCGTCGGACATCGTCGCTCCGCGTGAGGCCAGTGCCTCGGCGACCTCGGCGCGAATCTCGCGGGCGAGGCGCAGCACCTTGTGGTCGAGGCGGTTCGGGAGTCTCGTCACGACGTCGGTCATCCGATCAGGACCGCCTCTTGCGCCTCCCGGCTCGCTCCGGCCCGGCTGGTGCGGAGGGCTGCCAGAGCCGCCCTGCCTCTCGTTCCCACCGGTGGTGCAGCCGGCACCGGGCCGGGGACCAGCGCCCCCCGGGTCTCGAGTGAGTGCAGGATCGCGGTCACGTCACCTTTCAGCCCCTCGGTTCGGCGGCGCGAGGCCGTCGTGCGCGGGAAACCAGCAAGCCGCCGATCGGACCGCAGCAGGACGGCGAGCGCCATGGGATCGCGACGGACTGTCCCGATGACGGTCGCCTCTGTCGCCCGGGCGACCTGCACCAGTCCGTGAGATCTCTGCCCGGAGACGACGACGTCGAGAGCAAGGCCGGCGCGCCGGGCCGTGTCGACTGCGGATCTCGTGTGGAGCAGCGAAGCGACGTCGTCGCCGGTGACGATGAGGTTGGCGGCTGCGGCGCTGCGGAGGCTGTCGTTGGCGTCGTCATGCTGTAACCGGCCGAGATCGGCGATCGCGCGGATGGAGGGATCCGCCAGTATCCGAGCGAGCTCGTCCAGCAGCCACCGCACGGCTCCGCCCTGTTCGGGTCCGGCGACGCCGGGAACGACCTGCAGCCCGGGCGACCCCGCCGGCGACTGGGTATGGGAGATCAGGACGTCGGCGGTGAGGCCGTGGCGAGCGGCCAGCGCCAAGGACGCGAGACCCGGGATGGTGAGCAGACCGAGTGCCGGGGCAAGGTCCCCGCCGGCAGGGTCGCACTCCAGGAACAGGCACGGGCCAGTTCCATACGACGGGGCCGCGAGAGCTTGCGCCAGGAGGAAGGCGAGCGTGGTCCCGCCAGGTGCACCCTTCACTGTGGACACGGTCAGCAGCGTCATGACCCGGCCTTTGCCGATACCTCTGCAAGGCTCACGTCGCCGGCTGCGCTGGCCGCGGCAACCGCTTCAGCGTCAGTCCGCGGCACCTCGAGTGTCACGGTCTCGTCGCTCGAGGTGCCGGCCGGGTCGTTCGCCGACGGTAGAGCGAGCGCGTAGACGGTCCCAACGGCCAGCACGCCTGTTGACGCTGCCGATCCGGCGGTGGCACCCCGGCCGGACGACGACACCGATGCGGAGGCTCCCGTGCTGGACGAAGTCGCCGACGACGCCGAGCCGGACGTGTCACCAGTGCCAACCGGGCTTCCGGTGCCGTTGCCGCTCAGGACGACGATCACGACGTCACCGGGGTCCAGCCCGCTCGGGGCTTGGTCGGTGCTGAGGCTCGTGCCGACGAGCGCGTCCGAGACCGGCAGCGGCACGTCCGTCGTGAGGTCGTCGGCGACGAGCAGGCTGCCCGGCTCGAGCGGCTCGCTCGCCCGGCGACCGAGAACGGTACGCAAGTCGGCCTGCGGGATCGCCTGCACGCCCTCCGACAGCCCGGCGCTCACGATTGCGAGGTCGCCGGTGGTGATTACCGACCCCTGCGGCACGTAGGTAGCGACCGCCAGATAACCCTGGCGGTGGTCCACCCGGGCCGCGACCTCTGCTCCGAGGGCTGCGCAGGCCACGATGACGAGCACGCCGAGGGCAGCCAGCATGGGCCGCCGCGCTTCCGGGTTCGCGCGACGACGCGACGACCGAGCGAGTCGCCGGTCGGACGTCCTGTCGTGACGCCCCGCGTCGTCGGCCATCGGCGGCTCAACGCGGGGGTTCCGGAGTGATGCGAGTGGCATGGGTGCATCCTGCGCCCCCGACTTACCGTTGGACCTACCGTTCGCGGCTGAAGTTATCCACCTCCGCGTTCACAGCCTCCATGCGCATTGCGGAACGAGTAAGGGACACTTCCCGCCGGCTGAGCGATGCTGTAGCACAGGCAACCCTCGAGCCGGATACGCGATCCTTGTTCCCAATGACTTTGTAACTAGTGATGGACGAGATCGACTTCACCCACATCCTCGATCAGGGCGACGGGCCGGAGCCCACGTCCGACGTGCTGTCGCGGATCGTCATCCGCCACCACCGCCGGCGTGCGCGCCGGTACCAGGTGCTGGCGACGACCGCCGTGGTCGTCGCCTTGGCGGGCGTGGGGATCGGGCTCAAGCTCAACAACTCGGGTCCCTCGACGGGCTCGGCGCTGAATGAGAAGCCGCCGGCTGGGCTCAACTGGGTCGTCCCGTCGACCGGGAGCGAGCACGGGAGCACGGCAGAGTCGACTCAGGGTTCCATCAACGACATGGCGGATCCTCAGCCTGGCGTGTTCGGCTTAGGCAGTTCGGGGCACTCCATCAGCCCGATTACCATTGGTCCGACCGTCCCCGGCGGTACGTCCTCCACGGCGGTCAACTCGCTGGTGGGGCCCGTGAGCCCGCCCGCTTGCAAGGTGAACGGCTGCAACGTGCTCTACGACGGTGGCACACCCCTGGTCTTGTTCGAGCGCCATGTCGACGGTTTGACGGTCACCGTTTCCCGGGTGCTGTACGCCTACCCTGTCTCGGCGGCGGCCATCGGGCCTATCAAGGCCTCGCCCGTACCCGCGACCGCAAGCAACACTCCGGCGAGCCCGCCCACGCCGGGGACCACTCCGTCGACGATCCCCCGTAGGTCCGTCCTTCCCGCCGTGACCACCTGCCCGCCACCAAGCGAGCTGTTGGTCAAGGTGTCGGGCGGCGGGGCGAACGAGACGCTCTACGTCCCCACCGGAGGGACGAGCGCCCACCCGTTCTCCGTGGTGGCGTCAGCGACGACGGGCATCTCCGGTGGCCGTTCGCTCGTGCTGGCAGTCGCCCGCACCAGCCAGTCCGTCTCGTCGGTCTCGGCTAACTTCCCGGGAGGCGGCTCAGACTCCATGGCCCCGACCGACGGGTGGGTCGTGCTGGTGCAGCCGCTCAGCCCCGGGACCAGCCCAAGCAAAGCTGACGTGGTCACCCTCGTCGCCAAGTCCGAGTCGGGCCACGTGCTCGAGACCGCTCGGCTCCCGGAGACCGGAGCGCTCGCCATGGCGCCGGTCGTGGCCGTCTGCCACGTGCTCCTCGTTCCGGACAACCCCGGGAGCGTGGTTCCCTCCCCGCCGGCAGCGTCGACCGGGCCAGTGACGGGGGCACCGGGCGCGTCCTCGGGTTCGTCTTCATCCTCGGGTTCGTCGCCCTCCGGGGCGTCGTCCTCGGGTGTTTCGTCGGCCGCCGGCTCTCGCTGATCACAGCGCCGTCACCGGTGACGCTCGTCGCGCAGTCGGGCGACGACGCTCTGGGCCAGACTGTCGCCATTCCAGCTGATCACGCCGCCGGTGCGGCGAGCGATTTCGTCGAGGTCTACGAAGCTCACTACGCGCGGCTCGTGCGCGCACTGCAGATGAACGGTCTCGAGCGGGCGTCCGCCGAGGACGTCGCCCAGGAGGCGTTCGCCCGTACGCTCGGCCACTGGCGGCGGGTGAGGCTCGGCTCGAACCCGCCTGGGTACGTGTACCGGGTGGGTTTCCGGCTGGCACGGCGCACGTTCCGCCGGGAGGACCCGCTGGTCGGCGACCGACCGAGCCCAGGTGACGTGGCCGGCCAGGTCACGACCCGGGTAGCCATAGAAACCGCTCTCGCCAAGATGCCGCCGCGGCGCCGTAGTTGTGCCGTGCTGTGCCTGATGAGCGGCGTGACGACGAAAGAAGCCGCCAGATCCCTCGGGATCGCCGAGGGGACGGTCCGCAAGCAGCTCGAGCTTGCGCGAGCATCGCTTCGCGAGACGCTGGGGGACTCCGCCCTATGAGCGCTCTGAGCGGGTCCCCGAGGTGATTTGAGGTACGAGAACCCGCCCGCGGCAGTATGATTGCGGAGCCGTTCGGTTGGGAGTGTGCTGTCGTTGGACGTGGGCGGTTGCCCACGTTTTTGTTTTGTTGGGCGTCGGGTTGTTGGGATCTTTGGAAGGAGGTCGAGGAGCGATGGGAACCGTCGAGGCTGTCGAACGTGCCATCGCGCCCGTGCTCTCCTCCCTCGGGATCGAACTGGTCGACGTCGAAGCGCATCGAGGGCAGGTGAAGGTCACGATCGACTGCGCGCCCGCCCTTGACCTGGACTCTTTGACGAAGGCGACCGCGGCGGTGTCCCAGGTTCTCGATGCCGCCGACGCGGTGCCGGGGGGGCGCTACGAGCTGGAAGTGTCGAGCCCGGGCCTGGAGCGACGCCTGAGGCGCCCGGATCATTTCGCCAGGTTCGTGGGCAGTGAGATCACGGTGGTGCTGAAAGCGGGCTCGAGCGAACCCGGTGCCCCCCGGCGATTCGAGGGCAAGCTGGCAGCGGCAGATGCCGCCGGCATCGTCGTCGAAGGTCCCGCCCAGCCCGACGGCGGCAGGCGTGTCCCCTACGGCGACATCGATCGGGCTCACACCGTGTTCGACTGGCGGGCTGCGTTGGCCTCGAAGCCATCGAGCCCCCCTCGATCCGAGCGGAAGCCGGCACGCCCGACTGCCGCCGAGCGCAGCAGAGCTGCCGCTGCGGCCCGGGCGGGCTCGCAGCCTCGCTCCGCGAGCCTGGCGATCACTGCGACCGGTAATCCGGGCGGCGCTCAGCGCGGCCAGACGACGATTCACGACGACTTGACGGAGACCCTATGAGTGCGACGAACTTCGACCTTCTCGAGGCCTTGCAGCAGATGGCGAGGGACAAGGGGATAACGGTCGACACACTGTTCGACGCGCTCGCCAACGCGCTGGTTGCCGCGTACAAGCGGCTCCCGAACGCCGCCGAGGAAGCGGTGGTCACGATCGACCCGGACGTGGGCGAGATCCGGGTCTACGGCCAGGAGCTCGACGACGAGGGCAACGTCGTGCGCGAGTGGGACGACACTCCCAGCGACTTCGGCCGGATCGCAGCGCAGGCTGCCAAGCAGGTGCTCATGCAGCGCGTGCGCGAAGCAGAGCGCGACCGCAAGTACGAGGAGTACGCCGGGCGCGAGGGTGACATCGTCACGGGCATCATCCAGCAGACCGACAGCCGTTTCACGCTGCTCGACCTCGGGAAGGTCGAAGCGCTGCTGCCTCAAGCCGAGCAGGTCCCCTACGAGCGCTACGACCACGGTGCCCGCCTGAAGGCGTACATCGTCGAAGTCCGCAAGACGACCAAGGGTCCCCAGATCGTGGTGTCCAGGAGCCACCCCGGCTTGATCAAGCGGCTGTTCGAGCTGGAAGTGCCGGAGATCTCCAACGGCATCGTCGAGATCAAGGCTTGTGCCCGCGAGCCTGGCCACCGCACGAAGATCGCCGTCTGGTCCAACGACGCCAACGTGGATCCGGTGGGTGCGTGCGTGGGCGCCCGCGGAGCCCGGGTTCGGATGGTGACGACCGAGCTCCGTGGTGAGAAGGTCGACATCGTCCCGTTCTCGGACGACCCTGCCGAGTTCGTGGCGCGGGCTCTGCAGCCCGCCAAGGTGAAGGAAGTCCTCCTCGATGAGGACCGTGGCCGCGCCACCGTGGTCGTGCACGACTACCAGCTGTCGCTCGCGATCGGGAAGGAAGGGCAGAACGCCCGCCTGGCTGCCCGCCTCACTGGCTGGCACATCGACATCCGCAGCGAGTCCGAGATCGCCGAAGCGGCTGCCTACGAGCAGGCCGAGTGGGCCGAGGGCGAGTGGGTCGAGGACGAGTCCGGGGAGATGGTGTGGCGCCCGGCCGAGGGCGGCGAGTCCGTGTCGGCAGAGCAGTGGGCGGCGGGGGAGGCCGAACCCGGCACCGAGGAGCAGGCCCCCGAGGCGGCTGTCACCCCCGAGGCGGCTGTCACCCCCGAGGCGGCAGTCACCCCCGAGGCCGAGCCGGGCTCTACGGAGGAGCCGAGCATGCCAGAGGCCGATCGTCCCGTTGATGCAGCCGAGCCGGTGGCAGCGCCGGCAGATGCGGTGGCCGCCCCGGCGGAGGCCGAGGCGGAGTCCGAAGGCTGAGGACGTCCCGGCCGTCGGCACAACCGTTTCGCACCTGCATCGGGTGCCGGCAGCAAGCCTGCCAAAAGGACCTGATTCGCGTCGTGGCGGCCGCTGATGGCTCGCTCGTCGCGAGCCGCACCGCGGCCGGCAGGGGAGCGTGGCTCTGCCGCAGCTCCACGGGCTGCTTGGATCTCGCTGCACGACGTCAGTCGTTCCCCCGAGCGCTGCGCACCTCGGTGACTCCGGCAGCTGTCGAGGAGCTACGCCGCTTTCTGGCCGAAGTCGGGGACCAGGCTTCGCCGGTTAGACGGTAGATTTCGGGGACCGGCTGGAGGAGGCGTCGATGGTCTGCGCGAACTGCGCGACAGAAAGTCCGCCGAGCGCCAAGTTCTGCCTTGAGTGCGGGGTGCGGCTGCATGTCCGGACCTGCGGCGCGTGCGGCGGCCGTATCCCGGTGAGGGCGAAGTTTTGCCCCGAGTGCGGCAACGACGTCCGCTCGGATGCCGTACCGGAGATATTCGTCCGACCTATCGCGCCAGCTTCCACCGATGCCGCCGAGGCGACTGCGGCCGACGAGGCGACCGGCGCGGACGCGAGCGAGCCCAGCACGGCGACAGCGGCCGAAGCCGACCAGCTCCCTGGCGTTGCCGCCAGCACCAGTACTCGGGCGGGCGACGGAGTCCTGAGAGCCGGCGAGAACGAAAATAAGGCTGAGCCCCGGCCCGTGCCCGTCGAGCCGGCGCCCGTCGAGCCAGCTGTACCGGAGACACCCAGGTCCCCGTTCATCAACCGGGACCATGAGCTCAGGATGCTCCAAGGGGTGTTCGGGTCGGTCGTGGCCGACTCCCGCGCCCACTTGGTCGTCATCACCGGCCCAGCCGGGTCCGGCAAGTCGAGGCTCATCTCGGAGTTCGGCTCGTGGCTCGACGACCGGCCGGGTGATGTCTGGTGGCACCTCGGGCGTTGCCCCACGCGCGGCACAGGTGTGGCGTACCGGGCACTGGCTGAGATCGTGAGCGTCCGCCTGAAGATCAACAACACCGACACCCCTCAAGCGGCGGCGCTCCACTTGACCGCGGCGCTCGACGAGCTGATGGCTCGCTCGCCGGATCCGTCGGCCGGTCCTGCCGACCGCGCCCTCATCACCGCCGCTCTGGCGCAGCTCGTGGGGATCCCGGTCAGCCAGCCGCTGGATCGCGAGGGGCTGTTCGTCGGTCTGCGCCTTTTCTTCGAGCAGCTCGCCTCGGTTCATCCGGTGGTGGTCGTGATAGACGACATGGGCCGCACTGACCCAGGCCTGGTTGCGTGGCTTCGGTACCTCTTGGACTGGTCGAGCGGGTGCCCGATCCTCGTAGTGCTGCTCGCACGTGACGAAGCTGCGGCAAGCCTCGGTCTGGAGCGGCCGAGCCGGAGGACGACGGTCCTGCCACTCGAGCCGCTCGGCGGCCGAGCGATGACATCGCTCGTCGAGGGCTTTGCCGGGGGTTTCGCGGCTGACCAGATGGCAGAGGTCGTCGAGCGGGCGGACGGCCTACCGCTGTACGCCGTCGAGATCGTGCGCCTGCTCACGCAGCGGGGGGTCATCGCCACTGACGATCACGGCGTGCCACGGTTCTCCGGTAGCGAGTTGGACGCGCCTCCCAACCTGGAGGCGCTCATCACCCTTCGCTTGAAGTCACTCCCTGCGGAGGAGCGGCGGGTCCTGGGGGCGTGCTCCGTGCTTGCACCGACTTGGTCGGTCGACGCCGCTGCCGCCATGACCGGCCGGACCGTGGAGTCCATCCGCCCGCTGCTCCGGCGACTGGTGGATCGAGACGTGCTGGCGGTGTGCCCCGATCGGTTCTCCGCCGATCGGGGCCGGTTCCAGTTCAACGAGTCGCTGACGGCCGAGCTGGCATACCGGATGCTCGGCCGGGACGAGCGCAAGCAGCGCCACGTCGCTGCTGCTGTCTACCTGCAGAGCGCGTTCCCCGATCACGGTGCCCGCGTGGCTCACGTGATCGCCTGGCACTTCCTGGCCGGGCTCGCAGCGGGCCGCGGTGATGCGGACGAGTCCGAGCTGCGCTCAGCGGCTCGGGACGCCTTGATCCACGCCGCCGAACGAGCGGCATCGATCGGCGCTTCCCTGGCGGCGGACGAGGCGTACCGGGTCGCAGCAGGCTTGACCAGCTCGGAGCCGGACCGGCTCCGCATCGAGGAGACGGCTGCCACGATGGCCTGGCACGGTGGTGAGCTGCACGCAGCCGCCCATCGGCTGGAGGAATTGATCGGGACCTACGAGTCGAGCGGCGCAGTACTGGACGTGGCGCGAGCGGTCGTGATGCTCGCCGGGGTGCTCGAGTCGATCGGTCACCCCGAGCGAGCCATCTCAAAGTTGCGTCAGTCGATCGAAGCGATCGACTCCCTCGCAATAGACGACATTGAGCTGTTCGAGAAGGTTCGGGCGGACCTGCTCGCCCATCTCGCACGGGCGTTGCTGGCCGCTGGCGACCTCGACGAGGCGCGGATCGCGGCCGGTGAAGCGGTGGTCCTGGCCCGCCGGCGGGAAGCAGGCGGAGCCCTGGCCGTCGCGCTCGCCACGGAGGGTTACCTCCATGCACTCGGCGGCCGGATCGCCGATGCGCGATGGGCGTACTCCGAGGCGCTGGAGACAGCGCGCGCGAACCGGTTGCTCCGCGAGGAGTCGGTCGTGTTGGGCGGGTTGTGTGATGCCGAGACGAGTTTTGACATGCCTGAAGCCCGCGAGCATCTCGGTGAGGCGCTCGAGCTCGACCGGCGCCGATGCGATCGCCTGCATGAGTCGGTCGACTTCGGCAGGCTGATGCTGCTGGCGATCTTCCACGGCAGCTTCGACCGGGCTGAGGCGTTCGCCCGTGAGGCGCTCGGCGGCGGGACCCCGGCTGAGGGCGCTGGACACGAAGGGACTGGCGACACGGCGGACGTTGGCGACGACGAGCGCCCCGGAGCGGGACTGTTGCACTGCCGGCTGGCACTGCTGGAGGCACTGCGAGGGCGCAGCGAGCTTGCCCGGGCACACCTCGAGCGCTGCAGATCGTGGCCGACGAGCAGTGACCCCCTCGAGCGAACGATCTACGCCGCGGCCGACGGCTGGGTGAAACTGGCGATGGGCGACATCGCCCAGGCGATGGCCTCCGCTCAGCTCCCGCTCGAGGAGCTCCGTCGAGGTGCGGTGCCCTCGACGCACGAATCGATCCGCGTGTCGCTGCCATGCTTGGTCGACGCGGCGCTCGCACTCAAGACGCCCGCTGCCGCCGAGCCGCTGCTCAGCTGGGTCGCGACCCTACCCGGGCCTCCACGGGCCCCTTTCCTGGCGGCGCAGATGATGCGGGGTGAAGCGCTGCTCGCGGCCGCCCGTGGCCGTCGTGAGGGCGTGCTCGAGCGGCTGTCCGAAGCCGAGCGCATCTGCCGCCGGCTCTCGTATCGCTACTGGATCGCGAGGGTGCAACTCGATCATGCCGAGTTCCTCCTCATCGATGGCCGGCGCTGGCAGGCCGCACCGCTCGCGAGGGCAGCGGTCTCGACCTTTGACCAACTCAGCGCCAAACCGATCGCAGCTCGAGCCCGTGACGCCTTGCGGGCGTGCGCGCGACCCGGCTGAGGCCCGACCGCCGGTACAACCGTAGTCAGCGCATCCGGGCGCACAGTTCACGGCACCTGCGCAGGTGTGCGAGGATAGAAGACCGCGCCCGGGGGCCATCATCATCGCCGCGCGCGCCCTGTAGAGAGGACCGAAGCGCCAGTTGCCCAAGAAGATCCGCGTCTACGAGCTTGGCCGAGAGCTCGGGCTAACGAACAAGGAAGCGCTCGACCTGTGCATCGAGCTCGGGATCGGCGTCAAGAGTCACTCGTCGTCGATCGAGGACGCACAAGCCGACCGCGTCCGTAGGAAGGCCGATCGAGACGGCCTCCGTCGCCCGGTGCAGCCCGAGGAGCCGGCCGCGGCACCGGCCCAGCGAGGCGGTGGTGCCCGTACGCGCGGCGCCGGCACTGCCAGTACCCGAGGCTCGCTCAGTGAGACCGGAGGACAGCCTGCAGGCCCCGGAGCCACACAGGGAACGATCAGCGGTCCGCCCGCCGTGCCCACCACGGCCGCACCAGCTCCGGCTACGGCCGGCGTCGGCGCCCCGGAGCCTGCCGCCCCCGCACCCGAGGGCGCCCTCCGACCCGCCGCCGCCGCCGATGCTCTAGCCGCGTCCGCGGCGGTTGCCCCGTCCCTGCCTGATGGCGGACCCGATCTCGGTGCGCGAGCACCCGCGACCGAAGGCGGTCGGGCGGTCGCTGCCGAAGCCTCTCGGCCGGCGTCTGCGCCGGGGACCCACGAGGCCGCGCCGGGCCACCGCTTGGTGGTGAGCCGCCCGGCCAGTGAGCTCAGTGACTCCGCGCGGTCCGCCGCGTCCGGCCCGTCGACCGGGCAGGCGCCGCCGCGCCCTGGCCAGGGTGCGGGCACGCCTGCCCCGCGTGGGCTCGTGGCACCCGGTGCTGGTCCTGGTGCTCCTGGTGCTCCCGGCCCGGCCGGCCCCGCTGGCCGGCCCGCAGCGGGAGAAGCCCAGCGCGCCCAGCCGAACGGCCCGGGCCAGTCCCAGCCAGCGGGCGGTCGTGCCGCCAGCCCTGGCGCAGCGCGTCCCGCCGCAGCGGGAGCTCCGACGGCCGGCGCTGCTGGCCCCTCGACTCCCGCCGCCTCGGCAGCTGCCGGGGAACCGCCGCGTCCGGTGTCTGCCACCGGTCGACCGATCCCACCGCCGCCTGGCCCTCCGCGATCGATGACCGGGCGCCCCATCCCGCCGCCTCCG
>JBEKLQ010000037.1:0-32930 GCA_050010115.1 Acidimicrobiales bacterium | reverse complement strand
GCCCTCGCCATCATTCGCAGGCGTGACACCGATCATCGTGCAGAACGTCGACTCCTCGCGGCAGGTCAAGAGTGCCGAACGACGGCTACGGATCGGGCACGTGGGTGAGTGGGCGTGGCAAAACGCCGCCGCCCGAGCTCCGGATCGGCCATACCAGCGGGCCGTGGCCGGGCCGACAAGGAGGCGCGGACGCTGACGCGAGCGATCAGCCGCCCGCGTTCGATACGACCGAGCGCCACTCATTGAGGACGCGCTCGACGTCGGAGCGTACCTGGGCCCGGGCCTCGGCGCGTTCGACCCCCGACATCAACAGCTGGTCGTACCGGGTGTCACGATGACGTACAGAGGCGACGACGGCGAGGGTGACCGCTTCGGGGTCGAGCGCACGACCGGCGGCGCTGCGACCGACACGGCCGCTACCCCTTGACGCTGCGTGCGCGGCGATGGCCTCGGCTCGCTCGGGTGGACAGCCTGGGAAGAACTCCGCGATCGACGCGGCGAAGCGGGCATGCAGGTCCCGGTCTTCGCCGCCGCGCCGTTGCTCGTCGCGCACGCGGCGGCGGAGCCGTACGTCGTGGTCCTCCAGGCATTCGAGCTCCGCCTGTTCGAGCGCCTCAGGTTCGACGAGGATGCCCTGGCGCTCGTAGCGCTTGCGGGCTCGGCTGAAGCGGACGACCACGGCGGACAGGCCGCTCGCCTTCTTCGCCCGGCGGGTGAGGGCGGCATCGCCGCGCGGCAGGAAGACGAGGTGGCCGAGGTCCACGCAGTCCATGCAGAGCGGCCCGTCACCCTCCATGAGGAGAAGATCGTCGCTCCCCGAGCACTGCGGGCAGGTGAAGTCGCCGACGGCGGAGACGACCACGAGCTCGGGCGGGCGAGACTGCGCCTCGGCGAGGCGACTCCGTTTGGCCTCCGACAGGGCCGGGGAGACCCAGTGGGTGCGGTAGGCGAGCTCGATCTCCGCCTTCCCGGTGACGGAGAACCGCAGCTGCCGGCGGTCGCGGGTGCGAGCAACGTAGGCCGTCTCGCTCGGGTGCAACCCTTTGTCCACCGCCCATCTCCGGAGCAGGCGCATCGCGTCGGAGACCTTGCTGAGGTTGGCCTGCACCACGCGCTCGAGGCACGGCACCCGACCCTGGCGCCACTCCTGGACGCGGGTGGGCGCGAGCCAGCCCATCTCGACGAGGACGTCGACCGGGGCGACATAGCCCTTCTCGGCCAGCACCTCCGCGGCCGAGCGCGCCACCCGTTCCCTCAGCTCCTGGGAGCCCATCGACCTGCATTCTGGCGCGGCGTCGGACGACCGAGGTCGTCGCCGGCAGGTCCGTCCGCGCAACTCGAACCACGACGCCGCGGAGCACCGATCGACGTCAGATCTCTGCCGGCGATGAGCTCGGGGAGGCGCGAATTGGGTCGTCGTAGACGGTCCAGATTCAGATCCGCCATATCACGATCGGGGTGGGCAGGTGGTTCGACAGCCGGCGGAGGTCATCGGAGTCCGAGGTGAGCACGGGCGAGCCTGTCGTGGCCGCGATGACGACGACGTGCGCGTCGACAACATCGGAAGCTCCTGCCTTGCCGAGGAGCGCACCCACCTCATCGGCCTGCTGTGGCGAGAACGCCACGATTTCACAGCCCCGTAGGAACCGCCGCAGCTGCAGCTGCCGAGCCGAGCGACTCACCTGGGCGACCACCGGCGCCGTCGTCGTCGGCACAGCCCCGACCTCGAGGCGGATGCGGTGATCTGCCCATACGCTCCGGTCGTCACGCTCGGCAGCGACGAGCGCGCCCGCGTCGTAGACGATGCTCACGCCGAGCGAGTGTGGGCGTTCGCGACCACCTCATCGGCGACGCGTCGACGGGCTGCTTCGATCTCGGCGTCGCTGAACGCGCCGTGCTCCTCCTCCCATTCCGAGACGGCGCGCAGCCCGTCTCGAATAAGAAGGGACCGTCGAGCTTCGGCGGTCATCCAAGCCGACACGCTCACGCCCTCGTCGGCCGCTGCCGCTACGACCCGTTCGTGGACGTCAGGGTCAACGGTGATTGCGAGTTTGGGCGACGGTCTTCCACGAGGCATGGCACAACACTACTACCATAGTAGGAGAGTTATGCACACCACCGCCCGAGTACTCCTGTCCCGCCCGGGCAAGGATCGTCGCCGCGCCGCACGCAAAGTCGCTCTCGAAGCCGCTGTTCAGGGTCGCCAGAGCGTCGGCCGCCCTCACCGCCTCGTCGACCAATCCTGCTCGGGCCAGGCCGTTCGGCAAGTTGACCAGCCAGTCGTCGAACTCGTAGTCCCGCTCGGCAGCGAACAGCTCGAACTCCTCGGTCTCGGAACATAACGTCGCACGGAATAACGGCCAGTCTGGGTGAGGCGGCCGCGCCAGATTGACGGGTCGGGAGCGTGCCGCAGTCCGGGGATCTGAGATTCGCCGACCCCCCTCGCTATCGGCATATTGAGACGATCCCTCACCGATGTTCGACGCGGAACACGGGGTAGCTCGCCGCGACGGCCTTGAACGCCGACAACGGTGCTCCCCACCCGACTTGCATGTGGGGTCTCGCTCCCGTCGCGAATAACAGATAGCGCTTGATGATGGGCGCCCGATCGGGGAATGGAACCTCAACTAGTCGCACCGGTCGGCGTCTCCCGTGGGTCAACACGGCTTCGCCGTCCGAGGCTCGAACGTTCTTCACCCAGTTCGACTGTTCTCCGAACATTGAGACCAGATACCACGAACGGCGGTAGCGGACAATCGCCAGGGGTATACGAATGGTCTGTCCGCTCCGCCGCCCACGGACCTCGAGCAACGACGCAATCGGGAGAACACGAGGAAGGGGACCGGCGGCGAAGCGGCGATGGATCGCTTTCGCCTCCGGGGTCGGCCTGCCCCCAGGATAAAGCGCTCTCTTCTTCTCTGCTCGATCCACAGGTCCATTCTTAGCCGTCCCAAGCCCTAAGTCCCCTTCCGGCCTGCTCCCGAGGTCTTGTCGCCTCGATGGGATTCTCACGCCGGTGCAGGTGGCGAGAGCGATCGAAGAGCTGATGGTTTGGCCGCTGCGGGTGACCCGACGATCCGGCCGGCACCGTGGCGGTCGAGACGGCTCCCATCGTGGGATTGTGGTGGTCATGCGGCACCTCCAGGTCGAGCTGAGACCCGGAGGCTGAGCCGACCGCGCCCCAGCATTGGTAAGAGGCCCAACGTAGGGCCGCGTTCTGGGCTGTCCGTGTGTAGGCAAACTAGTGTCAGGCGATGCAATCGGGTACCGAGCGGTCGGAGATCGAGAAGGCCCTGGAGTCAATGATCGGTACGCTCGAGGACTCTGACCCGAGGCAACGGGCGTATGGGTATACGGAAGACGTGGTGTTCGTGATGCCCGGCGCCCCAGTCGTGCGCGGTCGGGAGGAGATGCTGAAGCGCCTCGAGAGCGCCGCCATCATGTGGTCTGTCACTATCACACCGTTGACGATCGAGGGCACTTACACCTGGCATGGGCAGACGGTTTGTTTACCTGCATGATGGACCCCACGGAGTCCAACCCGGGGCAACGGGTCGCGATGCGCTTTCTGATGGTGTGGCGCAAGGAGTCCGACGGGGTGTGGCGAATCGCCCGCGAAGTCCTCAGCGCCGACCCTTCGGCGAAATAGGCCCGAACTGCTACGGGGTCCCTTCGATCAATCGCCAGGTAGCAAGTCATCAGATCGGCGCGAACATCGGACCTGTCGAGCTCCGCGACGGTCTGTGACGGTTGGACCGCGCTACCGATCTCGTATGCCACGCCAGAGTGCCTGATCTGCAAGGAGGCAGTGTGTTCAAACCAATCGACGGGCGGAGCGTTGTCGTGACGGGTGCCACGCGCGGTATCGGGAAAGGGATCGCCCGGGTGTTTACCCGTGCCGGTACGAAAGTGCTCATCGTGGGGCGAGACGAGCAAGCTGCGCGACGCACGGTAGATGAGCTGTCCGCGGACGGTGAGGTCTCCTACGTGCTGGCCGACGTCGCCCGTCGCGCGGATTGCGAGCGCGTGGCCGCCACAGCGATCGAACGTCACGGAGGCATCGACGTGCTCTGCGCGAACGCCGGCATCTTCCCGGTGCAGCGGCTGACTGACATGACCGACGAGGGCATCGACGAGATGATCGGCACGAACCTGAAGGGCTGCATCCTCTCCGTGCAGGCCTGCATTCCGGCGCTCGAGCTCTCCCGTCACGGCCGAGTGATCCTCACGTCGTCGATCACCGGTCCGATCACGGGCGTCCCAGGTTTCGCGCACTATGGCGCGAGCAAGGCCGGCCAGCTCGGGTTCATGCGGACCGCAGCGATCGAGCTGGCCTCAAGCGGCATCACCGTCAACGCCGTCCTGCCTGGGAATGTCGCCACCGAGAGGCTCGAGGAGTTCGGCGACTATATGGCCACAATGAAGGAATCGATTCCGCTTGGAAGGCTCGGCACGGTCGAGGACGTCGGCTACGCGGCGTTGTTTCTTGCAACGGACGAGGCCGCGTGGATAACGGGTCAGATGATCGTCGTGGACGGTGGACAGGTGCTGCCCGAGTCGCTTGCCGCGCTGGAAGGCAGCTGACGGACGTTGCGGCGGTCCGTAGCGCTCTGATCCAGGTACCGACGTGGCCCACGGCGGTAGTGGCCAGTGGCGTGGCCAGCCGGGAAGTCGTACCGTGAGCGCCAAGGATGGCTGGGGCGTCCGTTTCGCCCCCCGACCGATGGAGCGGGATCCAGGAAGGAGAATCATCATGGTCATCAACCCTGCGGGTTCGTCGGTCTCGGTCCTTCACCAGATCAATGTCGGGGAGACGCTGGCGGAGAACATCGACGGGCATGCCGCTCGAACCGATTCCCCAGAGTTCGTCGATGCTAGAGCGACGGTGCAGAAGATCGTGGCCACCCTGAACCCGAATCCATATGGGCCGCCCCCGATACAAGCGCACCACGGGGGATCCGTGTGGGTACATGACGGCACGAGGTGGCGCCTGGTGCTCAACTGGGCGGGAATCGAATGGTCGGCGCAGTTCTGCTGCGACCCTGCCCGCGTCGAGGCGCTGCGCCAGGACGCCGAGGCGATCACAGCGGCGTTCCCCGATACCATCCCTGAGCTGGAGAAGTTGGGCTATAAGGGCAAGGACCTGCTCTCCACTCCCATCACTGACGCCGCTTCGGTCGCGAAGTACGTCGACAGCATCTGGAACTCCTGTGTGCCTATCCCCCAGCCGGGCCACACGGGCAGCGTCAGCGCCGCGACCCCCTTGGGTGCTGGGGTGCACAACTACCCCGAGCCGATGTGTGCCATCCCCCGTGTCATGCATGCCGACTTCGTGCCCTTCGTGGTGGACTCGGCAACCGGTACCGCTGCGGTGGTTGCTCCTGTCGCGCCTAGAGGCTCCGGTGATGGACGGGTGCGGGTTCTCTTTGCCGAGAAAGGACATCCGTTGGCCGCTCAGCACGAAGCCGCCCACAATGCGGGAGCGGCTCTTGTGTTGGGCGCCGACAATCCGATCGCCAAGGCTGCATTCGCCAACCAGGATTAAGAAACGCGGCACGGAGGGATCGGCGGGATTCGTGCGATCGTCGGACCCGGACGTCGTGGCCGAAAGTTGGAGACGGGACTCCGTTGGGGGGACATGATGTAGTCTTACATCATGCAGCGGACTCAGATCTCACTGACCAGCGAGGAACGGCGAGCCCTTGACGCAGTGGCCGCGCGCACTGGTAGATCTATCTCCGCCCTGATCCGAGACGCGGTTGAGACCGTGTACGGCGCGGAGCGCTCCTGTGACGATGACCTCGCCGCCATGCGCCGGGCATTCGGCTCCTGGAAGGACCGCGACGTGGATGGGGCAGCCTGGGTAGACGAGCTGCGCTCTGGATCGCGCCTACAGCAGCACAGCTCGTGACCGCGCTCGTCGACACCTCGGTGCTGATCGACTACTTACGAGGCCAGAAAGACGCCGCCGAACTCCTCGAGAAGGAGCGAGCAGACGCGCCGTTGCACGCCAGCGAGATCACCCGTTTGGAGATTCTCGCCGGTATGCGGCCCGCAGAGGAGGACGGAACCCGTTCGCTGTTGTCGACTCTCGTCTGGCATCCGGTCGACGCGGAGGTGGCGGAGGAAGCCGGCGCTCTGGGTCGTCAGTGGCTTCCCGGTCATCACACCATCGACGGCGCTGACCTCGCCATCGCCGCCACCGCCATCCGCACCGGCTCGCGTCTACTGACGCGCAATGTCCGGCACTTCCCTATGTTCACAGACCTCCACGCGCCGTACTGACTCAGGCGACGGCTCTCCACCGGCTCCGAGACTTCAGCCTTCCGGTCCGAGGGAAAGCCGGACGGCAGCCGCACGCGTGGGAAGCGTGAGCGCGATGAGAGCAGGGCACGAGACTGAGTGGCGGGTTCCATCCCAACCAACGCGGATGGGACCGTCCCTCACGTGCACTCGTATAGATCAGTAGTAGATCAGATATACTCGTCGTCGTGGCAAAGCATCTCGTGGACATCGACGAGGCAGCTCTCGCCGCAGCGCAGGCCGAGATGGGAACGCCCACCATGAAGGACACCGTGAATGAGGCTCTCCGCCGGGCGAGCGTCAAGCGGGCCGCTCGGGTGGAGAAGGCGCTCGACCGACTCGGCCGACGCCAGCTTCCGTCGCGTGAGCAAGCGTGGCGCTGACCCATCTCCTCGACACGAGCGTCGTGTCCCGGTTGGGCGCGCCCACGGTCAGGGCAGTCATCGAGCCCCTCGTCAACGGTGGCCGCGTCGGAAGGGCCGGCATCACAGACCTCGAGGTCGGCTACGGCAGCCGCAACACCCGGGAGTGGGATCAGGACATGGCCGATCTGTCGGTCTTCGACCTGGTCGAGACGACCGCCGACCACGTGCGGCGCGCCCGACAGGTGCAGCGGCTTCTCGCGTCACGCAGCCAACGTGGACGCAAGGTTCCTGATCTGCTGATCGCCGCGGCTGCTGAGGACGCCGGCTTGACTCTGCTCCACTACGACGCTGACTTCGACCGTATCGCTCGGGTGACCGGTCAAGACTGCCAATGGGTCGTACCCGCGGGGTCGATCGACTGACGGCGCAGCGGTTGCCGGCTCCGAGACTTCGGCCTCCGAGCAGGGTGCCCCTGACCGGCGGCTGCCCTTCGGCGACACTTGGTGAGGCCGGCGAAGGTAGCGTTCTGCACGGGATCGTGTCGGCTGCCAAGGCTCGGAGGTGTCATGGACAAGGACTTGGTCGATCAGGTGATCGACGTCGCCCAACGGGTGGTGGCCAGCGGAGCAATCTCGGCGAACGGCCATGGAAACGTGAGCCTTCGGGTCCCAGGGGCGGAGGAGATGTACTTCACTGCCGGCCCGTCGCTCCGCAACCACGCTCCGTCCTCTGTCGTGCGGGTCGGGCTGGACGGAACCCTTCTGGAGGGTGACCTGCCGCCCATCCAGGGTGCGGTGGTCGCCATGCACACGGCGATGTACGCGGACCATGCCGATGTCGGCTGCGTCCTGCACACCCATTCGCCGTACGCCACCGCCTACGCCGTGGCGCACCGTCCGATCGGGTGCTGGGTCGAAGCCTTGGCGATGTTCGGCTTACCGACCGGGGTGCCGGTGGCCGGCTACGGGCCGCGCGGGTCCGACCAGGCGGTGGCCAACATCCGGGCCTCGATCACCCCGGGAGTTCCTGCGGTACTGCTGGCTAACCACGGGGTGTTGGTGTTTCACCGCACCGCTGAGTTGGCCATCCTGGTCGGCGGAATCGTCGAGGAGGCCGCTCAGGCGGGGGTCAATGCCGGCAGCCTCGGCGGCCCGGTCGAAATCCCTGAGGAACTCCGGGCCGCGGCTCTACAGCGCGCCATGACCTTTGAGAGCAAAGGAACGGCGCACGCCTAGCGGGAGTTTCCCGGCTATCCCCTGGAGACTGATTTCGGGGTCGGATCACCCATCATCACCTACGCCAACCGACAGCCATCAGAAAGGGCCATCACAGCCACCGGCGGATGCTATGCCAGGATGGTCGAGACGAGAGAGCAGATGCCGAGATGATCCGGAACAGCGTTCGCGACAACCAGGGGGAGGCGAGCTTGGTCGATCGCCGGCTCCTCGTCCGGTACCGCGTGATGGCCTTCACGACAGCGACGCTGCTCATCATCCTCGTCTTCGTCGGCATACCTCTTCAGCTCGCTGCGGGCCGCCCCCAGGTCGTGAACGACGTCGGGACGATCCACGGCATCTTGTACCTCGTATACCTCTACGTTGCGTTCGAACTGACGCGAAGGCTCGGTATCCCCAAGTGGCAGATGGGCCTGGTCCTGCTAGCCGGTACGGTGCCGTTTGCCGCGTTCGTGGCCGAGCGGAAGATGACGAAGCGTTTCGAGGCAATGGCTCCGGAGCCATCGGCAGGCAAACGAGTTGGCGGATCGCGGACAACATGGGGTCCTCGAATGCGGAAGCGGTGGTTCTCTCGCAGAGCACTGCTGCTCCATCTCGAGGTCGCGATCATCGCTCCAGGGTGCGTGGCGGCCGGCTGGTGGCAGGCGACGAGGGCCTTGGCAGGCAACGGGCTCAGCTGGGTCTACTCGGTCGAGTGGCCGGTATTCGCTCTGCTCGCCATTGCCGGCTGGTGGCAGCTCATCCACGAGGACCCCGAGGCCTACCGGGCCCGCAAGCAGGCCCCGCGCCGTAGTGAGCAGGACGCCACCGCCGGCGGCTCGGCCGCCCGACCGGCGTCGACGCTCGGGCGTGACGAGGAGGTCGCTGTCGAGCGCGGTACCGTCCGACTGGCGACGACGGTCGCCGTGCTCATCGGTGTCGAGTTCGCGCTCGGGATCGTGGCGATGCTCTCCCTCTCGGTCGGGCGCCCGAGTGGCTGGCTGCCCGCCAGGGGGGAGGCGGTCTATCTCGCCCATGCGATCCTCGGCCTTCCGGTCACCATCGGGGCGGCCGCACTCCTGGTCCGCGTCAGGGGGTCGACACGTGCCTACCAGATGGTCGGGTGGATCGCCTTTATCGGCATGGCACTCGCCGGCGTCGGAGGGCTTCTCACCTCAGCTCAGTCGTTGGTGAGATTCCTCGGCATCGCTCTCATGTTCGCCGGCCCGATGCTCGCCGGTCTCGGCTACCTGGTCCCCGCATTGGACAGGTTGCCCCGCAAGGCGTCTCCGGTCGTGAGCACGCCTAGTCCCAGGCCGCCCGATGTTCAGTTGCTGTAGATGCGGGTAGGCGCGACGAGGACGACGGTGCGGCGCTGCTCGGCCATCTCCCGGTCGTAGGCGTCCCAGTCGTCGTGGGTGCCTCCGGCGGCGGTGAATACCTCTCGCAGGAGCAGCCGCAGACGCTCGGCATCCACACCAGGTTTGGGGTCGTCCGGCCCGATCAGCTCAGCGAGGCCTTCCACGGCGGCCCATGTCCAGCCGGAGCGAAACGTCACCGTGATTTGAGGGCGGACCCGCAGGTTGCGGAGCTTCGACCGCCCGTAGGTCACGAAACCCACAACCCCCTCACCGTCGAAGGGGTGCTCCAGCACGCCGACGTTGACCACCGACGATTGCATGGTCAAGTCGCTTCGTAACGTCGCTACGACCGCCAGGAACTTCTCGCGTCCACCAAGCTCGGCCACATCCTGCAGCGTCGTCATCGAAACCCCTCCTCAAAGCTGTTGCCGCTGCTGGCCGACTCGCCGGCGGCTAGAGCCTCATCACGCCGTCGGTACTGCATTCACCTCGTCTGTTCGCCCGATCTCTCGGGCAAACATGTCCCGAAACGCCGCCGCGTCGGCGCTTCGAGGGTTCGAAGGCCTGCTGGTGTTCTGCTCGGCCTTCTGACCCAGGAGGTCGAGATCCTCCACCCGAAGCAGATCTCGCATTCGCGGTACCTCCAGATCCCGATTGAGCTGTCGGATGTGCTCGATCGCTGCCAAGGCCATCTCCTCGTTGTCCTTGCCGTTTCGCTCGATACCGAAGGCGGCGGCGAGCCGCGCATACTTCTCCAGACTCACCGACAGGTTGTACTCCATGATTGGCGGCATGCTCGCCGCGCAGCAGTAGCCATGAGGGTGGCCGTAGAGACCCCCGATGGCCTCAGCCAGGCAGTGCGCCCCAGCCACGTCGGTGAGGCCGACCGCGATTCCCGCCGTCAGGCTCGCTTGAGCCATTCCGCACCTGGCCTCGACATCCGACGGGGAAGCGAAGGCGCGGCGGATGTAGAGGGAAACGAGACGCGCTCCTTCGAGTGCCAGCGCGTCCGAGGCGGGTGTCGCCAGGCCACAGTGCAGGGAATCAACGGCATGCGAGAGCGCGTCCATGCCCGAGCCGGCCGTCAAAGACGGTGGGCAGGAGAACGTCAGGTCGGGATCGACGAGGGCAATTCGCGGGCAGTTGCGCATGTCGAAGAGGTTCATCTTCTTCTTCCGCGACGTGTCCAAGATGACAGCCGAGGGGCTCACTTCGCTGCCCGTGCCGGCCGTCGTCGGAATCGCCACGACGGGAAGCGGCGTGTTCCGAAGTGTCCCGAAGTCCTCCCAGTCTCGGGGGTGCCCTCCGCTGGTGAGCAGCAGTGCGATGCACTTGGCCGTGTCGATCGAAGAGCCGCCCCCCAGAGCCACGAAAGTGTCCGTTTCTTCGGCGCGCGCCAACTCCGCTCCCGCCAGGCAGTCCACGTCGCGTGGATTGGGTTCGACCGTATCGAATACGAGGGTGTACAGCCCTGCTTCCGATAGCCGCTCTCGAATGGGATCCAACAGACCTGCGGCCTCCACGCCAGGATCCGTGACGACCATCACCCGCCGCGCCTCCAGTCCGCTCGCCTGTTCGGCTACCCGCGCGGCAACTCCTCGTCCGAAGAACACTCGAGTGGGCATCCAGAACTCACCGTCCGCGGCCACCCCTTGTCCGCGTCGGGTCAATGCTGGATGGTTCGGCGTGTGTTCATCAGCCATCAGACAGCCCCCTTTCTGCTGGCCACCACTGCGGCGTTCACGGATACTGCCACGATTTCCGGTTGACTCTCTGAGCCAGTGCAGTCGAAGGCCCCAACAGGTCTCGTGCCTGCAGCGCGAACCACCACTCGGCAAGGTGCTCGGTGCTCGTGGTGCCACGGCCCGTGATCTCCTCGATTCTGCGGAGCCGATATCCGAGAGTCTGTCGGTGGATATGCAAGGCGCTGGCCGCCGACTGCCAGGAGCGATCGTGATCGAGCGCGACCCGAAGCGTCTCGACGTAGTCGGTTCCGTGTTCGGCGTCGTGGGCCAACAGGGGGCCGAGGATGCGCTCGACCAATGCTTTGGCTTCCACGGGTGTCCGCGGAAGCAGGAGAGCTGTTGGCTGGCCGTACCGTGCCATGGGGCGACTCTCGGCCTCGGCAACCCCGAGCGTCCACAGCGCCTCGCGCGCCGCCTCGATCACGCGGTCCGTCGTGGCTAGGCCGCCCGCGACACCGATTGAGCCACCCGCTGTTGTGACCAGTGGGAGCAATGAGTCGGTGACCGCCGACTCGGGAAGGAGGACGAACAGCACTCCGTCCCGCTGCACCAACAGGTGTGACACCCGTGCGCGCGCCAGTTTGCCATGCACCAGTGCCTCCGAGATAGCTTCCGTTGCCCGAGCGGCGGCGAGCACGCAGGTCGACAATATGATCGCGGCCTCTTCGAGCTGCCATGAAACCACCTGTGGATCGTGGCGGCCGTCCAGGAGCCGGGTCAGCAACTCGGCGCCGAGACGTCGACGACGGTCCTGGGTGGCGACGAGTTGTGCCAGCTCGAGGGCGCCCCCGACCGCCAGGTGCTGCAGCATCAGCGGGCTCGGCAATTCAGTCCCCAGCGGTTCGACGACGAGAGCCGTCGGCTGGACGCCCGGGACGGCCACGGCAACCGCACCCACAGGGTCGTGACTTGCGCGGTTGTGGGACAAACGGAGTAGGCCGGGGATGGTGCGGCCGTGCTCCGCGTAAGCGGTGACCAGGGCATCCCCGAATGCGGTCTCTTCCTGATCAGAGAACAGCGATAGGCCAGTCTCCGGGTCGACCAGGTACAGCTTCACGCCAAGCTCGCGACCGAGGGTGCGGAACAGCTCCGGTCCGGCTTGCGCGGCCGCCAAGGATGAGCGCAGCAGATCGTAGAGCCGGGCGACCTTGCCCAGTTGGTGTGACTCTTCCCGGTCGTTGGCGTGCGCGACAGCACGCACCACAGCCGTAAAGGGCACCGAGTAGGGCACGGTTAAGAGGGGCAGGCCGAGCTCGTCCGCCCTGCGGGACAGCTGGCGGGTCATCGTGCACGCTGAGGTGCCCAGACCGACGATAAGTCCGCTCGTTCCGATGTCGTGCAGTCGGTCCAGGTACGCCACCTGAGCCGCAGCCGCCGAACCTAGGCCCATGCCATTGGTCAGCAATAACTCACCGGGACCTAGCCACTCCCACGGGTTGGGCAGATCCGAAGTGTGGACCCAGGTGACTTCACGGTCCACACCGTTCTCACCCGCGACAAGCGTGAGCTGAAGATGGGGCAGACGGGTGAGCTCGAGAACCGTGATCGACACGCCGTCACCTCAGCCACTCCGGACGCTTTGTCGCCCAGCCGGGCCATTTATACCCTACTACAAGCGTGCCGTAAAGATTCGCACTCGAGTCGTATGGTCTCTCGCTGGGTGAACGCGTACCCTGTCCGTGCTTTGCCGCACTGACAGGGGGGTGCTCATGGCCGGCGAGTCGCTTGTATCGGGGGATATGCTCCGCGCTTCGACAACGCCCCCGGCTCCGGTTACCTGGCCGGCCGGGGTTCGAGCCGCTGCCTGTCTGAGTTTTGACGTGGACGCCGAGGCCGCCGTACTCACGGCGGACATCGCGGCGATCAACCGCATGACGCCGATGAGTCACCAGTCCTACGGCCCCCTGGTTGGAGTGCCCCGGATCCTCGCCCTACTGGACCGGCACGAAATCAAGTCGACGTTCTTCGTGCCCGGCTACACCGCTCACCGGTACCCCCAGGTCGTGCGCTCCATCGTCGAGGCCGGCCACGAGGTCGCCCACCACAGCTACTTCCACGAGAACACCGCAGGCATGGACGCCAAGACCGAGGCAGACATGATCGACCTCGGTCTGCGGGCGCTGCACGACGTCGCCGGTGTGCGGCCCACCGGCTACCGCGCGCCGATGTGGGAGATGAACTACCACACACCCGGCCTGCTGGCCGACCGGGGCTTCATCTACGACTCCAGTCTGATGGACTCCGACTATCCCTACGTCCTGGCCGTCGAGTCCGCCGCCGGGACGACCTCCCTGGTCGAGGTGCCCGTCTCCTGGGGACTCGACGACTGGGAGCAGTACGCCTTCCTGCCCGACCTGATCGGCACGGGGGTCATCGAGAGTCCGGCGAAGGCGCTGGAGATGTGGACACTCGAACTCGAGGCGCTGTACCGGCTGGGAGCGGTGTTCACGCTCACCTGCCACCCGTTCCTATCCGGTCGCCCGTCGCGGGTCGAGGTGTTGGACCAACTGGTCGAGCGGATGAAGGCGCTCCCCGGACTGTGGATCACGACGGTGCACGAGGTTGCGGCCCACGTGCGGTCCCTCGGCACCCCGCCCCGCACCTGCCCGCAGCCCATCGTCCCTCACGAGGCCTACTGGGTTGCACGGCCACCGCAGTGACATTGCAACCTCCAACAGAAAGGAACGCTGATGGATGACACGGCTGTCCCGCCACCGTTACAGACGACAGCAGTCGACCTGTCACTGACACCCGTTCGAGACTTCAGCCTGTGGTCCGCGTTCGCCCTGGCGTTCTCCGACGTCTCGCCGATCGTCGGCATCTACTCGGTGTTCGCGATCGGCCTGGCTGCGGCCGGGCCGGCTTTCTTCTGGGCCTTCCCGATCGTCCTGATCGGTCAACTGCTGGTCACTGGGGTCTTCGGTGACCTTGTGTCCCGGTGGCCGTTCCAGGGCAGCGTGTACGCCTGGTCGCGCGAGCTGCTCGGTGTCCGCTACGGCTGGTTCGCCAACTGGGCGTACAGCTGGGGGCTCACCATCACGCTGGCGTCCGTGGCCCTGGCCGCAGCCGGGTTCTTTGCCTCGGCCATAGGGCTCACCTCGCTCAGCGCGACTCAGACCAGCTTGCTGGCTGTCGGCATTCTTGCTTTGGGGTCCGTGGCCAACATGATCGGCCACAAGTTCCTGCACATCCTGTTCTACGTCAGCATGACGGCGGAACTGATCGCCTCCCTGGGCATCGGCGCAGCCATGCTGTTCTTCCACCGCATCCACTCCTTCTCCATTCTGTTCAGCGGGGCGGGCACCGCCCACGGCGCAGGCTGGCTCACCACGCCTTTTCTCGGCGTTGTGGGGTTCACGGGGTTCTCCTTCGTAGGCTTCGAGTCCGCAGGATCCATCGCTGAGGAGGTGAAGGGATCGCGCCGCGTGCTGCCCAAGGCCATCCGGCTGTCCCTGGCCGCCGCCGGGGTGCTCGTCATGTTCGCGGCACTCGGCCTTGTGCTGGCCATTCCGGACTTGGGCGCCGTTATGTCCGGCAAGGACACGAACCCCATCGCAACGACGCTGGAGACACACTTGGGCTCAGCGATGGGCCGGACGCTACTGGTGATGCTCACGATCGGTTTCACCGCGAGCATGATCGCCGTGCAGGCGGCGGTCTCCCGGGCTATCTGGGCCAGCGCGCGCGCCAAGGAGCTGCCGCTGTCGGGCATCTTCAGCAAGCTCGCCGGGCCTGAGCGCCTCCCGAGGCGCGTCATCGCAATGACGGCGATCATCGCAGCGGTCCTGCTGTTCATCCACAACCCCAAGGCGTACACGCTGCTGCTCAGCGCCGCCACGGCGGGTTTCTTCGTGTCGTATGCGATGCCACTCGTTGCGGCCGCGTACGTCCGCGCAAAGGGTCGCTGGGCCCCGGGGCCGGTCGCGATGGGCCGCTTAGGCGCAGCGATCACGGGGATCGCGGCGGTGTGGATCGTGTTGGAGACCGTCAACATCGCCTGGCCGAGGAACGAGTACGCAGGCGTCTGGTACCTGAACTGGGGCATCGTGATCGCGGCTGTCGTGCTCGGCGGCGTCGGCTTCGCCGCCCAGACGTGGATCTTGCGCCCGGGTGGGGAGGCCGAGACGCTCGGCTACTCGGAGCCGGTTGTCGACGAAACCGAGAGCACGTGAGCCTGTCCGCGCCGGAGCCGGTCGCGGTCGTCACCGGGGCCGCCAGCGGAATCGGCGCAGCCTGCGTAGGACGGTTGGCTCGCTCCGGCTGGCGTACAGCGGGAATCGACCTGCGTCCGTCGGCGACCGACATGTCTGCGGAGCTGGATGTCACCGACCGTGAGGCGGTGCGTAAGGCCGTCGAGGCGGTAGTCGCACGGTTTGGACGAGTCGACCTGCTCGTGACGGCAGCCGGCTACTACGAGGAGGGCATCCCGGTCACCGACATCACCCGCGAGCAGTGGGACCGGATGCTGGCGGTGATCCTCGGCGGCACGTCGAACGCTTTCGCCGCTGTCCTGCCACATATGCTGAGGCAGGATTCCGGAGCAATCGTTGCGATCTCCTCCGAGCTGGCCCTTGGCGGGAGTGCCACCGATCTGCACTACGTCGCCGCCAAAGGTGCCGTCCTCGGGCTAGTGAAATCCCTCGCCCTGGAGATGGCGCACACCGGGATCCGGGTGAACGCGGTGGCGCCGGGCCCAACCGACACACCACTGCTGGCCGCCGACTCGCTGTGGCGGCGGCCGGACTACCTGGCGAGCCTGCCACTCGGCCGGCTCGTCACCCCGCGGGAGATCGCACACACCGTTCACTACCTCGCCACGAGCGCCATGTACTGCGGCGAGGTTCTCTCGCCCAACGCCGGGGCGGTGATCTGAGATGAGCACGACAGACGGGCGCGAGATCGCTCTCGTCACCGGTGCCGCCCAGGGCGTTGGCCAGGCGACGGCCCTGCGGCTGGCGGCGGACGGCTTCGCCGTCGCCGTGAACGATGTCGTCGACGACGGTCGGCTCACCGCACTGGCCGAGCGGATCGGCGGACTGGCGGTGCCCGCCGACATCTCCGCGGCGCACAGCGGGCCAGACACCGTGCGGATCGTGGGCCAGGAGCTCGGCGATATCGACGTGCTGGTCGCGAACGCCGCCGCCATGGCGATGGGTCCGTTCCTGGAGCAGCCGCAGGAGCTGTGGTGGCGACAGATCGACGTGAACCTCTCCGGGCACTTCCGGTTGATCCAGGCTGTAGTTCCCGCCATGCGCCGGGCCGGCGGCGGTCGGATCGTGATCATCGCGTCGGGCTGGGGGATCATCGGCCATCCGAACGCTTCGGCGTACTCGGCATCCAAGGCCGGTCTGATCGCCCTCACCAAGGGCCTCGGTCGCGAGCTCGGCCCGTCCGGGATCCTGACCAACGCGATCGCGCCGTCGTACATCGATACCGAACAGCTGCAGGTCGACGCGGACGACGCCGGGATCTCCCTCGACGAGATGCGTCAGCAGTACCGGGACCTGATCCCGATCAGGCGGCTCGCGTCGGTGGAGGACATCGCTGGCGCCGTCGCGTTCCTCGCCAGCAGGGACGCCGGGGCGTTCGTTGGCCAGGTGCTGCAGCCCGCTGGTGGCGTCACCAGGACCCGTGCCTGACCATGCCCAAGACCCACCACCCGTAACGGAGACGCCTTGACCACCGCCAGCGAACACCCTCTAGGACCGGTGGACGGTCGCCAGATGCCCCGATTCGCCGGCGCATCGACTTTCGCTCGGTTGCCCGAAATCGACCGTGTCACCAACTACGACATCGCCGTCCTCGGCGTGCCCTTCGATAGCGGCACGTCCTACCGCCCAGGCGCCCGGTTCGGTCCGATGGCCGTCCGCCAGGCATCGCGCCATCTCCGCCCCGGACACCATGTGGAGTTGGACTGTGCACCGTTCGACACGGTTCAAGTGGTCGACGCCGGAGACGTCCCCGTCACGCCGTTCTCCATCGACGCTGCGATTGAGCAAATAGCCGGTGGCGCCAGCGAGGTCCTGAGCGGCGGTCACAAGGTCGTGGCGATCGGCGGTGACCACACGATCGCTCTGCCCCTACTACGGTCGGTGGTGCGCGAGCGCGGCCCTGTTGCACTCGTGCATTTCGACGCACACTTGGACACCTGGGACACCTACTTCCATGCCCCGATCACGCACGGCACCGTGTTCCGCCGGGCGTTCGAGGAGGGGCTTCTTATAGAGGACCACTCGATCCACGTCGGTGTCCGAGGTCCGCTTTACGGCTACGGCGACCTCGCCGACGATCGGCGGATGGGGTTCCGCACAATCCGGACAAGCGACCTCGACGTGCTCGGACTCGACGGCGCTCTCGGTGCCATCGTCGAACGCGTCGATGACCTACCGGTCTACATCTCCGTGGACATCGACGTGTTGGACCCAGCCTTTGCCCCCGGCACCGGTACACCCGAGGCGGGCGGTCTGACCAGTCGGGAGCTGCTGCGCGTGCTCCGCGGGCTGACCGAGCTGAACACCGTCGGCGGCGACGTCGTGGAGGTCGCGCCGGCCTACGACCATGGAGAGATCACGGCCTTGGCGGCCGCGACCGTGATCTTCGACATGGTCACACTGATGGCGCGCACGGCGGACCGGCAGGGTTCATGAACCCAGGCCGCCTCGCGTGATGCCCACGCGTCGTCACAACAACGCTCTGCCGCAACCCGACAGTCGAGGGCGGGCCTGGTGAAGACGCCTTTCGAATACCTGCGTCCCGGTTCGGTTCGCGAAGCCGTCGAGATGCTGACGGTGCACGGGCCCGGGACACGGTATCTCGCCGGCGGCACAGACCTGTACCTCGACTGGAAGAACGGGTCTGCGCTCGAACGCTGCATCGACATCAGTCATCTACGGGAGTTGGACTACCTGCACGTTGTGGACGGCGTCCTCCACATCGGTGGACTCACCTCCCTACGCAGCCTTGAACACAGCACGGCCACCGACTACGCGAGTCGGGCCCTCGCTTGCCTGGCGCGAGCGATGTGCACACCTCAGACAAGAACGCTCGCAACGGTGGGCGGCAACCTGTGCAACGCGTCGCCGGCGGCAGATCTGGCGCCGCTTCTGCTGTGCCTGGACGCAGAAATCGCCGTTGTGGGCCGCGACGGCCCACGTACCCTTCCCATCGTGGACTTGTGGAGCGGGCCTAAGACGACGACGCTCGACCCGAGCGAATTGGTAGTGGAGGTTAGGGTCGGGCTTCACCCTCGTTCAGCCGTAGCCGTCCGGCGCGCTACTCGAACTGCGTTGGATATCGCTCTGGTTATCGTTGCCGTGCTGGTGAGCACGGATGACGGCGGAGTGATCGATACGGCCCGCGTCGGGCTGGGTTCGGTGGCTCCCTTTCCGCTACGGGCGCCCGAGGCCGAGGCAGTTCTGCTCGGCCTGCGGCCTTCGGACGCTGACAGTCAGGTCCTCCTCGACGTGGCCACCCAGGCGGCGGGGTGCGCGTCGCCGATCGACGACTTGCGCACGAGCGCCGCGTACCGGAGCAACGCGATCGGGACACTCACTTCCCGAGCCGCCCAAGAAGCCCTCGTCCAACTAGCGGAAGGGGAAGGCAGCCGATGACGCGATTGGACGTGAACGGTCACGTTTACGAGGTTGAGTTCGCCGACCATGACAGCCTGGCCGATGTGCTACAGGAACGCCTGTATCTGTATGGCACTCGCGTCTCCTGCGCCGAGGGCGAGTGCGGTTGCTGCACTGTGCTGGTCGATGGCGTGCCCGCGACGGCGTGCCTCATAGTGGCGCGCCAGGCCGAAGGTCGTTCGATCAGCACTATCGAAGGCCTGGGTAGCCCTGACAACCTGCATCCGATCCAGCAGGCCTTCATCGACGAGCACGGGTTCCAGTGTGCCTACTGCACATCCGGGTTCATCATGTCGGCGAAGCACTTGTTGGATCACAACCCGAATCCGACCCGCGAGGAAGTCGCTGAAGGGCTCAGCGGGAACCTCTGCCGCTGCGGGGCCTATCCGTACATCATTCAAGCCGTATTGACTGCGGCGGAGCGCATCGGGCGTGAGCCATGACAGCCGAACTGACAAGGACGTACCCACCGGGCGACCACGCCGCTGACACTTTGGCGGCCGGGCCGGAAGTTACGGGCGGACAGCCCTTGGTGATCGTAGGTCGCGACGTCCCCGCCAAGGACGCGGTGGAGAAGGTCACCGGGGCTCTGAAGTACGCAGTGAACTTCGGGTTACCGGGGATGCTCTACGGGAAGATCGTGCGCAGCCCCCACCCGCACGCCCGCGTGCTGCGCATCGACACGACGAAAGCAGAGGCCCTGCCGGGGGTAGTCGCTGTCGTGACTCACCACGACGCACCCGGGCTGATCTGGGAGAACGCCTGGTTCAACTACCGCGGGCATATCCTCGATGGCACGGCCCGGTTCGTCGGCGACGACGTCGCCGCCGTCGCAGCCACTGATCCATTCATCGCCGAGCAGGCCGTTGAACTGGTCGAGATCGAGTGGGACGTCATGGATGCGGTCTTTGACGCTGAGCAGGCAAGGAGACCGGGGGCGCCCGAGATTCGCGAGGAGGGCAATGAGCGCCCCGCCTATCAAGTGCACTGGGGAGACGTAGCCAGTGGCGAGCAGGACGCCGACTTCATCGTCGAGTGCGACATCCACTTCGAGAGCCAGCAAGCTGCTCCGATGGGGCGAAACGCCTGCGTAGCCGAGTGGACCGGTGACCGGGTGTGTGTTTGGACATCCTCACAGACTCCGTCTGAGGTGCGCGACTCGATCCACGAGGCGTTCGGAATCCCGCTGAGCAAGATTCGTGTCCAGGCACTTCCTGTAGGCTGTTCTTTCGGCAACTGGTGGGTGGCCAACTTCATGTTGATCACCGTGCTGCTCGCCAAGAAGTGTCGCCGGCCCGTGAAGATCGAGCTGAGTAACCACGAAAGCATGGTGACCGTCAAACGGCGCCACAACGAGCACTCGCGGGGCAGGATGGGCTGCACCGCCGACGGCCGGCTCACCATGGTCGAGTTCGACCATGTCATCGACAACGGTGGGTACGGGTTCAAGGACGACGTCGGATTCTTCTGCGTCGACCTGTGGGGACGGGCCAAGAACGGGAACTTTGCCATCCATGGGGTGAATACCAACCGACTCACCGCCGGGTGCATGCGAGCCGTCGGTGATGTGACTCTCGGCTCCGCGGTGGAGCGTCTCGCTGACGAGTGCGCCATACGTGCCGGAGTCGATCCGGTCGAGTTCAGGCTGCGCAATCAAATTCGCCCCGGCGAGGAACTGCGCATGCAGCACAGTCGTCACGCAATGCCCAACCAGTCAGTCGAGGACTACTTGGCCGGGATCCCGGAGAGCATGCGGGCAGGATGGCCGGTGCCGTTCCGCCTCTCGAGCGGTTCCACGGAGGACATTCTGACCCGAGGGGCGGAAGCATTCGGATGGCGGCAACGTTGGAGAGGTTGGGGCGTCCCGTTGTCCACCGACGGACCACTTCGCCGAGCGGTCGGAGTCGGAACCGGCGCACACGTGTGCGGCGTGGAGTTCGAGGGCAACACGTCTGCTGTGGTCCGGATCAACCCTGATGGCAGCGCCAAGGTGTATTGCGCGGCCGGGCGGCAGGGACAGGGCAGCGAGACCACCTTGACGCAGGTCGCAGCGGAAGCGCTGGGGATACCGTTCGAGCGGGTTGACTACGAGCTCGGCGACACCGACGCGTGCCCCTGGAGCCACGGCTCCCTGGCCAGCAACACCATGTACAGGATCGGCTTCGCCGTGAAGGCGGCCGCAATGGACGCTCGGGCGCAGCTGCTCGAGATCGCCGGCCGGGAATTCTTCGACCTACCCGCAGCGGAGCTGACCGTCGATCGTGGGATGGTAAGGCGGGCGGGAGCTGACCCGGAGGGGCTGAGCTTCACGGTCGAGGACGTCCTGAACGTCTTCCGCTCGGACACGCTCGGGCAGGCATCATCGATCACCGGCCGATCCTCCGCCGTGCCCATGCCCCCGGCAACGACCTTCGCCCGCCACTTCGCTTGCGCCTTTGTCGAGGTGGAGGTAGATGTCGAAACTGGCGCGATCCGCGTGATCGACTACCTAGCGGGTCAAGACAGCGGAACCGTCGTGAACCCGAAGGTTCTCAAGAACCAGGTAGTTGGCGGTGCACTGTGCGGCAGCGGCTTTGCACTCTCCGAACACCTGGTGTTTGACGAGGTCAACGGGGCCATCAAGAACGGCAACTGGATGGACTACAAACTGCTCAGGACTTTGGACTTCCCACGCGAAATCCAGGTGATATTCGGTGATTCGTACGACCCAGTAGGCCCATTCGGCGCCCGCGCCGCGGGCGAGGCGCCTGCCGCGGCGCCAGGGCCAGCGATCTCGCAGGCCGTCTACAACGCACTGGGTGGCATCTGGGTGGACATGCCAATGACTCCGGAGAGAGTCCTCACGGCGATCGGTCGGATCTGAACCTCGGCGAAGTCGCCTCACTTACGTAGGTGGCCGAGCGGGGTACCACTCTTCCGGTTCAGGGAATTCGAAGTAGTCCGGAAAGTGGTAAGTCTCGAAACAGGTGGTAGTGGCCGCTTCTGTGTCGAAGAAGCTGAAGGAGTTTTGGTCCATCCACTTGCCGCTCTGGGTCGGACTAAAGCCACGTGTCGCGAAGGTGGCGATCCGCTGCTCCCATGGTGCATGGTTGCAGTCGAACGCAAGGTGATGGATACCTTCTCCGTGGTCATCCAGGAAATCCCGCATGATCGTCCGACCTGTCAGCGGCTGCATGATCTCCCAGGTCAAACCGTCGTTGTTCGCAAAGCATACTTTGAGGCTGAACGGACTGGGTTGCCCGTGGTAGGAAGGCATAGTCACGGTGTCGTCGTCGAACGTGTAGACGCGGAAGGGCCCGATGCCGAGTCGCACCAGCCCGGCCATTGTCCGATGACAGTCCTCGGTGACGATGCACACTTCGATTATCTTGCCCAAGAAGGCATTGCTCAGCGCGAACTCACTGATCACATTGGGAAGTGGTTGAGTTTGCTCAATGGCGGTCACTTGTAGCCTCCTGTCCTATCCATCAATCGGAGTAGATGTCCACCTGTCGCGGAGCCGAGCTGGACCCGCTGATGGGAACGAGATCCTGCGGACAAGCACTGATGACGAGCAGGATGTCGCGCAGGGCCTCCAGGACGACCTCGTCCTCGGAACCCGCTTGAGAGGCCTCGAGCGTCAGGGAACCGTCGGCGGCAACCAGCACCGACATGAACAGGTTGACCGGTTCAGGAACACAGAGGTCGCCCAGTCCGTGCGACGAGGTAGCTTCATGGAAATTCGCGGTGCAGTTGCGGTGTTCCCCGTCGAAGCCGAGATCACGGTAGCGCTGTGCGTCACACGCTGGAATGAGCGTGTCGTGGCCGCCGGGGCTCGTGTCGGCGAGGACCCGAATGATCGGTCGCCGCTGGTTGTCGACTAGAACATCACCGGCTTTCGGTGAGAGCCTCCCTGTCGCGAGTCGCGAATGGGAGGTGGACAGATAGGACGCCCCGTCGGGTAACGCGAGCGCCCACATATCCGCGACCTGCTGGCCGATTGTGTTCACCACGTGGGCCCTGCTACCGGCTAGAAGCTTCACCGCTCCACCGGAACCCGCGGCAACGGTGGTCCTGCGGCCCGGCCGCTCGAGCCCAGCGGGTAGCAGGGGCCGGTCGTCGAGGCGGAAATGTCGGTTCATTCCGGATGATCTCGATCAGCCGAGACCGAGAACGGTCATAAGGCTCTCGTCGATGCCCCAGATCTCCTCGGCGCTCGCGTGACCGACCTGATTGGCCAACCGGCTCACGTCCACCGCTCCGACTTGTTCGACGAGCACACGCGTCGTCTCGCCGTCGACGACGATCTCCGGTCGAAACGTTGCCGATCGCGCACTTCGCGACGTAGGGGCGACCAACACCACAGATCGAGGCAGGAACGCGTCGGCCTGGACGACGACCCCAAAGCGGCGACCTCGCTGCTCGTGGCCCGTGGCCTTCGCCAGGCAGAGCTCGTACACGTCACCTCGACGCACGAAGGCTCTCCATCAGCGACGCGACCGCCTGCATCTCGTGACGGTCTTCCTCGTCCGCTTCGAGCGCCGCCACCTCGGCCCGAAGTGCCTCCTTGCGCCGCAGCGCCGAGGCGGCATCGAGGATCGACTTCCTGATTGCTTCGGACCGGCTCATGCCGGACGCTTCGAGCGTGTTCAGCGCCCGCTGAACCTCGTCGTCGAGCCGGACAGAGACGGCGCGTGACATGAGTGCAGTGTATCACACACCGTGATACGCCCGCCGAGGAGCAACTCTGACTCACGACCCCAGCCGCGCACCGCACGGTGCTACTCCAGGGCCAGCTCGACACGTGCCTCACTCGCTCTGCCTGGGGCCGCCGATACGGCGAAGTCCTTCTGGCGGATGAGGAAGGCGCAGCCGATGGCGGCGGCGAACGCGAGGATCGCACCGATCGCGAGGATCTCGTTGAGACCGTTCACGAGTCCCTGGTCGGCCGCGGAGCGCACCAGCTGCTCGAGAGCGGCGGCGTTGGTGGCGTGGCTGCCGCCGGGAGCAGAGGTCTGCCCGCTCAACACCCCGTTGGCGATCGACGACGACACACCGTTGAGTGGTGTCGAGGTCAGCCGGGTCGTGATGGTGCCGCGAATCTGGCTGGCGAAGACCGAGCCGAGGGCGGCGATGCCGGTAGCGGTGCCGACCTGGCGGAAGGTCGAGTTGATGCCCGAGGCCATCCCAGAGCGAGCGGGCTCGACGACGCCGACGGCAGTCGAGGCGAGCGGGACGTTGATGAAGCCGGTACCGATCCCGGCGATGACGAGCCCGGCAACGAGATGGGTCCACGAGTCCGACAGCGTGATGCCGTGCATCAGGACGATCCCGATCCCGACCAGCAAGAAACCCGGCGCGATCAACCACTTCACCGGCATGCGGTTAGTCAGTCTGCCTGCCAATCCGGCCGTCAGGAAGACCGCCCCGGTGAGCACGAGGAACCGCACTCCCGTGGCGACGGCTGACAGGCCCAAGACGTTCTGCATGTAGAGGACCAGGTAGGTGATGAGGGCGAAGAGCGAGCCGTTGATGGCGAAGGCGGCGAGCAGACCACCTGAGAACGTCGGGTTCCGGAGCAGGCTGAAGTCGAACATGGGCGCCCGTTGGCGCAGCTCGGCGACGACGAATGCCACGAGGAGCACCCCGGAACCGACAAGGGCTCCCTCGACGACGCCCGACGACCAGCCGTCAGCGGTCGAGCGGATCAGGCCGAACACGAGTGCCGCCAGCCCGCCGGAGAACGTCACGCAACCGAGCCAGTCCGGCGACGTCGCCGCCGGGTTGCGGGACTCTTCGACTTTGGCGAGCGTGACGACGAGGGCCGCGACGCCGATGGGCACGTTCACGAAGAAGATCCAGCGCCACGAAGCGTCGCTCGTGAGGACACCGCCCAGCACCGGGCCGACTGCGATGGCGACACCGGTCACGGCCCCGTAGATCCCGAACGCGGCGCCTCGGTCCCTGCCATGGAAGGCGTTGGCGAGCAGGGCGAGCGACGTGGCGAACATGATGGCTCCACCGATCCCCTGGAACGCCCTGGCCAGGATCAGGAAGAGCGGGTCCGTGGCGACGCCGCACAGCAGTGAGCCTGCGGTGAAGGCGGCGATGCCGACAGCGAACACGATCCGGCGGCCGAACAAGTCAGCAAGCGAACCCGAGGTGAGGAGCAGGGCGGCCAGCATGAGTGCGTAGGCGTCGAGGACCCACTGGAGATCCGACAGCGACGCGTGAAACGCGTGCTCGATGGAAGGGAGGGCGACGTTTACGATTGTGAGGTCGAGCAACAGCATGAAGGTCCCGACGCACACGGCGCCGAGCGTCCACCATTTGCGGTCCACTGGTTAGATCCTCTACGTCGGCACGAGATGGTCAGTACCCGGAAGGGATCCTGGCGTTGATGCCGCCGTGGGTGACGCCGCTTGCCACCTCGACGGGGTTCTTCTTGTAGGTCACCTTCTCGGTGGTGTTGACGCCGTAGAAGAAGTAGACGTCGCACGAGCCCAAGAGACCGGAGATGCTGTACTTGCCAGTCGGGTCGAGGTTCGTGTTGATGTCGACCTCGCCGACTGGGACACCAGTCGTCGAGGTCGCCTCGATCACGATGGTGGCGTAGTCGTTGTAGTTCTTGACCTTGCCGGAGATGTCACCTCCGAGGGTCAGGTTGGCGTCGACGTCCGGCGTGTTGGCTCCCGAGCTCACGATGACGTTGTCCAGGGTCTGGGTCACGTAGACGTACTTGCTCCGCTTACAGCTCCCGAAGGCGACGGTATCCGAACCTGGGTAGAGGCCCGTGAGCGTGTACGAACCCCCTGGAGCCAGCTTCGCTGTCGAACTATTCTCATAGGTGCTGACGCAGATCGTCTCGGTCGAATTGCTGGTGACCGTTCCGCTGATGCTCCCTGGCAGCGGCATGGCGACGTCGATGCCCGTAGCCGAGGATCCCGGGGTCACGTGCCACCACCTTGTTCGATGACGTCTGCCGCCACGCAGATGTCGCTCAGCGGGACGGGCGGGGTGGAGTAGTCGGTGACGGTGCCCGAGATGGAGCCGCCTTGCACCATCGAAGCGTCGATCGCGTCGGTGTCGGTCCCATCGCTGACCGTCACCGGATCCGAGTAATAGAAGGACGCCTCGTCGTCCCAGAACTGGCCGACGTAGTCCGACGTCGCACCGCAACCGCTGAACTGCACCGCGTAGGTACCGCCCACCAAGCCGGGGAGCGAGTAGGTGCCATCGCTCCCCGAAATGTCAGTGGACAGCACCTTGCCGGTGTTCCAGTCCTCTGCGCTCACGCAGATGCCGGCCAGAGGGTTGCTCGTGTCGGCATCAGTCACCGTGCCGGAGATGCTGCCCGGCAGGGACATGGCGACGTCGATACCCGTCGTCGTGACGCCGGCTGTCACGGTCACGGCGCTCGCGTAGCTCGTGGGGACGTAGACGTGGTGGTGGCAGTCGGTGAACTTCACCTCGTACGAGCCCGGCGTGAGGCCGGCGTAGGAGTAGTCGCCGCTGGCATTCGTCGTCGTGCTCACCGCCGTGGAGCCGCTCGCTGTCGCTGCCACGCAGATGTCAGACAGGGGGTCCGGCGGTGTTGACTCGTCAGTCACGCTCCCTGAGATTCCGCCGCCGAGCACCATTGAGGCATCGATGCCGGCGGTGTTGCCGCCGGCATCGACCGTCACCGGGTTGGCCTCGGCCGAGGTCGCCTGATCGTCGTAGTACTGCGTGACGTAGCCCAAGGTCGTGCGACAGCCGCTGAACTTCACCGTGTAGGTGCCGGGCGAGAGATCGGCGAGCGTGTACTCGCCCTCGGCATTGGAATGGGTCGCAGCCGAGCCACTCCCTCCGGCGGCGCGCACACAGATGGCTGCGACCGGGTTCGTCGTGATGCTGTCGCTAACGACGCCGCTGATGGACCCATCAGTTGAGGCGGCAAAGGCGATCGCAGGCGACCCGACCAGTGCTATCGCCAGAGCCGCCAGGGTCACGACACCGATCGACCCGATCGCGCGGTGCGGACGTCGGTGCAAGGACCTCATGGTTACCCCCCCCATCACTTCAGCGCGGCGTCGTCGAGGGCTAAGGATATCCGAGACCAGACCGGTCGTGAAAAGGACCGCCCCGTGCTGCCAGCGCTCCGCCAGAACCGCAGGATTCGGCCGACCTGGGAGACGGTTTCCTCTCGGAGGTGTGACCGACCTGGACCCGCTGTCCTTTAACAGCCGCCGACCCCCGAGATCGACTGAGATAGGGCCATCATCGGCAACTCGCTCGCGACCGCCTTCGACTACTGCTGGGGCCTCTTCCGGGAATTGAGTGGGTAACCCAGGTCAAGGAGCTATCGGGTAGAGCTGGAGAGCACCGAGATGGAACCAGATCGCGGTCTTGAAGTTCTTGCGGTTGCGATACCCACGCCCGGCGACGCGGATTGCCTGGATGCGGGAGTTGATGCCCTCCGCTCCGGCATTGGTCACGCGGTGAGCGAAGTACGACAGCAGGCCAGCTTCGTGGCGCTCTAATAGGACTTGGCCGCGTCGATCACCGGCTGGAGCCGAGAGTGGGTCGCCCAGAAGTACCAGCGCTTGAAGTGCTTCTCGCCCCAGCCCCGGCGCTTGTAGGACCAAAAGTGGCGCATGCTCTCCTTGATCGCCCATGCCCGTGCGGTCTTCAGTCGCCACCTCGTAGGACTCCGAAGCGATCCTTGTGACGATCGGGGAGGTTCTCTTGCGAGTACAGCCACAGGTACTTCGTTCCCGAGAGGCTCTTGTCGCCTGTCGCGACGAGCGCCCGGTTCTCCTGTTTGCGAACGGTGATCCCATTGCGCTCATCGGCGCTGAACTGGCTGAAGAAGCCATCGAGGCTCGCCTGGCGCCGCTCATCGGCGAGGTACTCGACGCACCCGGTCGCAAGGTTCGACACCACGGTGATGTAGTCCTGGCCCCGACCTGCTGCCTTCTCGTCGACACCCACCATGGCCGGAACCACGAGCGGCTTGGTCGCAAGTCCTCGGGCGACTGCACGGTCCATGAGATGCCACGCCTCGTCCCAGCTGAGCCGCAACAGCCTGGCGGCACCCTCGACGTCACACTCTTTCAGCACGTCGATAGCGAGCCGCTCGAACAGCACGGTGAACCGGCTCATCGGCTCGGCCCACGGCAGAGCTACCTGGCGCACCCCGTGGGTGGGGCACTCGACGCGCGGTGGCCGTGCGTGCAGGTAGGTGAGGAACGCGCAGCTGTCGAGGTGCCGCCAGGAGCGTTCCTCTCCGTGGTCGTAGACGGGGAGCTCGAGGTCACACTCCGGGCAGGTGAACCGCGTCCGTTTTGGATGCTCGGCCCAGACGTCGACCCGCCCGCCGTCGACGGACAGCTCGACCCGGCGCACCTCCCACGGAACTACGAGTCCCAACAGGTGCCGGTAGAGCTCGGTGTCACGCATCACACCATCGTCGCGGAGCACCCCCTGACCGATCCAGCGAACACCAGTTCGTCGAGACTACCCACACAAAACCCGGAAGCGGCGTAATTATGCCGACCCGTCCCCGACCACCGCCCCTGTGGCCAGGGTCTGCAGTGCCCCGGAATCAGCGGCCCGGCATAACAAAGCGCCCGGTATATGCATCAGCGGGGCTATGCGGTTGCGTACCTGGTCGCGCTGGCAGCCAGCTCGCTGACGGCCTTGGCGCTCGCTGCTCACGCCGTGCGGCCGAAGCTGAGGGCTGGGGGCAAGGGCGTCACGGACATGCTGCGCCGGTCACTCCCACTCGGCCAGTTCGACCTCTTCGCCATCATCTACGCCCGAGCCGACAGCATCATGCTGTTCTTCATCAGCGGCGACCGAGCCGTCGCCTTGTACGGAGTGGCGTTCCAGATCGCCATCTTCCTGTTCGCGTTGCCAGCACTCCTCTCGAACGTCCTCCTGCCTGACTTCATGAGCGCCGACGCCGACCGACGGCACTTCCTCGCCCGCCGCGCGCTGGATGTGATCCTGACCGTGGCGGTACCGTTGCCGATCTACGGCACGCTGTTCGCTCGGCCGTTCGTCGTGTGGCTGGCAGGACGGGCCTTCGGCGCTGCAGGGCCGCTCCTGGCAATCCTGACAGGTGCCGCCGCCATCGCCCTGGTGAACGGCTACTTGTTCCGGATGGCGGTCTTCGCCGGTGCCGAGCGCGGCCTCTGGCGAGCGATCGGCGTCGCCACCGTCAGCAACCTCACCGCCAACGCGATCGCGGTCAGCCTCTGGGGCGCCACCGGTGCCGCCGGGGTGATGATCCTGAGCGAGACGCTCGGCCTCGTCATGTACTGGCGGATCTATCGATCAGGGATGCCGAGCCCCCTCGGTCGCCGCTATCCGTTATCGGTGGTTGCAGCCTCAGCCGTTGTCCTGGCGATCTGGTGGGGACTTCACTCCGGGCTCGGACTGGAACCGGGAACCGGTTTCGCCATCGTGCCAAGGGTGCTCGGCTTGGCGGCCGGTTACGCGCTGTGGCTGAGGTCGCTCACGCTGGTGGTCCGGCGGCTGACAACGCACCGCTGGCGCGGGACCACGGCGGAGACCTGAGCGCAGAAGCAGGTGCCGCCGCAACGACGTGGACTACGATCGCCCTGGCTATGACCTCCAGACGTGACGACGCGGTCATCCGTGCCGAGCGCAGCCCCCTTGATCCTGCACGAATCCAGGCGATGGCGTCGGATCCGGAGGCCGCCCGGGTTAAGCGCGAGTGGATGCAGTTCGCCGTGCGTCACGGCTACTCCTACAACTTCTCCTGGCTCGGCGTTCCCATCATCCAGCACCCGGAGGACATCGTCATCGTCCAGGAGCTGTTGTGGCGAGTCCGGCCGGATCTCGTGGTCGAGACCGGGATCGCCCATGGCGGCTCGCTCATCCTGTCGGCGAGCATTCTTCGGCTGCTCGGCGGTGACCGGGAGGTCTTGGGCATCGACGTCGACATCCGGTCGCACGCGAGGGCGACGCTCTCCACGCACCCACTGGCCGGCTCCATCTCCACGATCGAGGGTGACTCGACCGCTCCGGACGTCATCGCGCAGGTCGGCGAGATCTGCCGGCGGCACCGCCAGGTTCTCGTCATCCTCGACTCAAACCACACCGCCAACCATGTGTCCGCGGAGCTGTCGCTCTACGCGGATTTCGTCAGCGTCGGCAGCTACCTCGTCGTGATGGACACCGTCATCAAGGACCTGCAGCCCGAGGCGTTCGACGATCGTCCATGGGATGCCGACAACAACCCCTGGACCGCCGTGCACCAATTCCTGAGCAGCGACGATCGATTCCGTCTCGCCCACGACGTCGACGACCGCCTGCTCGCCACGTCAGCCCCTGGTGGTTACCTCATCCGGACCCGGTGAGCCCATGGAGTCGCAGCTCAACGAAGCGATCCTCTGGGGCGGAACCGGTCAGGCCAAGGTCGTGCACCAAATCCTCGTGGGCGCCGGCATCCCGGTCGCCTGTGTCTGCGACCGGGATCCGAGCGTGGAGACGCCGATACCCGAGGTTCCGATCTGGCACACGGAGAACGACTTTCTCGCTTGGCTCGCTACCCTCGGCGACCGAGCGGTGGGTTTCGTGGCGGCAGTCGGCGGCTCTCATGGTGGCAGCAGGCTCGCCATCCACGACTACCTAGTCTCGAAGGACGTCAAGCCGATCCCGATCATCCACCCGACCGCCTGGGTCGACGCGACCGCCGTGCTCGGCAGCGGTCACCAGATCTTGGCGATGGCTGTAGTCGGTGTCGATGTCACCCTCGGACGACAATGCATCGTCAACACGAGTGCCACGATTGATCACGGCTGCCGGGTGGGCGACGGAGTTCACGTGATGCCGGGGGCGACGATCGCGGGAGAGGTCGAGATCGGGGACATGGCCGCCATCGGGAGCAACGCCACCATCCTTCCGCGCCTGACCATCGGTCCGCGCTCCGTCGTGGGGGCCGGCGCCGTCGTGACTCACGACATCCCGGCCGACACGACCGTCGTGGGCGTGCCCGCGCGGCCCCTCGCCGTGGCAACCCGAACGACCGCGTCGACCCGGGACCCGTGGGAGCCGGGTTGAGCCCGGTGACGCGTCCCCGTAAGGCGCGATCCGACGTGGCTTCGAAGCCGCCCCTCGTGAGCATCGGCCTCCCGGTGTTCAACGGTATGCCGTACCTCCCCGAGGCGCTGGACTCTCTGCTCGCTCAGGACGAGCCCAACCTCGAGATCGTCATCAGCGACAACGCATCGGAGGACGGCACCGAGGCTCACTGCCGGGCAGTCGCTGCCCGTGACCCGAGAGTCCGCTATTCCCGCAACGAAGTCAACCAAGGCGCCGCCTCCAACTTCCAGCAGGTGCTCTCCCTCAGCACCGCGCCCTACTTCGCCTGGGCAGCCCATGACGACGTGTACTCACGCAACTTCATCTCGAGCTGCCTCACCGTCTTACGGTCGCGACCGGAGTCGGCGCTGTGCGTCCCGGCGCACCGGCGAATCGACGAGGCCGGGAATCTCATCTCGGTCCGGCGGGAACCGCCTGGACTCGCGTCGCCGGACCTGGCGACGCGCCTCAACGCTCACCTCGCCCGCCGGGCTTGGCTGACCATCTACGGGCTGTGGCGCAAGGAGATACTCATACGGGTGGGGCCACCACTTCCCGTCTGGGGCAGTGACGTGATCTTGGTCTGGAGAGCACTCCTGCTGGCGCCGATCGAGACGATCCCAGCGCCGCTCGCCGATTACCGGATCTTTCGCTCCAAGACAGCTGATGCGACGATCTCCGGCATCGCGGCGGCAGAGTCACGCCTCCACTTCCCGAACACCGGCATGCTCCGTGAGCTGCGACGCGCCTCTGCCGGCCTCGACCTCTCTCCCGAGACCGAGGAGATCGCTGCCCGGGTCCTTCGCCGGTGGGTCTTCACGCATCACTTCCGCCAGCTGGCGTTCGCCGACCTCTGGGTGGAGTCAAGGAGGTCGTGGGGAGAGGGCTCACGTGTGCGGGCCCTCTCGTTGCTCCCGCCCATGGCGCTGCTCAGCCCGCAGATGAGCCTCAACGGGCTACGGCGAGTCTGGCGGGACCACCGCGGGGGCCGCACGGCGCCATGAAACCGATCCCAGTGTTCAACCCGACGACCGGCATCGACACCACCAAGGCCGTTGTCGACGCCCTGGCGGAGGGATGGCTGGGAATGGGCAGGCTGACGCAGGAGTTCGAGGCAGCCATCGCAGCGTTCCTCGGACTGTCCAGGCGGCGGGTCGTCACCGTCAACACCGGCACCTCCGCCCTCCACATCGCCCTGCGCCTGGCTGGCGTCGGTCCCGGTGACGAGGTGATCACCACGTCGTTCAACTATGTGGCCGATCACCAGGCGATTCGGATGTGCGGTGGGGAGCCCGTGATGGCTGATATCAGGGACGACGACCTCGGCCTGGATGTGAGGTCGGCCGAGCGAATGATGAGCGACCGGACACGAGCCGTCCTTCCGCTGCACTTCGCCGGCGTGCCGGCACGCATCGACGAGATCTATCGCTTCGCCGACGCCAACGGCCTGCGAGTGGTGGAAGACGCCTGCCATGCGTTCGGGACGCGGTCTGACGGACGTCTGATCGGCTCGTTCGGGGATCTGACGTGTTTCAGCTTCGACCCGGTCAAGATCGTCACGTCGCTCGATGGCGGCTGCGTGATCGTTCCCGATGCTGAGAGCGAGGAGCAACTTCGCCTCTACCGGTTCCTCGGCGTCGACAAGGAGACCCACCTGCGCTACCACAACGCCAGAGCGTGGGAGTACGACGTCGTCTCGGACGGTTTCCGCTATCACCTCAACAGCGTGTCGGCCGCAGTCGGGCTGAGCCAGATCGCTCGGATCGACGAGTTCATCGAGAGCCGGCAATCGGTGTGCACGACCTACAGCCGAGCCTTCTCAGCTCTCCCGTGGTGCCGGCCCGCCGCCAAGTCCTTCGCCGACGTCAGCCCTTTCATCTACAGCCTCCGGGTGCTCGACGGCCACCGTCCAGCCTTCATCGACCACATGGCGGCCCACGGCATCGCCACGGGAATCCACTTCATCCCGGTGCATCGCCACAGCCACTTCCAAGGCTGCCCGAGCGATGCGCTGCCGATCACCGAGCGTGTCTGCGACGAGGTCGTGACGCTGCCCCTCCATTCGCTCATGCCCTCGAACACCGTCGAACGGGTGGTCGAGGCGGTGACGAGCTTCAGCCCGTGATCACTGGTCCCGCCGTGACCAGTCGTACCCGAGGTCGTTGGAGTGGGGATCGAGGCGCTCGCTTCGGCTCGGGTCGTGCTCATGCGTGCAGCAGTTCGCTACCACCGACACGTC
>JBEKLQ010000036.1:0-32954 GCA_050010115.1 Acidimicrobiales bacterium | reverse complement strand
GCGACCAGTTGTCTTTGGTACAAGGGGTGAAGCGCCGATGACACCGTCACTTCACATGGGAGCCGATCACGAAGTTGACGTAGTCGATTGGTGTCACTGCCGGAACCGGCAAGTCCACCACCGTGACCAGCCTCCGCGCGGTCTGGGAAGCCGAGCACCCAAATGGCTCACCGAGCACCGCACGACGGGGCCCAGCTGTCCCCAGTAGACGCACGTGGGGCGTTCGGGCTCCTCGCCCGCGACCAGACCACCTCGATGGCCGAGCTGGGCGACATCCGTCGGTTCAACTCGGAATGGGAACGCACCGCCAGCATCGAGCTCCGCCACGGTCACCGACCGTCCTCGACACCTACCAGTCACCTAGCCGAATGCGACGCAGCTCCGACTGCTCCAACCTCAGGAGAACGTGGACGACGTTGCCCATAGACCGAGAGCCGGGTTGGCGATGTAGTCGTAGCTTTCGCCGTCTTTATCACGTTGTCGTCCAGATTGCGCCACAGGTGTAATCGCGAGTCGCTCAAGCTCCGTTGGCAAAGAACGCCACTCGTAGCCAACGCCCTCAACCTCCTCCCGGGTAAGGCCGCCCGTCGCGGGGTCTGTGCAGTAGACGATGCGGAAGCGCCCTTCGCTGCTGCCGTGAATGAGGTGCGCGGCGGCACCAAGATTGTCCGCCAGCTCGGGGTCGCGCCGGATCGCTTCCAACGTGGCGGGCGTCCCTCGGTAGCCGTGACGGCGGATGAGGCCGTCAATGGTCGCGTCCTCGCCGAACCCGGAGACTCCCGGCGCCAGCACGACGAGCTCCCCTCCGTCGTCCATCGCCATACGTGTCCGGTAGATCGCCTTGTTCGCGAGCCAGGTCGTCTTGAACTCCTCGGGATCGAGCCAACACGCGACGCGGCCGAAGGGATTTGGAAGCACCTCAATGTTGCAACGGGCCGCGAGCTCCGCTGCCGCTCGGTACGCGGCACCACCGGACTCACCGGAGCGCCCGCGGCCGACGAACAGCCCTCTATGCACGACTCCTTCACGGGCGTCTTCCACGACGGTGAGCACCCACAGCACCTCGAGGCGCGGCGCAAGGAATCGGTCGAATGCCGCATCGACCACGTCGCGCACCGGGCTGTTTGCGCGACCCATAATGTGTTCCATCCCGCAGAGCGCACCGAGGAAGTGGCTGCGATTGATGGTCGACGTTCCACCGAGACCGATGACGAGGTTCTTGGTGAAGTTCGCCATGCCGATCACCTCATGAGGGACGACCTGGCCCACCGACACCACGACGTCCCATCCCGACAGCAAGATGTCGTCGGCCTCGACGGGAATTGGATCTATGATGCGACCGCCGGACAGCGCGGACACCTCGGCCGTAGCGATCTCCCCGAGGCGCGTGACGCCTTCCCTCCATCGATGCTGGAGGATCCGGTCGAAGGGAACCCGCGTGTCGAAGAGCAGCGCCGCTTCGTCTGCGGTCAACGCGCTGTGGGTCCCGAGCGCCGGTAGCACCGCGACCTCCACGCCGGCGGCGGTCAGCACTTCGTAGAGGAACCCCGTGATCTCACCTGCCCGGGAGTGGAGCCGCGTGAGGTCTGGCGGTACGACGAGCACCCGTCTCACCCCCGCGGCGAGGAGCTCGGTCGTCGCGAGCTCGCCGACGATGCCGCGCAGCTCCTCGAGCGAGATCGCCCGACGGCCGTCGCCCTCGCTCCGCAACGGTGCCGTGGAGGTTCCGGCTTGCACCCCGACCAAGGCCGCTTCGATCTCGTCAACGACCGAGGCGATCGCGCCCCGCTCCTCGACGGCTACCACATCGGTCTCGTCCTCAGCAGGCTGCTCGAGCGCCTCGAACTGGCTGTCGATCATGGCGGGACCCATGAAATGGTCGGACCGCGCCGCGAGTCGTCGGCGCGCCTCTTCGGGATCGAGGACGAGCTGTACGAACCGGACATCTCCCGCGGCGCGGAGCGCGTCTCGGTAAACGCGCTTCAGCGCCGAGCACGCGACGATGACCTGCTCCTCACCCCGCATCGCCTGGCGGAGCGCGGTAAGCCACGGCCATCGGTCCTCGTCGGTGAGCGGCTGACCCGCAGCCATCTTGTCGATATTGGCCGCGGGATGAAAGGCGTCGCCTTCGAGGAAGCGCGCACCATGGCGCGCTGCAAGAGCAGGACCGATCGTCGACTTCCCCGAACCGGAGACGCCCATCAGGACGATCCGCCACGTGGAGCTCATTGTGCCCACGAGTTGGGGAGACCGAAGTACCGCACCGCGTTGTCGACGCAGACATCGCGCACCACCTTCGAACACAAGGTCATGTCGGCCGGAATCCGGCCCTCTTCGGCGTCCCGACCGATCACGTCGCAGAGGATGCGGCGGAAGAGCTCGTGTCGTGTCATCGACAGCAAAGAGCGCGAGTCGGTCAGCATCCCCATGAAACCGGGGAGTTGCCCGACTTCAGACAACACGTCGAGCTGCCGGCGCATCCCTGCCTCGTGGTCGTTGAACCACCATGGCGGGCCCCATTGGAGGAGTGGGGCGACCCCGGGCCGGGAGAACGCGCCGGCGACCGTTGCGAAGAGCATGTCGTCTGCCGGGTTGGCGTTGTACAGCACGACCCGCGGAAGGCTGCCATCGCGTTCCAGGCCTCCGAGGAAGCGCGCCAAGCCCTGTGCCTGAGGCCCATCGCCTGCCGCGTCGGCACCCACGTCACGACCGACCGATCCGAGCAGCCGCGGTGAGATGTCCCGCAGTGCCCCGAGATGCAGCTGCAGTACGGATTCGTCGGCGTAGGTGAGTCGGCCGGCAAGCGCCAGGACCTCGAGCATCACCGCGTTGCGCTCGCCGGCGCTGGTCGGCTCGCGGAGCCGGGCGCGGCGAATAGCGGAATCGGCGAGGCCCGGGTTACGGGCCGCGTCGGGTAGGCAGTTGAGGCCGTTGTCGCTGGCTCGACCGCCCGCGGCGGCGAATCGCTCGTAGGAGCGCGCGAGCGCGGAGAGCAGCGAATCGAGATCGCGCACAGCGATCTCCGAAACTGCCTCGAGCCGGTCGGCCCACGCGTTCCACGCGTTCGGATCGTCGAGCAAGCGGTGCGCGGCATCGGGTCGAAAGGTCGGAATCATCGCCACCGAAGCGTCCGCGTTCTCTCGAAGGGAGCGGTGGGCAGCGAGATCGTCGATCGGGTCCTCGGTGGTGGCGATCGCCCTCACGCCGAAGTGCTGCAACAGCTTCTGTGTCGGCCAGCTCGGCAGCTGACGATTCGCCTCCTCCCAGATCTCGCGGGCCGATCCGGGATCTAGGACGAGGTCGATGCCGAAGACGCGTCGCAGCTCCAGATGCGTCCAGATGTAGAGCGGGTTACGGATCAATCGGGGGACGGTCGCGGCCCACGCGGTGAACTTGTCCCATGGATCAGCGCTGCCAGTGATGACCTCCTCGGCGAACCCGGCAAGACGCATCGCTCGCCATTTGTAGTGATCGCCGCCGAGCCAGAGATCGGAAAGCGTCTCGTAGACCCGATCGTCGGCGACATCCGCCGCAGAGAGATGGTTGTGAAGGTCGACGATGGGAGCGTGCTCGGCGACCTCGTGAAACAGCCGGCGAGCCGTGGCCCCGGACAAGAGAAGGTCATCGTTCAGAAACTCGGCATCCACCTCTGGCCTCAGATCGTCATCGCGCTGAAACCGCCGTCGACGACGAGCTCGGTTCCGGTGATGAAGCGCCCGGCATCGCTCGCGAGCAGAAGCGCCGCACCGGCCAGCTCGTCGACCTCGCCGAATCGGCCCATCGGGGTGTGCCGCATGATCTCCGCCGTGCGCTCGGGGGTGAGGATCGCCCGGTTCTGCTCGGCTGGGAAGAATCCGGGGACGAGCACGTTGCAGCGGATGCCGAGCGGTCCCCACTCTCGCGCGAGATTCTTCGTGAGGTTGTGCACCGCAGCCTTCGTCATCGAGTACGTGAATACCTGCGACAAGGGCGTGAGTCCAGAAGCGCTGCCGATGTTGACGATGCTCGCGCCTTCGCCGGAGGAGGCGGCTCGCCCGACGAAGTAGCGCCCGAACTCCTGACAGGCGCGCATCACGGCGAGCTGGTTGACGGTGACGATCCGCTCCAGTTCGTCGTCGGAGATCTCCAGAAATGGAGTCCCCGAGTTCGTCCCCGCCCCGTTCACGAGGACGTCGACACGGCCGTGCGACACGAGGATGCGTTCGAGCAGGCTATGCAGCGCGCTTCGCACGGATGCGTCGCAGGCTTCGAACGTCACCTCCCTCGCTCCGTTCCGCAGCCGACTGAGTGCTGCGTCGGCATGCGCCGCGTCCCGTCCGACGATCACCGTTCGTGCCCCGGCGTCTGCGAGCGCTTCAGCGATCCGGCTACCGAGCGCACCGGTTCCGCCGATGACGACGGCGACTCGTCCATCGAGGCGGAACGATGTCGGCAGATCCACTGGTGTGCTCACCGAGTCCCACGTGTCATCGGTGACCTCCTCGCCGGCCGCGGCCCCGGGCCTCCGGCCAGCCTACGTGCTGACTCCTGCTCCGCGCTCTCGAGACGACGCACGAGCGTTGTGCAAAAAGCGCTCGCGCATCCCTTGGCCTCGGCGAGGGACATCCGCCGATCCCCGCGATGAGCGGACCGACTGCTCACCGAGCGCAAACGTGATCAGCCTCTAGTGCCCTCGCACTGCGAAGAAGGTGATGATCGCCGGAGGCACAACGGTCGTCCCAGGCGGCACCAGGGCGCCGAGGAAGCGAGGCAGCTCGAGCGCCAACGGGCTGTGATTCCGCTCGACCGCTGGGTCGGCCAGCCGGCCTGCCGTCAGCGTGTACGGCTCCGACTCGGACGAGATGCGGATCTCGTGCGAGCTATTCCGATCGGTGTTGACGACGAGGACCGCTTGCCCTCGGGGTTGCTCGCGAAGCGAATGGACGTTAGACGTGGACGTCCGGCACGCCTGACGGGCCGGACGTACACGGTTCTCGTCGCGGCTGCCACCTGGAGACGCTTCGAGGGGCCATCTCTGGCCTCTCGCGACGCGTCTAGCTGGACTTTTTCTGGAGCGGACGACGGGATTCGAACCCGCGACCCTCACCTTGGCAAGGTGCCTGGATCACCGCCACAAACCGCCAACTAGGACTTTCGCGATTCTCAGCAGCGGTTTTGCAGTGTCTGCGGGCACCTGCAGTCCAAAGTCGGTTGGCAAAATGTTGACAAGACACGCTCGGCTGGCGAGGGCTCGTCAATGGCTCCCGAGGTCGATTGTCAGGATCCTGACGACACCGTGGACGTCGTGGTCGGCGCCTTCGGTGCTCGCCGGGTTGTACTGGTAATCGATCCGACCGGCGCCGGAGATCTCGTAGTGGATCGTCTTCGAGTACCCCGGCCACTTCGGGCCGTTGTGCTTGCCCTTCATCACTGACGATGTCCCGACCCGTGGGTGCTCGCCCGGCGTGAAAGCAACGTGGTCCCAGAACTGCTGGGCGTTCTCGAGCCCGACCCTCTCCGCCAGGCTGTTCCAGGTGTCGAGATATTGCCGATGAACGAGCACGCGAAAAAGCGGCTGACGGGCCGGGCGGCCGCCCGGTCTCCGAGCGGCCACATGAGGACGGTAGGCACCGGGCTTCGGGTCAGGCAGGACGCTCGACCTCGACGAAGTCCTCGTCAGCCACACCGATGAGCACCAGACGCCGAGCGGGATCCGACAGCGCCTCGGCTGTCGTCTGCCAATCGCGTAGGCAGGTGCGAAGCGGCCGGAGGTCACGCGTGGCGTCAGCCAGCGTGATGGCATCGTTCAGCTCCTCGACGAACTGGGCGCGGTCGTCCTCATCGAACACCAGCAACCAGGCCAGCGGGCCAAGGTCAGACGCGTGCGCGTCGGCCCGGCGAAGTCCGGACTCTGCTCGCAGAAGGGTGAGTGCAGCCTGACCGATCTCGCTCACTGCCTCCAAGTCGGCGAGAGGGACCATCGCGAGAGCGAACCCGTCGGTGTCGCGCAGCAATGCCCGCCCATCCCTTGCCGCATTCAGGAACTCCCTTCGCCGAGCCCCCGCCAGGTCACTCGCTTGAAACACCACGTCCGTCGCCATTTCGGCCACCTCCCACCAAGATCATACCTACGATCTTGCAAGAACCTGGCGCGTTTCCACCGAGCTGCGGGTCACCGTTTGATCAAGGCCGTTGTTTCCTCACGTCGTTCTGTGGGTTACCTGTGGCTTGCGATCCGACGAGTGTTCGGCCGTGTTGTCATGGACGGCGTTGTGGCAGCCCCAGTCTTTGGTGCGTTCAGCCCGCGCACCCAGCTCGGGCTGGATTGACACTCAGACCGCTACGCTATACTTGATTTGTCTCTCGGCTTGATCACGCACCGAGTAGAAGCTGCTCGGTTGGTCATCCTGCTAGCTGGCAGGGAAAAACGTGTGAAGATAAAGAGAATGCAATAAAGATGGCAACAGGTACCGTGAAGTGGTTCAACTCTGAAAAGGGCTTTGGTTTTATCAACCAAGACAACGGCGAGGCGGACGTTTTCGTTCATTTCTCCGCGATCGCGGGTAATGGCTACAAGTCGCTCGAAGAAAATCAGCACGTGACATACGAGACAACGCAAGGTCCGAAGGGCCTACAAGCAAGCGACGTGCGTCCCGTCTAAGTCACCGGAGAACAATCCTCCAGCCCCGGCACTTCGGTGCCGGGGCTGTTTCGCGGTTGTGATGGCCATGACCACCGTCGACGGGGTGGTCCGCCGGGAAGAGCACCGGCCCTGGGCAGGTCCCGAAACGGGCGATGCTATCCATACGACGATTGTGCAACCCTGACGCGAGGTCAAGCTCAAGTCTCTTATCGGCCGCTCTCGCCAGTGACACGGTTGTCCCGTTCGCAAGTCAACGAGAGGGAGGGACAATGCCGGGATCAAGGCGCAGGCGCGGAAACAGCTGGGAGCTCAGGGTCTACGCCTGGTCTACGCCGGAACCGACCCGGACACACGAAAGCAAAGGTGGGTCACAGCGACTGTGAAGGGGAATCGGCGCGCCGCCCAGCGAGAGCTCGATGAGCTCGACTCTCGCATCGACTATCCCCACCGGAAGGTCACCTCCGTCAGGCCCAGCGCCCCCGGAAAAGTCCAGTTCAACGCCTTGCTTCATGACCTCATCACCTTTTCTGAAGTGAGGGTCACCTGACCCTCACTTCACCCCGGTGAGGGTCATGGGCAAGCCATGGGCAACTCATGGGCAAGACATTGGCGAGCGCCTGACGATATATGCCCTGACCTGCACTTACCCGAGCGGACGACGGGATTCGAACCCGCGACCCTCACCTTGGCAATGTGCCCGGGTCACCGCAGCAAGCCGCTGACGAGGGCTTTCACGATTCTCAGCACCGGTTTTGCGGTGTCTGCGGGCCCCTGCAAGCCAAAGTCGGTTGGCAAAATGTTGGCAAGAACACGCTCGGCTGGCGAGGGCTCGTCAATGGCTCCCGAGATCGATTGTCAGGATCTTGACGACACCGTGGACGTCGCGCTGGGCTCCTTTTTCGTCGCGCGAGCCTGCCTGGCACATATCCTCAGTTCGCGTGGCGCCGTCGTATCGGTCGCGTCCGAAGCTGCCTTGCGCGCGTCGAGCGAGATGAGCTGCTACTCCGCCACCAAGGCTGCGCTCCTCATGTTGACTCAGAGCCTCGCTGTCGATTGCGGCGCCGAAGGACTTCGTGCAAATGTGGTCTGCCCCGGCTGGACCGTCACTGAGATGGCCGACGAGGAGATGGCAAGCTTCGGCGGGGAGCGTGGTCTGTCGGTTGCCGACGCGTATCGCCTCATAACTTCGCTCGTCCCACTGCGGCGCCCAGCACGCGCCGACGAAGTGGCCGGGGTCATCGCGTTCCTCCTGTCCGACGACTCGTCGTACGTGAACGGAGCGGTCATTCCGGTCGACGGTGGTGGGATCGCCGTCGATCCCGCGACGGTCCCGTACGATCCTCGTGTCAGCATCAACTAATCCGACACCTCAAGGGTCCTCGATGAAGGGGGGCCGTATGTCAATCAGGCAGAGATGGGTGTGTGGGGTCTGAGCCGAGCCGGTGTCAAGGGCGACGCCCTCTCGAGGCTCCTCCTCTCGGCGCGTCACGACGTAGCTGAGAGGTAGATGTCGGCCTGCCATCCTCTGACAAGGCGGGGAGCACTCAGCGCGCTGACTGCCCGTAGTGCCCAAACGAGCACGTGGTCGTGTGCTTCGTCGGATGGGAGGCGCAAGATGAGCCCTCGACGGGGGTGATCCTGTTCGACACGCCAAGCGTCGGGAATTGGAACGCCAAGCGAACGGAGCCGAAAGATGGCGCGACGGCCGGTGACCTGGGTGATGCCGAGGCTCGGCTCGATGCGCCCACGGCGGCCGTCGCTCCCTGGGATCCAAGTGCACATCGTGATACCAATACTGCCGCCCCCGAACAGCGTCAAGAACCCGAGCGAGGTCGGCCTCTCGTCGTCCTCGGTGATCCTGGGTATGAGGTTGATCCATCCGTCGCCGGCGCCGGTCAGCTGCACCATGTAGGCCACAACTGGCGTGAGTTCGTCGTCGACGCCGAACTTCAGTCGCTCGATCTGTCGTCGCTCGCGAGTCACGCGAGGAGTATCGCAGTTGCAGTGGTGGAGAGCGCGAGTTGTGCTGCGGACAATGCTTCAGATGTACCGTCCGACCAGGACTTTCTGGAGTGGACTGGACTGGCCTGGATGGGTGGAGCGGACGACGGGATTCGAACCCGCGACCCTCACCTTGGCAACACATGAGGGCCCGGTTTTACTACCTGCATCTTTATGAATACAGGCCGCACAATCGGCGTTTTCAACGCACCATAACCGACCACTATTTACCGCTAATGACCGTGGCGTGTGCGTCTTTCGTGGTCCGCGCACCACGGAATTCTGCACCACATGCACCACGTAAGCCGCCCCTGCTTAGACCTCCGGCGGCCGCAAGGGCGTCGATCGCACCGGCGAGCCATGTGGGGATAGCGGACCTGGGTGACATGCGGTCCTCCGATACGTCTACGGGGCTGGATAAGAGGCGCCGCTTGAAGTGCACCTGTGCTTTGCGGGCATCACTGCGGGGCCATCGGCGGACAGTCGGCAGGGTCGGTCACCACCCGGATCGGCGCTCCTGCGAGGTATGCCGCCACGTCCTCGGCCATACGCTGCCACGCGGTGCGAAAGAGGTGCTCGGTGACGTAGCCCACGTGCGGGGTGACGACGACGTTGTCGAGCGATCGGACGGGGTGGTCCGCAGGGAGCGGCTCACGGTCAAAGACATCGAGACCGGCACCGGCGAGATGGCCGGAACGGAGGGCCTCGACGAGGGCGGCCTCTTCGACGATTGGACCGCGGGAGATGTTCACCAGGATCGCGCCTCGCTTCATCTTGGCGAGGTCGTCGGCGCGCAGCGTGTTGCGGGAGCGCTCCGAGAACACGAGGAAGACTCCAAGGACATCCGAGGACGACACGAGCTGGTCCTTGGCAACCTTGGTAACGCCGAGCTCGGCACATCGCGCCTCGGTCAGATTCTGGCTCCACGCGATGACGTCCATGCCGAACGCCTTCGCGACCGGGACCATTGCGGCGCCGAGGTGGCCCGCGCCGAGAAGGCCGAGGGTCTTGCCGGCGAGCGGGATGGGGAACCCGGTCTGCCAGCCACCGGCGCGGATGACCCGGTCTTCGACGCCGGTCCGTTTCGCGACGGCGAAGATCAGCGCCCACGCCATCTCTGACGGTGTCGGCAGGCCGCGGGGCGTCTCGTGGCTGAGTGGGGGCGCGGCGGCGTCCTGCTCGGTATCCGCGGTGCCGCAGAACAGGATTCCCCGCTCGATCCGGGCCTCGTGGTCGACGACGTTGCTCGTCCGGCCGTTGCACACGATTAGCTTGAGGTTGGGGAGACCTTCGAGCACCGCACGGGGAAAGCGCGCCCGCTGCTGGGTGATGACGACGATCTCGTAATCGGACAGCTCGTCGACGAGGCGCTCTGGTGGGATCGCCTGGCGGTAGACGGTGATCTCCGCATCGTCGGGAAGTGTCCAATCGCCATACTCCAGGGCGACCCCGATGTAATCGTCGAGGATGGCGATCTTCGTCACGCCCTCCATCTCACCTCGCCCCCAATCCAGTGCTCGTCCGGTCCTCTGAGCATCACGTTCTCCTCGCTCCTCACAATCATTTTTCTGGGGCGGCGTGACGGGCAACGGCATCGAGCAGGGGCCTGAGCTCAAGGACGAGCGCTTCAAACGGGCTCAGGTCGCGTCTGATCCGAGCCAGGATGATGGCCCCCTCAAGGGCGGCGACGACCACGATGGCGAGATTGTAGGAGCGCTCGAGGGGCACGCCGAGGTCGACCAGGCTTGGCTCAGTCCACGTGCGCTGCGTACAGCTCGTCGGGCTGGGCCGGAGCCCTGTTAGTAGTAGAGCGCGCAAAAAGGTGGTGATACGGCCTGTGTACTGCACGATCAGGGCAATAGCGTCTACCACGCCAAGCCCCGATCTGCATCATCCAGCCACCCAAATATGCGATCTGAGCTGCACTTACTCTTTGGATGGAGCGGACGACGGGATTCGAACCCGCGACCCTCACCTTGGCAAGGTGATGCTCTACCAGCTGAGCCACGTCCGCGTAGCCATCGAGACTACCAAGCGCGAGTGCGCCGGTCCACGCATGCCGCAATCTCAAAGCCGAGCGCGGACGACTGGAGACTTGCAGCGCGACCGCTCGCCGTCAGTGACATTGGAGCAATGCAGCCCCTCGGCATCCACCACGTCGCTCTCAACGTTCGCAATGTCGATTAGGCGTTGGCATTCTACGAAGGCGTTCTCGGGTTCCAACGCCGGGCGGATCGCGCGGACTTGGGGTTTCGCGGGCGTGGCTCGACGCAGGCGGCGAACAGCTCCACCCTCTGGAGGCAGAGCCACCCTGGAGCTTGGGCGCGCCACCCAAGAGAGAAACCCCGCCGCCCCGCCAGCCCGCCGCCCCGCCAGCCCGCCGCCCCGCCAGCGCGCTCCCCCCAAGCGACCCGCCCCACGCATCAGTTGCCAATCCGGGTCGGGGCAGCTCACATTTGTCGGTCTCGCTGCCCCAGGGAGGGCCACCCGAGTCCCCCACCCTGGGGCCGGGTCGACCGGAGGCTAGAGCACCACCACCGAGCGGAGCACTTCGCCCCGCTCCATCCGGTGGAAGGCCTCCTCGACGTCGTCCAAGCCGATCGTCTCAGACACGAAACGGTCCAGATCCAACCGCCCACCCAAGTACAACGATATGAGTGTCGGGAAGTCGCGAGAGGGCAGGCAGTCGCCGTACCAACTCGGCGTGAGCCGCCCACCGCGGCCGAAGAACTCGATCATCGGCAGTTCGATGCGCATGTCCGGCGTTGGGACCCCGACCTGCACGACGGTCCCGGCCAGATCCCGGGCGTAGAACGCCTGCTCGAACACCTTCGGGTTACCAACGGCCTCGATGCACACGTCGGCGCCGTTGCCACCGGTGAGCTCACGCACCCGCTCGACAGCCTCCTCCTTCGAAGCATCCACCACCGCCGTCGCACCGAACGACCTTGCCAGTTCGAGCTTGCGAGGGTCGAGGTCGACTCCGATGACGATGGTCGCTCCCGCCAGTACTGCTCCGGCAACCGCAGCGCAGCCCACTCCCCCACAGCCGAACACTGCTACGGAGTCCCCCCGGCCGACCTCGCCCGTGAACAGCGACGCACCAAGCCCCGCCATGACGCCGCAGCCGAGCAGGCCGGCCACCTCTGGCCGTGCCTGTGAGTCCACCGGCGTGCACTGCCCGGCAGCCACCAATGTCTTCTCGGCGAAGGCGCCGATCCCCAACGCCGAGGCCAGCGGAGTCCCGTCGAGCAAGGTCATCTTCTGCGAAGCGTTGTGGGTGGAGAAGCAGTACCACGGCCTCCCCCGCCGGCAGGACCGGCACTGCCCGCAGACGGCTCGCCAATTCAAGATGACGAAGTCGCCCGGCGCGACCGAGGTGACGCCCTCGCCAACTGCCTCGACCAACCCCGCCGCCTCGTGCCCGAGCAAGAACGGGAAGTCGTCGTTAATGCCGCCCTCCCGGTAATGCAGGTCTGTGTGGCAAACACCGCATGCCTGTACGGCAACGAGCGCCTCGCCCGGCCCAGGATCCGGAACGAGTATCTGCTCGACCGATACTGGCTCACCTTTGGCCTTCGCCACCACGCCTCGTACTTCGTGTGCCACTGAACCGTCCTCCTCGACGCGTCATCCGAACCGAGCTCACCACGCGTGAGCGATGTGCTTCATTCTCGTGTAGTCCAAGAGGCCGTAGACCGACAGGTCCTTGCCGTACCCGCTCACACCGAAACCGCCGTGCGGCATCTCCGAGGCCATCGGTGCATGTGTGTTGACCGATACGGCTCCGAAGTCCAAGTCCCGGCAGAAGCGCCCGGCACGGACCACGTCCGAAGTCCAGACGCTCGCCGTGAGGCCCTGTTCGACACCGTTGGCCATGTCGAGTGCTTCCGCATCCCCCGAGAAACCCTGCACCGTCACTACAGGACCGAACACCTCAGCCTGCACGATCTCGTCGCCCTGGCTGACGCCAGAGACGATCGTCGGCTCGAAGAAGTACCCGGGCCGGTCGACACGGCGTCCGCCGGTCACCACGGCGGCAGAGGGCTCGAGGCGGTCCAGGTAACCGGCGACTCGACCGAGATGTGCCTCGGAGATGAGGGGCCCGTATGTCGTCGCCTCGTCCTCGGGGTCGCCGGTTACGACCGCGGACGCCCCCTCGACGAGCCGCTCGAGCAATTCAGCTCGGGCTGACTCGTGGACGAGCACCCGAGTGGCGGCGGTGCAGTCCTGGCCGGCGTTGTAGAAGCCGGCACCCACGACGGCCTCGCTGGCCGCTTCGAGATCCGCGTCATCGAACACGACGACCGGCGCGTTGCCTCCGAGCTCCAGGTGGCACCGAGCGAGCTGCTCGGCTGCAGCGGCCGCGACCGCACGCCCTGCACGGGCGCTCCCGGTCAGCGACACCATGGCGACACACCTATGGCGTACGAGTTGCTCCCCGGTCGCGCCGCCGCCCAGCACGACGTTCAGCACTCCCGGCGGCAGGATCTCGCCGCACAGCTCGGCCATCCGCAACGTCGACGAAGGCGTGAGCTCGGACGGCTTCAGCACGACCGTGTTCCCGGCCGCGACGGCAGGCACCCACTTCCACACCGCCATCATGAGCGGGTAGTTCCACGGGGTGATCTGGGCGCACACGCCGATTGGCTCCCGGCGCACCAGAGAGGTGACACCCTCGAGGTACTCCCCCGCTGCTGTCCCGTCCAGCATCCGGCAGGCGCCGGCGAAGTAGTTCACGACGTCCACGATCGCCGGCATCTCCTCGGCGGCCATCAGGTGCCGCGGCTTGCCGGTGTCGCGTACCTCGAGGCTCGTGAGCTCGTCGGCATGGGCCTCGAGCAGCCCGGCTACCGAGTGCAGGAGCCGGGAGCGCTCGGCCGGCGTCGTGCGGCTCCACGCCCCGAACGCTCCCACCGCCGCCTCACAGGCTGCGGCTACGTCATCAGTTCCCGACTCCGGCAGGTCGTCGTACTGCTCGCCGGTGCAGGGGTCGAACACCGGCAGGATCGCCTCTGCCTTTGCGGCAACAAACTGGCCACCAACATAGTTGTCGAGCATGTCAACCCCAGATCCGCCTGAGCCGCCGGCCTCCGGCCGCGCGCGTCCCCTTCCTTGCCAATCGCACCACAGTCGCATAAACTGAATGGTCAGTCAACATTGGATTGCGGTGCCGGAAGTCCGGACCGCCTGAACGGAGAGTGTCCAGTGGCCTCCCATATCCTCACCACCGACATTGACCAGCGCCTTGACGCGGTGGTCGCGGAGCAGGAGGAGGTGTTTCTTGCTCGCCAGCCGCACTCGCGGGCGCTCACCGAGCGAGCGCTTCGATCGCTCGCCGGAGGCGTGACGTCGAGTTGGCAGATCACTCGCCCGCAGGCGATCTGGATCAGCCACGGCGCCGGATCGAAAATCTACGACGTCGACGGCACCGAGTACGTCGACCTGCACGGTGGGTACGGTGCCGGGCTCGCCGGTCACGCACATCCTGCGATCGTCGAGGCGGTCCGGCGCCAGGTAGGTCGCGGCACCCACTTCGCCCAGCCGACCAAGGACGCCATCGTTGTCGCCGAGGAGCTCGGCCGGCGCTTCGGGCTGCCCCTGTGGCGTTTCGTGAATACGGGCACGGAGTCCACGATGGACGCCGTCCACCTCATGCGAGCGATCACCGGCCATGACCTCATCATCAAAGTGGAGGGTGGCTACCACGGCCACCACGACTCGGTGCAGGTGTCGGTCCATCCAGACGAGGACGAAGTCGGTCCCGCCGATCATCCGAACCAGGCACCGTCTGCCACCGGCATCCCTCGGGCCCTAATTGACCTCACGCTCATCACGTCGTTCAACGACCTCGACGCCGTTCGTCGGCTTCTCGAAGAGCACCGCGGCCAGGTTGCCGGCATGATCCTCGAGCCGATCATGATGAACATCGGGATCATCCCGCCCGACGAGGGCTACCTCGCAGACCTGAAGGATTTGCTGCACGAGCACGGAGCGTTGCTCACTTTCGACGAGGTGAAGACCGGGCTCACCGTCGGACCGGGTGGAGTGACGCAGCTGACCGGCGTCGCGCCCGACATCGTCTGCCTGGCGAAGTCCATCGGGGGGGGCCTCGTCATCGGCGCCGTCGGCGGGACCGCCGAGACGATGGGACACGTCGCCAACGGTGACTACGAGATGGTCGGCACCTTCAACGGCAACCCGCTGTCGATCGCCGGCGCGCGGGCGGTACTGGAAGAGGTGGCGACCGAACAGGCCTACGTGCGGATCGGCCAGCTGCGCGAGCACGTGAAGGTCGAGCTCGATGCGGCAATTGCCGAGGCAGGCCTGCCTGCTCACGTCGTATCGGTCGGTGCGAAGGGTTGCGTGACGTTCTCAACCACGCCGGTACGTGACTATCGTGACTTCTTGCGGGTGGACGACCGCTACAACCACGCCCACTGGCTGTTCCAGCTGAACGGCGGCGTCTTCCTGCCACCGTGGGGCAAGACCGAGCAGTGGCTGATCTCGGTTCAACACGACGAAGCGGACATGGATCGTTTCCTCACGAACTTCCGGAGCTTCACTCGAGCTGTAGCCATGTGACGATCCTGGGGCACCTCCTTGCGGTGCCCCAGCAGAGGTGGTTGACTGCGTTGATCGGCTGTTCAGTCTCCTGAGAACGGCCCCGGCCCCGGGGGGGAGGTGTCGACGATGACCTCGCATCCACGCGAGGGTTGGTCGCAGCGTGGTGCTCGGCGCCGTGCCGTCGGACCCTTCTCCGGCACTTCAGCCTCGGGCACCGGAGCTGACCATCGTGCCCGTGCCCGCCTCGGATCGAGCGGCGCGAGCGGTGTGTCCCGTAGGGACTTCCTCCGGATGGTTGCCGGGGGAGCTGCCCTCGCCGGGACCGGGGGCCTCGTGGCGGGATGCCAGCGACCGGGTGACGCCGGCATCACGATCCCACGGCCTCGGAAGAACAACCCCGTGCGTTGGCCGGTCTACGCCAACAACGAGCCCATCAAGAGCGGCCTGCAGCCGGAGCGCGGCGCCACCTTGCAGATCTACAACTGGGTCGCGTACATCAACCAGGCCGTGGTAAACAGCTTCTGCAAGAAGTACCACTGCAAGGCACAAGTCACCACGTTCAACACAATGAGCGAGGCCATCGCCAAGCTCCAGACCGGAGAGCTCGACTTCGACATCTTCTTCCCGACGATCGACGTCCTCGGGCCGTTGATCGATGGCAAGCTCCTCCGGCCGCTCAACCACTCGTACATCCCGAACATCGACCAGGCGTGGCCTGACTTCCTGAACCCGTTCTACGACCAGGGTTGGCAGTACACAGTGCCGTACACGATCTACACGACCGGCATCTCGTGGAGGAAGGACCTCGTCGACGAGGACCCCTACACAATGGCGAACCCCTGGGCGATGCCGTGGAACGAGAAGTACCGCGGCAAGGTCGCAATCCTCGACGACTACCGCGAAGGGATCTGCCTCGGTCTCATGAAGCAAGGCATCTATGACCTGAACACCACCGACGTTCACCAGATCAACGCCTCCTACAACCAGCTCGAGGAGCTGGCGAACCTCGTCGACGTGCAGATCGACAACAACGACTACACCGAGATCCCCTCCGGGCAGACCTGGATCCACCACGCGTGGTCGGGGGACATGGCGGCCGCCTGGGAGTACATGCCCTCGGGCGTCCCGGTCGACGTGATCGGCTATTGGTTCCCAACCGACGGGCGCGGGCCGGTCGCGAACGATGCCATCTCCATCCTCACGTCGGGTCGCAACCCCGTCTTGTCCCACCTGTTCCTCGACTACATGCTCGACCTGCCGAACGCCCTGACGAACATCGGTTTCAACGGCTACATGCAACCCATCGACGGAGTCACGGCGGAGAAACTGATCGAGCTCAAGTACCTCCCGAAGAGCCTCGAGTCGACGGTCGTGCTGCCGTCGAACTTCCGAGCCGGGATCGAGGAGCTCCAGTTGCCGAATGCCGCCAACGACGCTTGGGAGCTCGCTTGGATACAATTCGGTGGAGGGCTCTAGGTGCCGGCAGCGCCCGTCGCCCCGACAGCCACACTCCGATCACGTCCTGACGGGGTCGCGCCGGAGACCTCCCGGGCACCCGGACAGGCGCCCCGCAAACCGCCTCTGCGGGAACGCATGCGAGCGAGATCGGCGCAGGACCGGATCGAGTCCTGGCGACCCCGATGGTTCTGGGCGGCGCTCGCGATCCCAGGTGCGTTCTGGCTGATCGTGTTCTTCGTCCTGCCGTTCTACGTCGTGATCTCGGTTGCGGCCGGCATCCTGGACCCGATCTTCCAATCCCCCGTCCCGGTCTGGAACCCGTTCCTGTGGAGCGCGTCCAACTTCGCCAACCTGTTGCGGGAAGTGTCGTTTCTCTGGCCGCCGTTCCTCCGCACGATCGCGTACACGGCGATTGCTTCGGCGCTCTCGCTCGCGATCGCCTACCCCGTCGCCTACTTCGTCACTCGCTACGCCGGCAAGCGCAAGACGCTGTACCTCGTGCTCCTCATCTCGCCGTTCTGGGTGAGCTACATGATGCGCATGCTCGCCTGGATCGATCTGTTGCAGGTGAGCGGATACGTCAACAAGACGCTCGAGTGGCTGCACCTGATGTCCGCGAAGAACCCCGAGAGCTGGCTCGGTGGCCATCCCGCCACGGTCATCTTCGGGCTCATCTACGGCTACATCCCTTACCTGATCATCGTCCTGTACGCCGGTCTCGACCGCATCGACGGCCGCCTCCTCGAAGCCTCGAGGGACCTTGGCCTCGGGAGGTGGCGGACGTTCTGGCGGGTGACCGTGCCGCTCAGCCGGCAGACGGTGCTCGCCGGCATGTTCATCACCGTCCTGCCCATGGTGGGCGATTACTTCACGAACCAGCTCCTGTCGGCGACGAGAAGCACGACGATGATCGGCAACGTGATCGAAGGTCAGCTCGACGTCGCCAACCTGCAAGGTGACGGCGCCGCCGCCTCGGTCGTGCTCCTCGTCCTGCTGCTCCTCCCGATGATCTACTACGTCCGATCGACCACCAAGGCATCGAGGGAGAACCTCTGATGGCCACCGTCGCCGTCCCCCCGAACAAGGCGAGCTCCCGCCGCAAAGGCCCCTGGCGCCACCCGTGGGGCCTGGAGGCCTTCACGTGGATCTACCTCATCTGGTCGATCGTCCCCATCGGCATCGCCGTCCTCTTCTCCTTCAACAGAGGCAAGTCACAGAGCGCCTTCCAGGGCTTGTCCCTGCGCTGGTACACCGGCACGTCCCAGGCCTTCGGATCGGTGATGCACGACCCGATTTTGCACTCGGCGGTCGTTCAGACGCTCAAACTCGGCTTCTTCGTGACACTGATCACGATCCCGCTCGGGGTGGGGTTCGCGATCGGGATCGACCGCTGGCGTGGGCGTACATCCAACGGTCTCAACCTGGTGATGATCTTCAGTTTCGTCGTGCCCGAGCTCTTGCTGGCAGTCGCCTTGATGTTCGTGTTCCTGCAGCTGCTCAAATTCGTCCACCTCGGAACCGACGCCGAGACAGCCGCTCTCATCGTCTGGAACATCAGCTGGCCGGCCATCATCGTGAGGGCGCGGCTCGTGACCATCGGCAAGGTCTACGAGGAAGCAGCGGCCGATCTCGGCGCGTCGAGGTTCTCGGCGATGTGGCGCGTGCTCCTCCCGCTCCTCATACCGGCGATCTTCGCCAGCGCTGTACTAACGTTCGCGAGCGTTGTCGACGACTTCGTGCTCGTCGAGCAGCTCTCGGGCCCGGGGAGCCAGACGATGTCGGTACTGATCTACTCGCAGGCCCACGGCGGCAACAATGGGCCCGCGCTGAACGCCCTGGCCACGCTGATGCTCGTGTTCTCGCTCGTCGTCGCAGGTTTGGGTTATGTCGCATATCGGTTCATGACACGCGGCGAGCGCGGGAGCACGACCGAAGCGCTCACCAGCATCGCCGGAATCTAAGGGAGGGTTTCGAGTGCCAGCAGGCCGATCGCGGGCAACCACCACATCCAGCACCAGTGCTGGAGGCCATGTCGAGATCGTGGAGCTCACGAAGAGCTTCGGCGAGACCCTCGCCGTGGACGGGATCTCTATCAGCATCGAGGCCGGGGAGTTCTTCTCGCTCCTCGGGCCATCGGGCTGCGGGAAGACGACGACGCTGCGGATGGTGGCGGGTTTCGAGGAGCCTACGAGTGGCGCCATCCTGCTCGACGGAAAGGACGTGGCTCGTCTCGCGCCCAACAAACGCAACGTGAACACGGTATTCCAGAGTTATGCGCTCTTCCCCTTCCTCAACGTCGCCGACAACGTGGCTTTCGGGCTCAAGTACCAGTCGCTCGGAAGGAGCGAGGTCTCCCAGCGAGTCGGGGAGGCCCTCGATCTCGTTCAACTCGCCGGCTACGAGCGGCGGCGGCCCGGGCAGCTGTCCGGGGGCCAGCAGCAGCGGGTGGCGCTCGCCCGGGCGCTCGTGCTGAAGCCGGCGGTCCTGCTCCTCGACGAGCCGCTCGGGGCCCTCGACGCCAAGCTCCGCCGGGCGCTGCAGGTCGAGCTCAAAGCCCTCCAGGAGCGCGTCGGCGTCACCTTCCTCTACGTCACCCACGACCAGGAGGAGGCGCTCACGATGTCGGATCGCCTGGCCGTGATGTCCACCGGGCACATCGCCCAGCTCGGCACACCTCGCGAGGTGTACGAAGAGCCCGCCGACGCCTACGTCGCCGACTTCCTCGGGGTGTCCAACCTGATGGAGGCCACGGTGATCCGCTCCGGCACCGACAGCTCCCCGTGCCAATTGCAGATCGGCGAGTTCCACCTCGAGGCCGAGTGCGGGGTGCTCTCTGCGACCGGAGCGGTCAAGCTCGCCATCCGGCCCGAGCGCGTGCAGCTCAAGCCGTACGACGAGCCGGGGCAGAACCGCGTGCCCGGGATGGTGGAACGAGTCGTGTTCCTCGGCTCGGCGAGCCAGGTGATCGTCCGGCTGGCGCCAGGCGAGACGCTCCAGTCCCTCGTGCACAACGACGGCGAGCTCGTCGCCTTCCAACAGGGCTCGGCGGTAAACGTCCTGTTGCCACCCGACGCGTTGCGGGTCCTGCCGGGTGGAGGCGCGAGCGTGGCAGAGATCCGGGAGGAGACCTACGGCGACCAGCCAGACCTGGCGGCTGTGGCGTCACCTGGAGCGCCCTGAGCCGCCGCCGCCGCCGCTCGCCGGCTTGCACCGGGTCGGGAAGCGGGGTTGTGACGCCGACATCTGACGTCCTTACCGGCATCATGAGTGATCTATTGTTATATATTCCATGTAATCACTAGAAAAGGAGCCACCAGTTATGCGACGAAGCTTGGGCACGCTGATGTCCGCAACAATCCTTGCCGGAGCAGCAGTAGCCGCCTCGGTGGCGTCGGCCGGCGTAGCCGTCGCCTCCAGCCGGCCTCATGCGGCGACGACCTTGTACGTCGCCGACAATGGCAGATCCACCAACGCCGACAAGTCGTGTGCCACGGCGAAGTACAACTCGATCGTCGCCGGCGTCGCCGCCGCGAGCACCGGCTCCACGGTGACGGTCTGCGGGGGCCTCTACGGCAAGAGCGTGGTCGTGACCAAGTCGATCAAGCTTGTCGGTGAGGGCAACCCGACCCTGTCCGCCAGCAAGCAGGACCACGGCATCGAGGTCATCGCGAACAACGTGACGGTCTCCGGCTTCAAGGTGGAGCACGCCATCGGCGAAGGCATTCTCGTCCAGACGGTCTCCGGCGCCACCATCTCCTTCAACACCGTGGTGGACAACGACCTCGGTGGCCCGAAGAGCTCGTACAAGGAGTGCCAAGCGCAGGGCGGCGTGCCGGGTGACTGCGGGGAAGGCATCCACCTCATCTCCGTGCACAACTCGACGGTGCTGAAGAACACGGTCGAGGGCAACTCCGGCGGCATCCTGCTGTCCGATGAGTACGGCCCGACGTGGGGCAACCTGATCGAGGTCAACACTGTCAAGAACAACGTCTACGACTGCGGCATCACCATCGTCGGCCACAACCCCAACGCGGTGTCGTCGAAGGGCGTACCGCAGCCTGGTAACGCCGGCGTGTACGACAACACGATCAAGTCCAACACCGTGACCGGCAACGGCACCAAGGGTGAAGGCGCCGGCATCCTCCTGGCTGCGGCGCTTCCTGGAGCGGCATCCTACGAGAACCGCATCTTCGGCAACACCGTCTCGGGCAACGGCCTGTCGGGCATCACCATTCACAAACACTTCGCCGGGCAGGACCTGAGCGGCGACGTGGTCAGCGGCAACAACATCGGGACGAACGACCTCACCGGCGACCCCGGCACCGGCGACTCGTCGACGACCGGAATCCTCCTCGACAACGGCGGCACCAAGCAGGGGATCACGATCACGATCAGCCACAACACCGTCAGCAATGACACCTACGGCATCTACGACGACACCGGCAGCGGCCTCACCCAGACGGACAACAAGTTCGTCAACGTGAAGACCGACGTCAAGACCTGACCATCAGGCCATGAAAAGGGCGCCCTTCGGGGCGCCCTTTTCATGCTCGCCGGTCCTCAGGGTCCACGCGGTGATCCTTTCGGTGCCGGTCCCCACGAGAAACCCAGCTGTTGCGCCGCCACCCTCATCGACAGCTCGAATGCACGGCGCGCGTCGACGACGGGATCCTCGAGGGCGATCTGGATGGCGAATCCGTCCAGCAACGCCGAGAAACCCACCGCAAAGTCCTCGATATCCACTTCTGTGAACTCGCCATTCGCCTGGCCCTCGCGGACGATGCGGCGGATCGTCTCGCGCCAGTGCTCGTCGAACTCCTCGCGGACACGGCGCACCTCGGGGTGGCGGACCGCCGTCGCCCACAGATCCAGCCAGATCGCCCAGGACTCGTCCGCCTGCGGTTCCTGAGGGAGGCACGTCATCGAGACGATCTCCTCCAACCGCTTGGCAGCGGTCGGGAGCGCGTCGAGGCGGCGCCCACCGTCGGCGTACCAGAGATCCTCGGCATAGCGCATCGCCTCGGTGAGCAGACGGTCCTTCGTCTTGAAGTAGTAGATGACGAGGGCTGGACTGACCTCGGCTCGCTCGGCGACGTCGGAGATGCGCGTGTCGGGGAAGCCCCGCTCCTCGAGCACGTCCAGCGCCGCTCTCAACATCTGCGTACGCCGCCCGTCCGGGGTGCCGGGTGTCTCGTTGGCAGCGCTGCCGGCCGCCTCCGGACGAGCGGAGGCCGTCTCGGTCGCTGGGGCAGGCGGATCCGTCCGTGTCGCCATCACTACTGCTCCCTTCACCGTCGCGAGACTGCTCGGCGGAGACCGAGTCGCTTGTCGCAACCGTACCAGGGACCTAGACTGAACAGTCAGTCAAACCCGCCGGCGAACGTCCGGGGGACGGAGGGGCGCTACAGATGACGTCGAACTTCGATGCGATCGTGGTCGGTGGGGGGCACAACGGGCTCGTCGCCGGCGCCTATCTCGCTCGTGCCGGCCTGAGCACGGTGGTGCTCGAATCCCGCCAGAAGGCGGGCGGCGCCGCCACGACCGAGAGCCCGTGGCCCGACGCTCCCGAGCTCAAGGTCACTCGGCTCTCCTACGTCATGAGCCTGTTGCCCCCGACCATCATCAAGGATCTCGATCTCGAGCGCAACGGCTACAAGGTGTACCCAATGGGGCCCTACTACCAGGCCTTTCCCGAGGGTGGCTCGATCAAGCTCTTCGCCGACGACTCCAAGCGGAACTACGACGAGATCGTCAAATGGTCCAAGCAGGACGCCGAGGCAATGCCGCAGTGGGATGCCTGGCTCGGTGGCCTCGCCGACGTGCTCGGACCGCTCCTGCTGACGGTGCCGCCGAAGCTGGGCTCACGCCAACCTGCCGATCTGCTGGACACGCTGCGACTCGCTTGGCGCCACCGCGGCATGGACGTCCGGACGATCGGCGACGTCACGCGCTTGATGACCATGAGCATCGCCGATCTGCTCGACGACTGGTTCGAGTCCTCCCAAGTGAAATCGGCCATGGCTGTGAACGGCGTGATCGGCACCTGGGCGGGCCCTTACGAGCCGGGCACCGCCTACGTGATGGCACACCACTCCATCGGTGACGTCGGCGACGGGCACCTCGGGAACTGGGGCTTCCCTGAGGGTGGGATGGGTGCGGTGGCAGACGCCATCTCGAGGGCGGCAACCGGCTTCGGCGTGCAGATCCGCACCGAGGCCCGTGTCGCTGAGGTCATCGTGCGCAACGGCAAGGCCAGGGGGATCGTCCTCGACAACGGTGAGGAGATCCTCGCCCCGGTCGTCGTCACGAGCTTGCATCCGAAGACGGCCTTCCTCGACCAGATCGACCACCGCGAGCTGCCGGACGACTTCGTCCGCGACATCGAGCACTGGAAGACGCGCTCTGGCGTCGTCAAGATCAACCTGGCGCTGGCGGAGTTGCCGAACTTCACCGCCGACCCCGGCACGAACCAGCAGGAGCACCACACGGGCTCGGTGGAGATGGCGCCATCGATGGAGTTCATCGAGAGGGCGTTCCTCGACGCCCGCGACGGCCGGCCGGCGGCTGCGCCCTTCAGCGACAGCGTGATCCCCACCGCATTCGACCGCACGTTGGCCCCAGACGGGATCCACATCATGTCGCTGTTCACTCAGTGGGTGCCGGCGGATTGGAACACCGAGCCTCACACAGCCGAGCTCGAGGCGTACGCCGACCGGCTGATCGACCTCTACACCGAGCTCGCGCCCAACTTCAAGGGCTCCGTCTTGCACCGTGACATCGTCGGACCATGCGAGATGGAGCAGGAGTACGGCCTGATCGGTGGCAACATCTTCCACGGCGAGCTGTCGATCGAGCAGCTGTTCCACATGAGGCCTGCGCCCGGCTACGCCGACTACCGCACGCCGATCGACGGCCTGTACTACGCGAGCTCGGCGACCCACGCCGGCGGCGGCGTGTGCGGCATCCCGGGCTGGCAGGCGGCGCGTGCGGCATTGGCCGACCGGCGTTCCGAAGAACGCCGCAGCCGAGCGAGGCAACTGTTTCGCCGGGCGTGAGCAGCCCGACCGAGGGGCATCACCTGATCGGCGGGCGCGACGGAGCCGCGCCGGGTGACCGTGGCCTAACACGCCCCGCCATCCAGGCCATGCTCGAGGCCCGCAGCATCGCCGTCGTCGGGGCGAGTCCGCGAGAGGACAGTTTCGGCAACCGCGTCCTCACCGAGCTCTACCGCAGCGCGAGCGCGCCGGAGATACATCTCGTCAACCCCAAGTACGGGCACCTCGCAGGCCTCCCATGCCTGCCGTCATTGGACAGCATCCCTGACCCGGTCGACCTCGTGCTGTGTTGCGTGGGCGACGCCGCCCTGGAAGAGCAGATCGGGCTTGCCGCCACACGCGGCGACCGGAGCGCCGTTGTCTACGGGAGCGCGGTCGATACCGACGGCTCGCTTCGCGAGCGGCTCGCCACCACCGCCCGTGAGGCGGGGATGGCAGTGTGCGGCGGGGGATGCATGGGTTTTGTCAATCAAGTGAAAGGCTTGCGGGCGATCGGCTACTTGGAGCCCTACCCTCTACCCGTCGGGCCGATCGCACTTGTCACTCACTCCGGTTCGGCGTTCTCCGCCTTGTTGAGGGCCGACCGCCGGCTCGGCTGGACGGTGGCCGTCTCGTCCGGGCAGGAGCTCGTCACGACGACGGCGTCGTACATGGACTACGCGCTGGAGCTGGAGGAGACGAGGGTCGTCGCGCTCCTGCTCGAGACCCTCCGGTCCCCCACCTCGCTTCGGGCGTCGCTGGCGAGGGCCGCCTCCGCGGGCGTGCCGGTCGTGGCGCTGACGGTCGGAAGCTCACCCGGGGGACGGGCCATGGTGGCTGCGCACTCGGGCGCCCTCGCTGGCGATGACGCCGCATGGGAGGCGCTGTTCGACGCCCACGGCGTGATCCGGGTGAAGGATCTCAACGAGATGGCGGACACCTTGGAGCTGTTCTGCGCCGGCCGGCGCGTGGCCACCCGAGGAGCAGACAAAGCGGGCCTGGGCATCGCGACGGTACACGATTCCGGTGCTGAACGGGCTCTCGTCGCCGATGTGGCCGAGGCGGTGGGCGTGCGCTTCGCGGCGATCGCTGACACGACGCGCGATCACCTGACCGGCATCCTCGACCCCGGGCTCGAGCCCGGCAACCCACTCGATGTCTGGGGTACGGGCGCTGCTACGAGGGAGCTCTTCGCCGCATCCCTGCTGGCTATGGCGCAAGATGATGCGGTGCAAGCGGTCGCCCTGTGCATCGACCTCGTGCCGGAGCTGGACGGGGACACCGCCTATCCCGAAGCGTTGCTCGACACCTGGTCGGCAACAGAAAAACCGGTCTGCCTGCTCACCAACCTCCCGAGCGCGCTGGACCGCTCCGCAGCCCGCCGCCTGCGTGACGCCGGCATCCCGGTGCTCGAAGGCACACGAACCGGCCTGCTGGCGCTCCGTCATCTGGTCGATCTCCCGGACCTGTTCGCCCGGCCCGCCGCCGTGAACCCGACCCTTGACCCCGCTCGCCAACAGCGGTGGGCCGAACGGCTCCGCAACGGGCCGTTGTCGGGCGCCGAGGGGCTCGCGTTGCTCGCCGACTACGGCATCGCGGCGCCCGCATACGCCCCCGTCACCAGCCGAGACGCAGCGGTCGCAGCGGCTGAGTCCATCGGCTGGCCCGTGGTGCTCAAGACCAACGATCCCGACATCGCTCACAAGTCCGACGTGGGCGGCGTGGTGCTCGACCTCGGTACGGCCGACGAGATCGCTCGCGCCTATGAGGACCTCGCGGGCCGCCTCGGCCCGGGGGCGCTCGTCATGGCGATGGCGGATGCAGGCACCGAACTCGCGCTCGGCGTCATCCGCGACCCACTCCTCGGGCCCGTCGTCGTGATTGGAGCCGGCGGGGTGCTCGTCGAGATCCTGGCCGACCGTGCGGTGGGCCTCCCGCCGTTGGACAGCGCTGCCGCGCGGCGGCTGCTCGGTCGGCTCACGGTGCAGCGTGTCCTCGACGGCTACCGGGGCGCGCCCGCCGCCGATCTGGACGCGGTCGTCGGTGCGCTGAAAAGCGTGTCCAACCTGGCCCTGGAGCTCGGCGAGGTCATCGAGGCACTCGACATCAACCCGTTGCGGTGCGGCCCGTCGGGCGCAGTTGCGCTCGACGCACTGGTGGTCGCTCGGGGCTGAACCAGGCCGCGACAGCCGGTCGCTGGCAGTGCGGACGGCAACCGGCGCGACGGGCCGGGGCGAGGATCACCAGCCGCCGCCCCAGGACTCAGAAGATCACGTACAGCTTTCGCAACGTCTCGTGGATGTCCCAGGTGCCGTTCCAACCGAGGGGGAATACGACACTGTCGCCGGCACTCAGCTCAACCGGCTCAGCGCCGTCCTCCGTCACCGTCATCCGGCCGGCGAGCACGTGGACGAACTCATTCGTCTCGAGATCCCAGCGCGACGGGCCAGGGGTGCACTCCCAGATGCCAGACTCCGCCTCGGTCTCCTCGTTCTTCCAGAGGGTGATCCCGGCGGTCGACATCTCGTGGCCCGTGGCTTCGGCGAGCGGCCCCCAGTCCTCGAGGTCGGTCCGCGTCGCGGCGCCGGCGATCTTGGGCGTGCCAACCGGAGAGCCCAAATTCGTCGCCTCGGTATCAGTCATGACGTAGCAGTCCTTTCAGGAAAGGGAAGAGCGATGGGATCAGGGTCGAGTCGGCTGTGGCCGTCGGCATCGAACCGATCGAGCCCGAGCGACGACACGTCGAGCACGTTGGTGCTGCCCAAGACGCACAGATCGGCTGCCACACGGGCAACGGCGGGACCCCACATCATTCCGTGCCCACCCGCCGACGCGACGGTCACGCCGGCGATCGGCCCGTCACTACCGAACGCCGGCCCGAGGATCGGCAGATGGTCGGGCGTGTAGTCGATCGTGGCAGCCCATGCCCGGCGGAGACCGAGGCCGGCTGTGAGCGGTACGAGCCGACCGAGACGCGCACGCATCTTCTGGAGGTAGGGCCAGTCGATCTCGAGGGCGTCGCCCGGAGGCTCCTCGGGGTTGGACATACCGAACAACAGCCCACCGTCCTCAGGGCGCCAGTACAGGCCGTTGGGCAGATCGAACACCATGGCACCGAACACGTCGGGATTCAACGCCGGGTGCGGTTCGGTCACCATCACCTGATGGCGGGTGCCTCCAGAATGGATCACCACACCTGCCAACCGCCCGACACTGGCGAGTTCGGGACCGCCGGTCAACACGACGCGTTCAGTGGCAATTGATCCGGCGGCGGTCCCGACGCCGATCACCCTGCCCCCGGCGATCTTGAGGCCGGTGAACTCCGTGCGCTCGATGACACGCACGCCGGCGCGGTGCAACGCCACGGAGTAGGCGAGCACGTTGCGAGGGGGGTCGAGATACCCATCGCCCGAGGCGAACGAGCCACCGAGATGGGAGTCGGGCGCAAAGGTCGGGGTGATCGGAGCAGCCTCGGCGGGTGACAGCCACTCCACGTCGAGGCCCAAATCCTGCTGCATAGCGACTCGAGCCTGGCCGATCTTCACCGATCCGGAGTCGAACGCGGGCATGAAATAGCCCTGGGCTACAAAGCCCGAATCGACCCCCAGTTCGTCGGCCTGCCTCAGGTAGAAGTCCCGGCTCCACATGCCGAGCAGTACCGCAGCCCGAGTGCCACCCTGGCTGCGGACCATCCCGGCAGCCCGGCTCGAAGCACCTCGCCCAAGGGTGGAGCGCTCGACGACGGCCACTCGTTCGAGGCCGGACTCCCGGAGCATCCATGCGCACCATCCGCCGACGGTCCCTCCGCCGACGACGACGGCGTCGGCGACGCGGTCGTCGCTCTCCCCCCAGTGATTCGTGCGCATGCGGGAACGCTGACATAAACTGAACAGTCAGTCAAGGCCGACCGAACGCGATGGCGCGTGGTCGCTAAGGAGGCGTGAGCCAGCATGTACGGGCTGTCTGAGGACGATCTCGAGATCCAGGCGAGAACCCGAGGGTTCATCGACGAGCTCATCCCCTACGAGACCGAAGCGGAGATGCACGAGGGCGAGCTGCCGGCCGACGTCAGCGAGAAGTTCGAGACCCGTGCGCGTGAGCTCGGGCTGCTCGCCACGAACATGCCGGCCGCGCTCGGCGGCGGCGGGTACACGATGCTCCAGCAGGTGCTGGTGCAAGAGCAGGTCGGGCGTGCGACGAACGCCCTCGGCTGGATGATCTCCACGCCCCCCCAGTGGTGGCCTGCGGTCGCCACCGACTACCAGCTCGAGCGGTGGCTACTCCCGACCGTCCGCGGTGAGATGGCTGAGTGCTACGCCATCACCGAGGAAGGGGCCGGCTCCGATGTGGACGCCATCGTGTCGACGGCGCGCCGAGACGGCGACGACTACGTACTCGACGGAGTCAAGTGGCACGTCACCTCCTACAACGGGGCAACATACGCGTTCTTCCAGGCGAAGCTCACCAATGGGCCGCACGCCGGCGAGCACGCCATGTTCGTCGTAGATCTGCCCTCTCCCGGAGTCCGGGTCGTCCGGACCCCGGCCTACTCGCACACGATCGCCCACCATCACCCGATCGTGGCGTTCGAGGACGTCCGCGTTCCGGCGTCGTACCGCGTCGGGGAGGAAGGCGACGGGATGGGCTTCTCCTACGAGTGGTTCCGTTTCGAGCGCGTCATGGTCGCCGCCCGGTGCCTCGGTGCCGCCGAGCGCCTGATCTCCGAGGCGACGGCGTTCGCCAACGAGCGGATCGTGTACGGCCAGGCGATCATGGGCCACCAGCTCGTCGCGGCGATGCTCGCCGACAGCCTGACCGAGCTGTTCGCGGCACGGTCGATCGTCTACGAGACGGCCCGAGGCGTCGACGAGGGCCGGAGCCTCAAGGTGCAACACGCACAGGCCTCCATGAGCAAGCTCTACTCGTCCGAGATGGCCGGCCGCGTTGCCGACCGCGCCGTTCAGATCTTCGGCGGCCGGGGATACATGCGCGAGAACGTGGCCGAGCGCTTCTTCCGCGAGCTGCGTGTGGAGCGCATCTGGGAGGGCACGAGTGAAGTGCAGCGTTCGATCATCGCCCACCAACTGGCCAAGCGGAGCGTGCGCGAGCTCATCTAGCACGCGGGCGCAGACAGCACCGGCAAGGGTGTCAGCCGACGGAGACGGCCCCGGCGGTGAGCGGCAGCCCGGCGTAACCGCGGGCGATCATCGTCACGAACTGGTACACGCCGTCCTCGGCCTCTGACAGCAGTCCGGGCACGGCGTGCTCGCTGGCGAGCCCCCGCTGGACGGACTCACACGCCCCCCAGTCCTGCCGGTTCGTGATGTCCCAGAAGTCGACCCCGAACGCTGGGTCGAAGTCGTGGCGCGCGAGGTCCTCGGGCGAGAAGGCCCACGTGCACTGGATCCTCGTCCGGTCCGCCGCGAGCGGCGTGAGTATGTGGGTCATGACGTAGTCGGGGTGCAGGCTGATGAGCACGTTCGGGAACAGGCCGATGTAGTCGACGATCCGGCGGCGGCGCTCGTCCAGTCCCCGCAGCGGGGTACCGGATGTGCGACCGTCGAGCGACATGGTGTCGTAACCCTCTCGCAAATCCATCCAGCCGCCGACCCAGGCACCCTCTCGGGGGTGCGCGTAGTTGTCGCCACTGCTCGGTGGGCTTGCGGCGCACAGCTCAGGATGGATGACCGGGCAGTGGTAGCACTCCTGGTAGTTCTCGCTCAGGATCTTCCAGTTCGCCGCCACCACGTAGTCGTGGCGGCCCGCGACCTGCAGCCGCTCGGGCTCGTACGGCCCGACGATCTCCTCCAGCCCGGCGACATGCTCAGAGAACCGCCCAGCGTGGTCGGAGCCATCCACGAAGATCCAGCCGTGCCACTCGGTCATCGGCAGTGGGACGAGCGAGTTGTCAGCTGGGTCGAACCCGGCCATCGCTCCCTCGTCAAAACCAGGAGCCTTCCTCAACGACCCATCCAGCCGGTACGACCACGCGTGGTACGGGCACAGCACGATCGGCCGGTTGACGGTCTCACCGCACGGGAGCAACTCATGGTTGCGGTGCCGGCAGGCGTTGGCGAATGCCCTCAGTACGCCATCGGCGTCACGCATGAGGAACACGCCGGCGTGGCCAAGCGACTCGGCTCGTTGATCACCGGGGTTCGGCATCGAGTCGCTGCGGCCGACGCACATCCATCCGCCGGCGAAGAAGTGCCGCTGCTCCCAAACAAAGACGGCCTCGCTCACGTAGGCCGCGCGCGGAAGCATGCGACTCTCGCCAAACGGCCTGAGCACGGTCTCGAGCTCTCGCGGATCGATGGGCGCCACATCCGGCATGGCTCCCGCGGCTGGCCAGCTCGCGGCTCGTCCTTCCGACAATGTTTGATTGACCATACAGTCAATCGTACGACAGTTCGCCTGCGAGGGGCAAGGCTCAGCCGGCCGGCCGCATGATCGCGGGCGCACCGGCGCTTCGCGCCTTGGGCCTCCGGCGCGTGCGCTGAGGGCCCGATCTCGTCGCCGCCAACAGTTCGTCGAGCGACTCGTGCAACATCTTCGGCATCTCGGAGATCGCCGGCACGCTCTCACGGCACGCGTTCAGACCGAAGTAGACCATCCCGCAGTAGCTCATGACGGTCATGTTGAGCCCGACGCCATCGGTGACCGGGCCGAGCGGATACATGCCCACCATGCGGGCGCCGGCCAGGTAGAGCGGAAAGGGCGGGCCTGGCACGTTCGACACCGTCACGTTGAACAGCGGGCGCATCCGGTCGAAGACCCGCATCGAGCCGGTCAGGCGCGAGGCGCGCCCGATGAGCGCCGGGAACGTGAACTCGGTCCAGTCGGTGAGCGTGGCTGCACCGATCAGGCGCTCTTGTTCCTTGGCCCGGCGCATTCCCTCCGACACAGCCCCGAGGCGCTCGACAGGATCGTCGAGATTGGTCGCCAGTGACGTGAGCATGGCCGAGATGCGGTTGCCGTGGGACCCGATCTCGTCGTCGGTGCGGACCGACATTGGCACCATGGCGACGAGCGGTTCGGTCGGGAGCTCGGAGTAGTCGAGGAGGTATCGCCGAAGCGCGCCCGCGCAGACTGCGAGTACGACGTCGTTCACCGTGCACCGGAAGTGGTTCTTGACGGTCTTGAAATCGTCGAGTGGCCGTGCTGCAAAGGCGACCCTCCGGTGAGGCGTCAACGAGGCATTGAAGGATGTCTTCGGCGCGCTGAACGGTGCGGGCGGAGGTGCGACCCCGGACTCACGGTTGGCTTCGCTGACGTGCATTGCAGTCTCGACCACGCGTCGAGCCGTCTTGAGCGCCTTCACCGGATGACCGACGAGCGCGCTCATCGCCAGCGCCATCAGCTCTGCATCACTCGGGATCTGCTCCGAGCGCCACGGGTCGACGATCTGGCGCGCCGGCGGGTCCGGCTCAAGGTCGAGCAACGTCGCCATGATCTCAGCGCCGGACACGCCATCGATGGCGGCGTGATGCATCTTGCCGACGAGGGCGAATCGCCCGCCCTCGAGGCCTTCGACGACATACATCTCCCAGAGCGGGCGAGCCCGGTCGAGCGGCAGCCCTCCCACTTGGGCCACGTAGCCCGCCAGCTCCTCCATCCCACCCGGCGGCGGCAGGCACGCCCTGCGCACGTGGTAGTCGAGGTCGAAATCAGGGTCTTCGATCCAGTACGGGTGTCCCAGCTTCAACGGCACTTCGACCAGGCGCCGCCGGAATGGTGCGGCCAGCGGCAGGCGGCTTGCGATCAGGTCGCGCACCGCGTCGAAGGACAAGCCCGCATCTCCCGGTTCGAGCACATACACGCCGGTCACGTGCATGTGCGAGGTCGGCGTCTCCAGGTAGAAGAACATGGCATCGAGTCCGCTCAAACGCTGCATCTCGTCCTCCCGTGCCTCTTCGCCGATTCGTCGTCGTTGATGGGTCCCGCCACGCCGTCAGCGCCCGGTGTGGCCGAAGCCCCCGCTGCCCCGGTCACTGTCGCCGAGCTCCGCGGCCGTCACCAGCAACGCTGTCTCGGGCGTCACGACGAGTAGTTGTGCGATGCGATCCCCACGGTGCACCTGGTATCGCTCGCTCGGATCCGTGTTTACCAGTATGACTCCCACCTCCCCACGATAGGAAGGGTCGATCAGGCCCGGTGCGTTGAGGCAGGTCACCCCGTGATGGAGCGCGAGACCGCTTCGCGGCAGGACGAGGCCGGCCGTACCGGGCGGCAGCCCGAGCGCCACCCCTGTGGGCACGAGGGCACGGCCACCGCCCGGTTCGAGGACGACGTCGTGACGCGCGAGGAGATCGACACCAGCGTCGCCGTCATGAGCCCGGCTCGGGATCGGCAACTCGGGATCGAGCTGCAACACCGGAATTTCGAGCGGCGGGATCTCGGTCACCGCTGCAGGGTAGTGGAGCGCTCACTACGATCCCCGAGCGTGCTTGTCTGGATGGATCTCGAAATGACTGGTCTCGAGCCCGAACGCCACGTGATCGTCGAGATCGCCACCCTCGTCACCGACGACCAGCTGAACATCGTCGCTGAGGGCCCCGACCTCGTCATCGGGGCAACCCCCGAGCAGCTCGCCGAGATGGAGGACATCGTGCGGCATATGCATTCGGTGTCCGGCCTGCTACCGGAGATCGCGGTGTCAACGGTGTCAGTCGCCGAAGCAGCCGCGGAGACTTTGGAGTTCGTCCGCTCTCACGTCCCGCGCGGGGGAGTCGAGCCGCTGTGCGGAAACTCGATCGGAATGGACCGGCGGTTCCTGCGGCGGTACGCGCCCGAGCTCGAGAGCTGGTTCCACTACCGGTCGGTTGACGTGTCCACCGTGAAGGAGCTCTGCAAACGCTGGCGCCCTGACCTCTACGCCGCACGGCCCCACAAGCAGACTGCGCACCGGGCGATGGATGACGTCCGCGAGAGCGTCGCCGAGCTCGTCTACTACCAGCAGCACTTCCTCGCCGGAGCGGCGCCGGTCGACGCCGGAGCGGACCCTGGGGCCGCCGCTGCGCCAGCACCCGACAGCGCTACGAACGGCAGCGGCGGGTGATCAAGGGGCCCGAAGACTCTTCGGGTTCCGCCGGGTCGGCCGAAGCGCCCCGGCGACCGCTCAAGCAAGAACAAGAGCCAGCGTCGAGCGAGATCACCGAGGTCTCCCCTGGCGTCCTCCGGCTCCAGATCCCGATCTTCTTCACCGGTCTCGGGCACGTCAACTGCTACGCGCTGCTCGACGACCGCGGCGCCACCGTCGTCGACGCAGGGAT